>CALDTL010000001.1 GCA_937923965.1 uncultured Caulobacterales bacterium
GCGGCTGACGGGCGGCAATGATATACTTGTTGCCACGCCCGGACGGTTGATCGATTTGCTGGACCGCAAAGCGATTAAATTAAATGAGGTTGAAGTCCTGATTTTGGACGAAGCCGACCAGATGCTGGATATGGGTTTCATTCACGCGCTCAAAAAAGTCGTGCAGGTTCTGCCGAAGGATCGCCAAACGCTTTTCTTTTCTGCGACCCTCGCGCCGAAGATCAAACAACTCTCAAAGCAATTTTTGAATGATCCGGTTCATGTCTCCGTTACCCCCGCCAATAAAACGGCGGATAAAGTCACCCAGCGCATGATCCGCGTTCCGCAAGCCGAAAAGCCAGAGCGTATTGCGGTGGAACTTCTGCGGCCAGATGTCGGGCGCTCGCTTGTTTTTACCCGCACGAAACATGGCGCGGACCGCCTCGTCAAACGCCTCGCTAAGGTCGGGATTGCGGGCGTCGCCATCCACGGCAATAAAAACCAGAACCAGAGAACCCGCGCGTTGGAGGCGTTTAAATCTGGCAAAGTGCAGACCCTTGTCGCCACCGATGTCGCCGCGCGCGGAATTGATATTCCCGACATCACCCATGTCTTTAATTATGATTTGCCAAATGTGCCCGAACAATATGTTCACCGTATCGGGCGCACCGCCCGCGCCGACGCCGATGGTATGGCCATTAGTTTGGTCGGCACGGAAAAAGGCTCGGATGAGCTGAAATATCTTCGCGACATTGAAAAGCTGCTGAAAGACAAGATCCCAGAAGCCGACGCCCCCGAAGATTATGCCGCAGACGTTAAGGCACTGCGCGCGCGCAAACCCCTGCCCAAACCCGAAGCGCCGAAACAAGACACCCGATCCGGGCGCGGAAAATCGAAAAAGAAAAAGAACCGTGCGCGCTTTAGCAAAGACCGCGAGAAGACAGGCGGCAGCGCATCTAAGGGGGGGAGCAAAGGTCCGGCCCAAACGCGGGGCCGCGGCAACCCCTCCCGCGCGGTCCCGTCAGAAGACGCCGCAACACGCAACACGCCCTCTCGCGAAGGCCGCTCCAGAAAAGCGCCATCTCGGGATGCAAAGCCTCAAAATAAAGGCCCGCGCAAAATGACCGGCGAGGCCAGCTCTGAAACGCGCTCCCGCAAGCCCGCACCCAAACCCTCTGCCACGCGCGGCTCGGGCGGAGACAGCGCCCCAAAACGCCGCCGCAATAACCGCAGGCGGGGTAAGCCAAATGGAAAACCGGGCGGAGGGTCTAAACCGTCATAGCGGGCCGCGTGGCCCAATAGATCACCGCGATGAGCGGGAATTGCAGCGCGACCCGTATCCAGAGCGCGGCGGGGCTCGCCACGCTGTCGCCAAAGGGTATCTCCGCAATCGCCATGTAAATATTCGCAGGCAGCACCGCGAGCAAAAACAGCCCCAAGAGCACCCCCACGCGCGGCCGAAAATGCGGGCAGAGCAACATCACGCCCATCCCAATTTCCATCAACCCCGTCACCCAGACAATCAGCTTTGGAGCCGGCAAAAACGGCGGCACGATCGCGGCAAATTTATCGACAGCGACAAAGTGCATGATCCCCGCTGCCACGAAGAAAATCGCGAAGAAAACGCAAAGCGCCGTTTTGATGTGCTGGGTCATAGAGGCGGCCTAGCGCCCTCGGCGGCGGAATTAAAGCAATCATGCGCCGCTTTGCCTTGCTTCTGGGCCGCCACGCGCTATTCATTCGCTTTTCCAGACCACCAATAAAGACCGCCTGCCATGCCGCATTTCATTTCCCTCGCTGATATTCCCGCCGCCGAGCTGCGCGCCATCCTTGATGATGCCCATGCCATGAAGGCCGCGCGCAAAGGCCAGAGCAAAGGCAGCCTCGACTCCAATGCGGCGCTGCGCGGCGAAACACTGGCGATGATATTCGAGAAAGCCTCCACCCGCACGCGCTTCTCCTTTGAACAAGGCATGCGCCAGCTCGGCGGCACGTCCATCGTGGCGGGCGCGAATGACATGCAGCTCGGGCGCGGGGAAAGCGTGGCCGACACGGCGCGCGTGCTCTCGCGGTTTGTCGATGCGGTCATGATCCGCTCCAACGCCCATAGCACCATCACGGATTTTGCGCAGCACGCCGATGTGCCCATCATCAACGGGCTATCGGACCATAATCACCCCTGCCAGATTATGGCGGATCTCATGACCCTAGAAGAGCGCGGCGTGACCCTGAAAGACGCAAAGCTCGCCTGGATTGGCGACGGCAATAATGTCCTCGCCAGTTTCGTCAACGCCGCCCCCGCTTTTGGGTTTGAGCTGCGTATCAGCTCGCCGGAAGGCTACCGCCTTGAGGAAAACCCCAAAACAAAAGGCCTCATCGAAGCGGCCCAAAATAAGGAAGCCATCATCCATGACGGGCTCTCGCCTGACGAGGCGGCGGCGGGCGCAGACGCGCTCATCACGGATTGCTGGGTGAGCATGGGCGATACAGATAAGGCAGAGCGGCTGGCCGCCCTCGGTCCCTACCAAATCGACGCTGCACGCCTCTCAAAGGCCAATAAAGACGCCCTCTTCCTCCACTGCCTCCCCGCCTATAGAGGCCAAGAAATGACCGCAGACGTGCTAGAAGGTCCGCAAAGCGTGGTCTGGGACGAAGCCGAGAACCGCCTCCACGCGCAGAAGGCTGTGGTGAAATGGTGTTTGGGGAAATGATAAATCCCGCTTTACTTAAGAAAACACTCTAGATAATACAATTGGAGAGCGTACTTTCGCATATCGCGTTGTTGTAACTGCGACGTTTGAAATATTATTCTGGACAAATCCCCGCGCTGAATATGCGACGAGGTTCATTCGTGAAGGAAAGTACGCTCATTTTCAATACCACGAAACTTCCGCCTGAATTGAATAGCAAAGACGAATTATTTAAATATCTTGGCATTGGAAAAGATGAACAAGCACTTCTGAAAAAATGGCCTACCAAAGGCTACAAACTCAAAATAATAAAAAAGCGTTCTGGTGCAAAACGAAATCTTTACATTCCAAATGATCGGCTAAAATACCTTCAACGTTTATTGCTTTCTTTGACTGAAAGGATGTATTCACCGAGATATCCTGTACACGGTTTCACTAAAAACAAAGGAATAATTACGAACGCTGCGGCCC
Organism: uncultured Caulobacterales bacterium; assembly: GCA_937923965.1. Taxonomy (GTDB): domain Bacteria; phylum Pseudomonadota; class Alphaproteobacteria; order Caulobacterales; family Maricaulaceae; genus Litorimonas. The sequence goes on from CALDTL010000001.1 coordinate 3,141, forward strand.
ATCAAAGAAGACGGTACATTTTGAATATTGATATCAAGGATTTCTTTCCATCGATCTCTCGAAATCGCATATTTGGGCTACTAAGGAATATTGGGATAGATGAAGAAGTCGCAGAAATAATTTGTGATTTAACACTAATTGCAAACCAACTGCCGCAAGGGGCTCCAACCTCTCCCATTTTGTCCAACATGATATGCCTTAAGCTTGACAAAATGCTCTTGGATTTCTGCAAAGAAAATCATTTCCGTTATACTAGATATGCTGACGACATAACAATCTCATCACATACGTATCCAGCCGAACTATTTAGCCACCCTAGAACTAATTTTGGCAATGTATTGGAAGAGGAGCTTTCCAACACAATCCGTTCGATCTTTTCTCAAAATGGTTTTTTAATCCATCCCTCTAAAACATGGTATATGACCTCAAAGACAAGGAAAGACGTTACGGGTCTTGTTGTGAATGAATTTGTAAACGTCAGGAGGAAATTTGTAAGAAACATTAGATCAAGTTTGTTTAAGGTCGATAACTTAGGATACGAGCTTGCACAGAAAGAATTTAGAGAAAGGTATCCGAATAATGGAGCCCTGAAAGAAAACTTACGAGGGAGGATAGATTTCGTTGGACAAGTTAAAGGCAAAAGCAATCCCATTTTTCGTAAGTTTGCTTTAAAATATAATCAGCTTTTTTCTGGAGACCCGATTACCATTCCACCGACATATGAAGATATTTTAAAAAACTCTTGTTGGGTTTTGGAATGCTCTGCCGACAACAAAAATGGTGAAGACATGAGCACTCAAGGAACTGGCGTCTTCATTAAAGATCTTGGGCTCGTTACAGCCAATCACGTTATCGAAGGAATCGATGATCTTTCCAAACTAGTATTGTTTACACCCATACGATTTTCGGAGAAATGGGCTATCACTAGCGTAATATATTCTTGTCAGCATCATGATATTGCGATTTTAGCGCATGACGTACCCTCTGTGAAGTATCATGAATTAGAAAAAGCTCGGGCAAACGCATCGAAACATGAAAATGTGGTGGCCGTTGGCTATCCAGATTACGACCCAGGAGACACCCTCAATGAAAGAAAAATGGATATCGTTTCTTTTCCGGTCAGGAAAGGTATTAATTTTCTAGAAATGGGAGGCCTAGTTAGTCAAGGAATGAGTGGTGGCCCTGTAATCAATCAGAAACACGAAGTGTACGCAATAATCTCGAAAGGCGGCATAAGAGAGGGACGGCAAGTCTCCACGCTTATTGATCAAATTGAACTTTAGTACTTTCCGTATGAATCCAGAGTTTCATCCTAGAACGCAATTCCGAAAACTCAGAAACACTCTCATTCTTCTCTATAACTTCACACCATGGATTACCCGAACAAGTCCGGTAATGACGGGGCGGGGTGTGACGTTGAGATTGCGAGGGTAACTGACGGATTTGCGTGGTTAGGGATAACGGAAAAACGACACTATAACGAAAAACTCTCCTCTCCCTCCGTCATTGCAAGGCTTGTCCTTGCAATCCATGGGGCCGAGAGTTGGGTTGTTGGGGAATTTTGTGTTTATGCAGGCCGGAAGAATTTGACGGGACCAATATCTCCAAACGCGAAAATTGCACCATGGATCCCAAGAACACGTCTTGGGATGACGTGGGAGGGGTGTCTTGGGATGACGGAATAAATTGAAAACCCAAACTTAATCCTCACATTTTACCCCACGCGCCGCCCAAAATATCCACCCCTTTCAGCCGCTTATAAAATAATCAAAAAACTCGTTCCGCGCTTTCGCTTTTACCCTGCATATTAATGGGGTTCTCTCAAACATGGGACAGGTGAGGCCTCGCTTGCTGGTTTGAGAGACGGCAGGGTTGAGCGGCTTGGGGTGAGACCCGAGTGTGTGCCGGACCTTTTGTGGTGAGAGACGACCTCTGGGTGTTGAACCGGGGTACTCGAAAATCTGAAAAGATTTTCGTTTGCGTGACCGGAACGCTTAACTGAGGGACCCCCGACCGTCACACCAAAAACTGCTGCCGCGTGACGGTCGTCGCGTAAAACAAACTAACTATTCTGGTCTCCATCGCGGGGACCGTCACGCGGGCTGTCCTAAATATTGAGGAGGTGCCGATAAATCTTTCGCTGTTCCCGCGATGGGCAGTCAGCCATAGCGCATGTCTTATGCGAAACCGGACTCTGTTAAGTCTG
>CALDTL010000002.1 GCA_937923965.1 uncultured Caulobacterales bacterium
CTACGCAGTCGAGGCGTAAACAGCTCGCGATAGGCCACCCAGATTGACGGTCGTGACTCCGCCGCTCCCAATGACAAGCGCCGCTTCTTTCCGACCAAGCCAACGTGCACATGGCCGCCCGTTGAAAGAAGACAAGTTTAGTTATTGCACAGCTCTACCAAACCGTGGACGCATCTTTTTTTACCGTTGTTTTTATTGGGAAAATTGGCGGATTTTTGAGGGACGCGTCACGCCCGAAAAAGGTTTGGGGAACCTTTTTCAGTGGAGCGCCGAGCGATACTTCGTTCGGAAAGTGCGTTTTTTTTGGCACCGCAAAAACCAAGGTCCTTTATTAAAGTCACACCGACACGGCCCGTTAGGGACGTCCGGTGCCCATCCCGTGAAGTTCCAAAGTGAACTAAATATCTATTTTGCGCCGAGCTTCGCACAAATTGGTTAGCTAGTATTCGTCGGAAGCTTCTAGGAATGGGCACCGGACGAGCTACGCTCGTGTCGGTGTGACCTAAATAATCTGACGACCCCAACCCACTAAGCACCCACGGCCGTCCAAAGGCTCAATCACTTCGTCATTGCAAGACCAATCGCGTCGGACAGTTTCACTGTCCTTTGGCTCATATCTTGCAATCCATGAAGCCTCAACCGCGCCAAATTTTTTCAAACATTTCAAAACCAAGCGTCGCACCATGGATTACAAGGACAAGCCTTGTAATGACGGAGAGAGGACGGGAGCAACTAAAAGATTCCTCCCCTAAACCAAGCAAACGGCGGTGGCTGTTATAAGTTCCCAGACAAGGCCTTTGACCAAACAACCTGATTTTCTTCGGACTTTACATCCCGTTGAGAAATAGATAGAGCCAAATCAGTAACTGCCAAAAATCTGTCGTTTAATAGTTGTTCAACCAAGCTTTTGGGATTTTGGGTCAGAATGAATATGTTAAATTCACCTTGACCGAAATCATGTCCATCGACGTCGTGAGCACCTTTGAACGTCGCAATCAAACGATCTTCCAAAGCGACCAATTTATCAAAATCATCAAGAGAGGATGCTGAAAATCGAATGACGATTTGAGAAGTCAATTTAATCCCGCTTCAAACACACCGCCGTCGCTTCACCGCCGCCAATACACAAGGACGCCATCCCCGTTTTCGCGTCGCGCTTTTCCATTTCCGCGATGAGGGTCGCCATGATGCGCGCGCCGGAAGCACCGATGGGGTGACCTAACACGCAGCCGCCGCCATTGACGTTGACCTTGTCGTGGTCCAGCCCGAGCTCCTGCATCGCGATCATGGGGACAACGGCGAAGGCTTCGTTGATTTCCCAGAGTTCCACATCGCCTGCTTTCCAGCCTGCCTTATCCAGCGCCTTTTTCATGGCTTTGACGGGAGCCGTGGTGAAACGCGCAGGTTCATGGGCGTGGGCGGCGTGGGAGACGATTTCGGCGAGGACTTTATGTCCGCCTTTTTCCGCATCGCTGCGGCGCATCAGAACCAGCGCCGCCGCGCCGTCATTAATGGAGCTCGCATTGGCCGCTGTGACCGTGCCGTCTTTGGTAAAGACCGCCCGCAGTGACGGTATCTTTTCGGGGCGGGCATTGGACGGGCCTTCGTCTTTCTCGACGAGGGTGTCGCCCTTGCGGCCCTTCACGGTGACAGGCGTGAGCTCGCGGTCAAATTTCCCGTCTGCTTCGGCCGCTTGCGCGCGGCGCACGGACTCAATCGCATAGGCGTCTTGTTGTTCGCGGGTGAATTGATACTCGCTCGCGATTTGATCCGCGAAGACGCCCATTGCGCCGCCCTCATAGGCGTCAGTGAGGCCGTCATGCATCATCGAGTCCACGACCTGCTGATTGCCCATGCGCATGCCAGCGCGGGCCTTAGGGAGGATGAAGGGTGCATTGGTCATGCTTTCCATGCCGCCCGCGACGGCGACGTCTATGGAGCCCGCCTTAATCGCGTCATGGGCCATAATCGCGGCCTGCATCCCCGAGCCGCACATTTTATTGATGGTGGTCGCCTCCGTTGAAAGCGGCAGGTCCGCGCCGAGCGCCGCCTGACGCGCAGGGGCTTGGCCTTGTCCCGCTGGCAACACGCAGCCCATGACGACCTGATCGACGTCGTCCGCTTTGACCTTGGCCTCGGTCATGGCGGCCTTGATGGCGGCAGAGCCGAGCTGCGGCGCAGTGACGGATGAGAACGCGCCTTGGAATGCGCCCATCGGCGTGCGGGCCAAACCGACAATGACAACAGCATCAGATAACATAGGGGAACCTCTTTATATCTCTTGTTTAAATCTACGGATTTATATCTATGGGGAGGGGTTTACCGCCCAAAGGCGCGCAATGCTAGCAAGGGATAAGCGGATAGCGAGGTTTAATCTTGCGTGTCTGCGGGCTCCGCCGCGGCTTTCGTTTCCAGCGCCCTATTCGAACGGGGCCTCGGCCTTTTCTCTTTCGGCCGCTTCGGCTTTTCTCTTCGCCATCAAAGCCGCACGCTTTCGCCTGACTTCGTCGCGCTTTTGTTCTGTGAGCGAATGCGAGGAACCTGATCGCATGAAGAGGATAATCGCGACAACGGCCAATATCCCCGTTAAGACATATATAGCTGTATCACTCATTTAGGCGTCCAATCCCCAAAACAAAAAGGCTGCACCATTCATGATGCAGCCTTTGGAAAATATCAATAGCGAGATGATTGATTACTCGCCGACCTCAAATGTGATTTTCACATTGACGCGGAACTTATCGATTTTCGTGCCTTTAATGGATGTCGACATTTCGTTGACATAAGCAGAGCGGATGTTCTTCACGGTCTTGCCTGTGCGCGTGACAGCATTTTCAATCGCATCTTCGAATGACTGGCTGCTTTCGCTAAGCACTTCGATGGTTTTCATAACGGCCATAGGTTTTCCTCCAAGTTTGAATGGGCGCTGCCTAACGCGATACGCCGCGAGGGGCCAGTTAACGGATTGTAATGGTCGTTAAAGACGTAATCTAAGTCGATGGATTCCGCACCATTTCACGAAATACTAACATGTAATGGATAAACTCGAGATAACTCAGAAGGTATGTTTCGTTAATGTTTCCACACAGACGCTATTTAAACGATTTCCAATTGAAGTCCTTCAGACAATTACCGAAGCTGCTTGGCATTGGTCTTGTTCTTTTTTTCATTTTTTCGTTGGGCGGGTCTAATTCTCAAGAAGCGTTTTTCGGTGCTTTTGTTTTCACACTCCCTATCGCACCCTTCGTTATTTTATATTTTATGAAATGAAAGGGCCTAAGCCGTCCGCGTAATCCAGCCGCCGCCGAGGGTTCGCGCCGCATCGTTGCGGTCCTCATAGAAGACGCAAGCTTGCCCGGGCGAGAGCCCCACATCCGGCGCGTCAAGCACAACCACCATCTCATTGCCGCGCAATTCCAGACGCGCAGGCGCAGGCGGGCGCGTTGAGCGCACTTTGACGCGGATTTTCACCCCGTCCAAATGCGCGCCAAACGACCCTTCACCGAGCCAGTTCATACCCTCGAGCCACAGCGTATCGCGCTCCAGCGCCTCGCGCGGGCCCACGATGACCTGTTTGGTCTCCGCATCTATCGCGACGACAAAGAGCGGATCGGTCCCCGAGCCATCTTTCAAGCCCAGCCCGCGCCGCTGCCCAATCGTATAATACATGACGCCGCGATGCTGCCCGAGCACAGTCCCGTCCATATGCACAATATCGCCGGGCTCGGCGGCTTCGGGGCGGATCTTCTCTATGACGTCCGTATATTTTCCGGTCGGCACAAAGCAGATATCTTGGCTATCGGGTTTGGCCGCCACATTAAGCCCCAATTCCACCGCGAGACGCCGCGTCTCAGATTTATCCATATGGCCCAGCGGAAAGCGCAGAAAGTCCAATTGCTCGCGTGTTGTCGCAAAGAGAAAATAAGACTGATCCTTGCCGCCGTCATAGGCGCGGTGCAGCTCCGCGCCGCTCTCGCCTTCAACCCGTTTGATATAATGGCCCGTCGCCATGCAATCCGCGCCGAGGTCGCGCGCGACCTGTAGCAGGTCTTTGAACTTGACGGTTTGGTTACACCGCACGCAAGGAATGGGCGTTGCGCCTTTAAGATAAGTATCCGCGAAATCCTCGATGACTTGCTCGCGGAAACTGCTCTCATAATCCAAAACATAATGCGGGAAGCCGTGTTCCTCCGCAACGCGCTTCGCATCATAGATATCTTGCCCCGCGCAACAGGCTTTCGCTTTCTGGATGGCTTCGCCGTGATCATAGAGCTGTAGCGTCACCCCAATGACGTCATACCCCTCCCGCGCAAGCATTGCGGCGCAAACGGAGCTATCGACCCCGCCGCTCATAGCGACAACAACGCGCGTATCAGCCTCAGATTTCGCAAATCCAAGCGAATTTTTCTTATCTGTCAGCGATTCAAACATATTTTCCAAAAAAAATAATTTTTATTTCAGAGGGCATATAGGGAGCGGAGTGTTTCAAGTCGATACACTCCTTTAAAAGCCATCTGAGAAAAGACTCAATAGAATCAACTCGGTGCCGAGTCGTGTAAACGATTATTAACAATAATCGCGATTCCATTAACCTTCGTAAACGATTGTATCTAAACGATTTTTTCAAGCCTCATTAAACTGTTTTTAAGACCCTTCCGACATATCAAAATGCATAGCAGAAACAGGTTCATCTAGGTGAACTTAGGAAACGGGCATAAACGCATGTTAGAGCGCAAAATAAAGCGAGAGAATGTCGTCATTGGTCCAGAGGGAACTCCTCTGACACTGGCTGACCTTCCAAAACCAAATACAGTCCGCTGGGTCATTCGGCGCAAAGCGGAAGTTGTTGCAGCGGTGCGCGGCGGGCTTCTGACCTTAGACGGCGCTTTGGAGCGTTATGGCCTCACAGCTGAAGAATTTATGTCTTGGCAGCGTTCAATCGAAAGCTACGGCATCGCAGGTCTGAGGACAACGCGCGTACAACAGTATCGATAGTCGTCTTCCAAACCTCTCATAGAAAACCCGCCTCGTGAGTTATCTCAAGGCGGTTTTTTTGTGCCTTTTCTTCCAAAACGCGCCGGATTTAAGACTTTAGCAATCGCGAATTAATCGGTGTTTACCACGCTTCTTTCCTAAACTTTAGTCCGCCCATGCTACGCAGTTTGAAACTGGGCGGAGACCCAAGACTTTTAGGCGCGGGTAAGGGGACACTATGGCCCACATCAATAAAACATCATCTTCATCCTCTACAGGCGCGACCGAGCGGCCGTCATATGATCCGGCTGGCCGGCTTGTCAGCCTCTTTACGGCCAGCGGCGAAGACGCCTGCTCTTATGATCTTGCGATAAAATTGGGCCGAAAGGCCGCGAGCCTGGGCGAGACCGTTCTCATTTTGGACGCTGTCGATGGCAAGTTAATGGACCGCGCCGGAATTGTATATGCGCGCACACTTGATGATGTTGCAGCCGGAAAAGCGGAACCCAGAGACGCGCTTTATGTTACCTCAAATGAGCATTTCACGGCGGGAGCCGTGGGGCCGCAAGGCCTTGAAAAGGCCTTAGGGCTGCTGGCGGCACTCTCCTTATCCTATGACTGGCTTTTCGTCGTGCCAAAAGCGGGCTGCGAACCGGCTCATGTCCGGCTTGGAAACGCCTCTGATGTGTCGGTGCTATCCTATTCCACTCAGGGCGATAAATTCATGCGGGCCTTTTGGATGCTCGACGCCCTGCGCCGCCCTCGCCCGCAATTTGACCCGCTTATACTTTCATCCGGCCAGAAATGCGACGCGGTTGAAACCGCCCTCATGCTGACGAAGAGCGTTCGGGAACATTTGGGCGCGCCGCCGCCCTATGCGGGCCATATGGATGACCTCCATTTAGAAACGCGGCTCCTCAAGCAGATGCGGGTCCGTGCCACACGCCGGGCCGTCGCTTAGCTCGCGTAAATCGCTCAATTCAGCTAATATGTGTAAACTTCGCGGCGCCCGCGAAGGAAATCTCTCCCCCGTTCGTGTGTCTTAGTGTAAGACCTCAAATCGGAGACAGACCATGACACAAAAATTTCTAAAAACCGCATTATTTGCGTCAGCCGCAACCTTGCTGATCGCCGCGGGCCCAAAAGCCGATCTCAATCAAGACGGCCAAGTTACTAAAGCTGAGTTTATGGAATCGGCGGAGACGCATTTTACGTCCGTTGACGCAGATGCCAACGGCTTGCTCTCGAAAGAGGAGCGTAAATCCTTCCGCGCGGCGAAGGTCGATGAGATGAAAAATAAGGTTTTCGACAAGCTTGACGCAGATGGTGACGGTGCCGTCTCGCGCGATGAAATGAACGCCGCTGGCGAAAAAATGAAATCCCGCATGAATGCCCGCAAAGAGAAATTCATGGAGCGCTATGACACGAATCTTGATGGCGAATTGAGTGACGCAGAGCGGACCGTGATGAAAGCGGAACGCGAAACCAAACGCGGAGACCGAGCCACCAGTGGTAAACGCGCCGAGCGCCGCAATGCAGAAGGCGGTAAAAAAGGCTGGCGTAGTCGCCGCGGCCAGCGTCCAAATGCGGATGCAAATGACGACGGATTTGTCTCATTGGACGAACACTTAGCCGTGTCCGAGAAGCTGTTTGCGCGCCTCGACGCAAATGATGATGGCGTTTTGACCGAAGGCGAAGGCAAAAGACGTCGCGGGAAGCGCGGCGGTAGACGCGGCGGTTAATGCCCTGCGCCCTGATCCTGACATCGACCTCCTGCCCGGGCTTCGGGCGGGAAAATCCCCCGCGCTCTCTGCGTTGATGGATCGGCATCTTAATCGCATTCACGGTCTTGTCTGGCATATGACCGGCGATCCCTATCAAGCTGAGGACATCGCGCAGGAAACATTTTTACGCTTTTGGCAGGCCGCGCCGAAATGGGATGAGCATGGCGGCGCAACAATTTTAACATGGCTGCGGCGCGTCGCGACACGGCTTTGTATTGATGAAAAGCGCCGCAAAGGTCCGATATATACCGACGAGACGCCGGATCGATCAGACCCAGCGGCGGCGGCAGATATTAAGCTGGTGCGAAGCGAGACAGCGCAGCGGGTTCAAGCGGCTATATTGGCGCTCCCCGAGCGCCAACGCGCGGCTTTGACATTGTCTTATTACCAACACCTCTCTCAAAAAGAGGGGGCTGCGGTGATGGGAATTAAAGAAAAAGCCTATGAGAGCCTGCTCTCACGCGCGAAAACGAAATTGAAATTGGATTTATTGCCCGAGAAAGAAAGCCTGAGACAATGAGTGATCTCGAGAACATTCTAAATGAAAACCAAGCGCCCGCCGCGCGGTCAAGCCTGTCTGCGCGTATTTTAGTGGCCGCCGAAACGGCAGAACCTGCGAATGACGTTAAGCCCTCTCGTCCTTGGTGGGCGATGGGCGGCATAGCTGCCATGGCCATCATGGCGGCTCTCTTTGTCATGCAGCCCTCAACGAGCGCTGACGTGGAGTGGGATCAAATCGCAGATGCCTCTGGGTTTTTAGACTTATATGACTGGGTCGAGGGGGATGAAGAGCCGAGCGAAAGCGAAGACGGCTAAGTCAATATGACCAGAGCGGCGATGAGGCCAATAAAGGCTGCCGCGACGATGACTTTACTGATCCAACCGCGTTTTGCGCCAACTTTGGGAGGCTGCTCGGAGGCACGGGCTGCGTGATTATCTACCATTACAAACTCCATTTGCGTTGAGTCGAGACCTATATAACGCATAAGGGAGCGAAATGGACCAAATTATTCTCGAAAATAAAGGCGCGTTTTATTACTCGCTTATTGGATTGTCGCTTTTGCTGATGTCACTCCGCCCGGCTTTTAAGAATAAGCGCTTCATCAATATTCCCGTCCTATACATCCTCGTCGGGGCCTCAGCCGCGCAGTTTGACCTGCCCTTATTGACGCCATCTGGCGGAGACTTAGCGGTGGTGGTGATAGAGCGCGTCTCCGAAATTATCGTTATCATCAGCCTGGCGGGCGCAGGATTGGCGATTGATGTCGGCACAAATTGGCGGCGCTGGATCCCCAGCTGGTGCCTCATCGGCATTGCCATGCCGCTCACCATTACGGCCATTTTCTTCTTGGGATGGCAGGTGGCGGGACTTGGGATCGCGGCCTCCGTGCTGCTTGGCGCGGCTCTGGCGCCAACGGACCCTGTTTTAGCTCGGGCCGTGCAGGTCGGCGGGCCCAACAAAAAGCAAGACGGCGCGCGCGTCGCCCTCACCTCTGAAGCCGGACTAAACGACGGGCTTGCCTTCCCTTTCGTCTGGCTGGCCATCGGGCTTGCGGGCGTTGTGGGTATTGGCGAGTTTGATTGGACAAAATGGGTGCTTTACGATGCGCTCTACCGGACCGCTGCGGGTATGTTAATTGGCGTTGGAACGGGCTGGTTCACGACAAAAGTGCTATTTAGCCCTCTGGGTGACGCTACGAATGAGCGCGGCAATCCGGTTATCGTACTGCTCTCCGCAACTTTCGTCGCTTATGGGTTTGCAGAATTTGTTCACGGCTATGGCTTTCTCTCCGTCTTTGTCGCCGCACGTGCCGGATTGGTCTTTGCGCAAAATACGAGCGCGGAGCCTTACGAACATATGGCACATAATTCCGCAGACCAAATTGAGGCCGTGCTCATGGCTATTCTTTTATTGTGGTTCGGCGCTTACATCGGGGCAGAATTATGGACGCAATGGACATGGACTGACCTTGGGATTGCACTTGCGATCTTATTCATTATCCGGCCCGTCATTGCCTATGCGTCTATGGTAGGAACCTGCGGAAATTGGCGCGATAGATTAAAAGTCAGCTTCTTTGGCATTCGCGGCATGGGCTCGATTTTCTACATCGCCTGCGCAGAGTCACGCTGAAATTGACGGGATTGAGACCGTTTGGAAAATTGCAGGCCTGACGATTTTGCTGTCGATTATTATTCACGGCACCGTGGCGGACCACTTTATGGAGATTGGCCAAGACGAAGCGCCCCGAACACCCACATAAAACGTCACGAAAAAAGCCCCGTATAACGGGGCTTACTTGACATCCTATTTTGTTGAGGATTTACGCAGATTTACGCGCCAGAGCTTTCTCGGCCTTCGCAGCCAAACGCCGCGCTTTGATCCGCTCAAAACTATCTAGCGCATCCAAAGTCGTCTTTAACTCCGCTGCCAATTGACCGCTTTGCGCGCCAATGTCGCCTAATGTCCGGCGCAAGTTTTCTTTACGCGCAATGACAGACTTAGCATAACTGCCATAGGCCACATATCCCTCTTTTTGCGCATTCGGCTCGACCTCGTCTTCAGGGACAGAGTCGTTAAGCTTGCGAATTTGACGCTCAAGGTCTTCCCGCGTCGCTTCCAATACGGAAATTCGCTTTTGCAGGTCTTCAATCAGAAATCTTGTCTTCGCAATATTTCGTTCGCTCGAATGCGCCATGTTAGTCTCCCGCCAAAAAAAGGTATCACCTAATACCGGATCTTATTCTTAGAGGGCTGCCCGGATTTTTCCGTGTACCGTCCTCTTCCATTCCAATCTTTATACGGGATTAGGTTTACGGTTCCGTGAAAAAGCGTGGTTAAGCAGACATGAAGAGAAAATCCGCTTTTTCAGGCATTGATTCGGAACCGAATCTAAAATCGGGCCACTGCAACTTTCTAACAAGAAGGTTAATGACGTTAACACTTGATTTACGGAATGCCCCTACTCCAGACATTCTATTAACTATATCTCGACGTTCGACGGGATTTTGAATCGCCTGGGAGGGGACAAAATGCGGGTTCTTCTGATTGAAGACGACATGGCCACGGCGCAGGGCATTGAGCTCATGCTCAAGTCCGAGGGCTTTAATGTTTACACAACTGATCTAGGTGAAGAGGGTGTCGATCTCGGCAAGCTCTATGATTACGATATCATTCTCCTTGATCTCAACTTACCGGACATGCCCGGTTTCGACGTTTTAAAGACGTTGCGCATGGCAAAGGTCAATACACCGATCTTCATTCTGTCGGGAACGTCAGATATTGATAGTAAAGTGCGCGGCCTGGGCACTGGCGCTGATGACTTTATGACCAAGCCCTTCCATAAAGACGAGCTTGTTGCGCGGATCCACGCCGTTGTGCGCCGCTCCAAAGGTCACAGCCAATCCATCATCACGACGGGCGATATCAAAGTGAACCTCGACGCAAAAACTGTCGAAGTTGGCGATCACCGCGTCCATCTGACGGGTAAAGAATACCAAATGCTCGAACTTCTCTCGCTGCGTAAGGGCACGACCCTGACGAAAGAGATGTTCCTGAACCACCTCTACGGCGGTATGGACGAACCAGAACTCAAAATTATCGACGTGTTCATCTGTAAGCTGCGCAAGAAACTCGCAGCCGCCACACAAGGCGAGCACTATATCGAAACGGTTTGGGGACGCGGCTATGTGCTTCGTGATCCATCTAAGAACAAGATGACAGCCTAAACTCTGGCAATTCTATGATTTGAAGGCGTACCTCCAGGCCTCCAAATAGCCCTGCCCCACTAGGCAGGGTTTTTTTATTGGGAATTTCGTGAAAACGAATTTCACGAGCGGGGTTTTTTAAAACGAAAAATAATGTGCCCCATTTTGCGAATGCGCCACAAGGCCAAGGCGCAAAAACTCAGTGACAGCGCTGTCATTTAGACATATAGCTGATCGGAGAATAAAAAGCCAAAGCTGGGGAACGCGCAAAATGCCACTCATAATTCGCCATAATGGACTTAATTTATCTCGCTGCCTCAAGCTGGGCCTTGGCTTAACGGGCCTTCTCTTGGCCGCCTGCGGCGGGGGATCGAGCGCAACAACTGCGCCGGCGCCGCCCGCCGTTGTGACCCCGCCTGCGCCGCCCCCTCCCCCTGTCGCCACAGCCCCCGACAGACCGCCTGTGCCCGATGCCGCACCTAATGGTCCTGATTTCCACCCCGCTGACAAAGGTTGGGCGTTGACGTGGTCTGACGAATTTGACGCGGCCGGGCTAGATCCCGAAAAATGGAACTCCGTGACTGAGTGTTGGGGCGGCGGCAATGATGAGAAGCAATGCTATACGGAGCGCGTAGATAATGTTGAACTCATCAACGGTCTGTTGCGGATTGTGGCTTTGGAAGAAAGTTTCACGGGTCAAAATAATGCGGGCGACCAAAGCCAAAGATCACAGCCCTACACCTCCGGCAAGATATTAACCCAAGGCCTCGCTAATTGGCGATATGGCCGAATTGAACTGCGAGGGAAACTTCCGGAAGGACAAGGCACTTGGCCGGCCTTTTGGATGTTGGGCGGCTCTGGCGTTTATGGAAACACATGGCCCCTTTACGGCGAAATCGACATCATGGAGTCGGTAAATTTGGGCGCAAGATGCGATGATTGCACAGGAACGGACGGCGAAAACCGAACCACGAGCGCATTGCATTTCGGAAATAACTTTCCTGACAATCGCTCAACGGGCGACTCAACAACCCTCGCCAACCAAGCCAATCCTGCCGATAATTATCACGTCTGGGCCGTGGAATGGGGTGAAGGCATCATAAAATGGTTCCTAGACGGGGAGCTCTATTCGACGAAGACAAATGATGAGTGGTTCACCAGCGCCGCGCCGGACAATGCAAACGCACCGTTTGATGAATCCTTTTACCTAATCATCAACCTCGCCATTGGCGGAAATTATCCAGAACCCCTAAATGAGACGGGTATCGCGGAGAGCAGCCTGCCCAACCAACTACTTGTCGATTGGGTCAGAGTGTATCAATGCGAAGAGGACCTAGAGACGGGCTTGGCCTGTATGGAGTAAACCCTAAAGCAGCGCGATCAAGGGAAGACGCCCGGGCAAAGCATCTGAGCAAGCCATCACCGCTTGCCTCTCTCATTTAAACCCCTATCTATGGGACATGCCGAAGCCCTCTGTCACCGCTGCCTCAGATGCTAACCTGTCCATGTGGCAACCACACCGCCCAGAGCGGCCTGAAAAAATCGAGGGCGGGAAAGTCTTTCGGCTTGTCAGCGAGTTCGAGCCAAAAGGCGATCAGGTCAAAGCCATTCCGGAATTGGTCGCGGGCGTAAACTCTATTGAGCGCGACCAAGTCTTGCTCGGCGTCACAGGGTCGGGAAAAACCTTTACAATGGCAAAGGTCATTGAACAAACTCAGCGTCCTGCCCTGATAATGGCGCCGAATAAGACGCTCGCCGCGCAGCTCTATTCAGAGTTTAAATCCTTCTTCCCCGACAATGCGGTTGAATATTTCGTCTCCTATTATGATTATTATCAACCCGAAGCCTATGTGCCGCGGACAGATACTTTCATCGAAAAAGATAGCTCGGTGAATGAGCAAATTGACCGTATGCGCCACGCGGCAACGCGGGCCATCCTCGAGCGAGATGATTGTATCATCGTGGCCTCCGTGTCCTGTATCTACGGTATCGGGTCGGTGGAGACCTATACCGCCATGACAATTGATTTGGCGCAGGGGCAAGAGATTGAAACCCGGACCCTCATGCAGCAACTCGTGCAGCTCCAATATGTCCGCAATGACCTCGCCTTCCAGCGGGGAAGTTTCCGCGTGCGCGGGGATACGGTCGAGCTGTTTCCCGCGCATTATGATGACACGGCGTGGCGCTTTGAATTTTTTGGGGATGAGATAGAGGCGATTACGGAATTTGATCCGCTCACGGGGCGATCAACTGGCGAGAAAGAAAACGTCCGCGTCTATGCGAACTCGCATTATGTGACGCCGCGCCCGACGGTAAAATCCGCGATGGAGGGCATAAAGAAAGAACTCAATGCGACGCTCAAGCTTTTCGAAAGCGAGGGCAAACTTCTTGAGGCGCAACGCATTGCACAGCGCACAGAATTTGATTTGGAAATGATGGCCGCCTCTGGATTTTGCAACGGTATTGAAAATTACTCGCGCTATCTCACGGGCCGTGCGCCGGGCGAGCCGCCGCCCACGCTCTTTGAATATCTGCCCGAAAATGCGCTTCTCTTTATGGATGAAAGCCATGTCTCCGTGCCGCAAATTGGCGCCATGAGTAAGGGTGACTTGAGCCGCAAATCTACCCTCGCCGAACATGGGTTTCGCTTGCCGTCCTGTATTGATAACCGCCCGCTGAAATTTGAAGAGTGGGACGCGATGCGCCCGCAAACCATCCATGTTTCTGCAACGCCGTCCAACTGGGAGATGGAGCGCACTGGCGGCATCTTTGTTGAGCAAGTCATTCGCCCAACCGGGCTGCTTGATCCCATTGTCGAAATCCGCCCTGTCTCGGGCAAAACCCACAACCAAGTCGACGACATCGTCGATGAAGTTCAAAAAGTCGCCGCGCGGGGCTTTCGGTCTTTAGTAACAACTCTCACCAAGAAGATGGCCGAAGACCTCACCGAATATATGAGCGATCAAGGCATTCGCGTGCGCTATATGCACAGTGATGTCGATACGTTGGAGCGGATCGAAATTATCCGAGATCTGCGTCTGGGGACCTTTGATGTTTTGATCGGAATCAACCTGCTGCGCGAGGGCTTGGATATTCCGGAATGTGCCTTTGTCGGTATTTTGGACGCAGATAAAGAAGGCTTCCTGCGCAGTGAAACCTCGCTCGTGCAAACCATTGGCCGCGCCGCGCGCAATAGCGAAGCCAAGGTCGTGCTCTATGCGGATCGGATCACGGGATCAATGCAGCGCGCAATGGATGAAACCGAGCGCCGCCGAGCCCGCCAAATCGCCCATAATGAAGCGCATGGCATCACCCCGCAAACGGTTCTGCGCGGCGTCGCAGATATGGTCGGCGACAGCGAGGCCAGCCAGAAAATTAAAGACGAAGCCAATAGCTATACGCCGTCGGGCCGCAAGAAACGCGGCAAGTCGGGCAAGGCAGAGCGCCGCGTGCTTGAAATGGCGGAGGGCGCAGCCGAGCCTTATATGGGCGGAAATATGCAAGCGGCTATGGCGGAGCTTGAGAAACGTATGTTCGAAGCGGCAGAAAATCTCGAATTTGAAGAGGCCGCGCGGCTTCGAGACGAAATGCAGCGTCTACAAGCTCAGGCGGCAGCTGTAGAGGCGAATTGACGCACGAAAAAACCAAGTTAAATAACTCTGGAAACTGGAGGGGCAAATGGATTTTCAGAAAATCATAAGCTTAGTGACGACTTACGCTGTGCCAGCGCTGATTGCCCTTGCCATTTTAGTCATCGGCTTTCGCATCGCGCGGGCGGTCGCGTCGAAATCCGAAATTGCATTGAATAAAGCCCCAAATTCCGATCCGGGGCTGTCTCGTTTCTTTGCGAGTCTCGTCAAATTTTTTCTTATGCTTGTCGTCGTTATGGCGGCGCTCTCTGTCATTAATGTAGATACATCGCCTCTCTTTGGCATCATTGCGGCCTCGGGCGCGGCCTTAGCTTTTGTCCTTCAAGGGGCATTGGGGAATGTTGCAGCTGGAGTCATGCTGATCCTCTTCAAGCCGTTTAAAATCGGGGATGAGGTCGAAGTGGGCGGCGAGCGCGGAAAAGTCAGCGCCATCGAGTTAACGGCGACGCGCTTGGCCACCACGGATAATGTCGACGTCATTGTCGCCAATGGAAAAGTTTGGGGCGGAACCATCAAGAATTATACGTCGATGGGCGCGCGCCGACTGGATAGAGATTTCGGCATTAGTTATGACGACGATATTGATAAAGCGATTGCGGCGATTACCTCCGCCGCGGCCGCGAACCCGCGCGTTCACGCAGACCCGGCGCCTTGGGCAAAAGTTGTCAACTTAGGAGATAGCTCCGTCGACATTCAGCTGCGTGCTTGGTGTGATGCGGCTGACTATAAAGCGCTCAGCACGGAAATTTCGCAACCTGTAAAACAGGCCCTAGATGCGGCGGGGATTTCAATTCCCTATCCGCATGGAGTCAAAATCAAACAAACTGTCAAATCATCAAAAGGCCGAGAGCGCCGCAAGCGACTCAAAGCTTTGAAACAAAAAAACGCTTAAAAAAATCTGGAGGATTTCATCATGGCAGCACAAGATGTCACAAATTCAGCGGCAGGCGCCGTGGGAGACGCGGGTAACTTCGTCGCAACAGCCACAGACTGGATAATTACAAACGGGCCGGGCCTTGCGATAAAAATCGTTTCGTTTCTCGCCATTCTGATCATTGGGTTTTGGATTGCTAAAAAGCTATCCGCAGCCGCCAAAAAAGTCGCGCTAAAAAGCCCAAATGTTGACGAAACACTGGCCAATTTCTTGTCGTCAATTGTCGGCTATGTCGTTAAAATCATGGTCCTCATCGCCGCCATTACCCATATCGGCGTGGAAGCTACATCACTTGTCGCAATCCTCGGCGCAGCAACCTTGGCCATTGGCCTCGCGCTGCAAGGCACGCTCGGCAATGTCGCTGCCGGCGTCATGCTTATGCTTTTCCGTCCTTACAAGCTTGGGGATTATGTCGAAGTCGCCGGCAATGAAGGCGTTGTGGACGATGTCAACATCTTCACGACAAACCTCGCAACGGTTGATAATGTCAAAACCATTATCGCAAACGGCGAAGCTTGGGGATCCACGATCAAGAATTTCACATCACTCGGCCTGCGCCGCGTCGATGTTGATTACGGCATCCATTATGATGACGATATTGATAAAGCGATCAAGGTTATCAATGAGGTCGCTGCCGCGCATCCTGACGTCCTCTCTGAGCCGCATAAACCTTGGGCAAAAGTGGTTACGCTAAATGAGAGTTCAGTCGACATCCAAAGCCGCGTCTGGTGTAAGCCAGAGCATTATTGGGACGTGATGTTTGACCTCAAAAAATCTATCAAAGAAGCTTTTGATAAAAACGGCATCACCATTCCTTACCCCACCTCTATCGAATTGGACGGCTAGGCCACTCTGATAAACGCGATTTGCGTTTTCTGATTATCGGGCTAGGTTCTGCGAATGCGAAGCCTAGCCCTTTTTATATCTGCCCTTAGCCTTCCCCTTGCCTCTGCCTGTTCAGCGGGCGCTGAGGGGCTGGACGCAATACACGCCGATATAATTTCCGATTATGCCGCCGTCGCTCAGCTCTCCCCTGACGCCTTTCTGGCGCTTGATCCTGCGGACGTCTTGCTGCTCGATATCCGCGAGCCAGAGGAATTTGCAGTTAGCCGCATTCCCGGCGCCATTTGGGTCAACCCGAGCGCGTCGGCGGAAACGGCCCTGATTCAAATTGGAAATGTCACGGGTAAAAAAATCGTGGTCTATTGCTCGGTGGGTGTGAGGTCATCGAGATTTGCGCAGCGCACCCAGACAGACCTTCTCGATATGGGCGCGGTCTCGGTTGCCAATCTCGAGCAAGGTATCTTTGGTTGGCATAATGACCAGCGAGCGCTTGTGGATGCTACGGGCGAAACGGATGTGGTCCACCCATATGACGCGATCTGGAAGCGCTATGTAGATCGTAAAGACCGCGCCGTCTTTACGCCGATGTCCAGAGATGAGGCATCGTCCCCCTCAAAATAAAAAAGGCCTGCTAGCGAGCAGGCCTTCAAACTTACTAGTGCCGTTTTGGCTATGAGCCAGCCGCTGCTGGGAGGAGCACGCCGGTAATGACGTGGACGGTGCCATTTGACTTCATGATGTCGGCGATGGCCACCTTGGACTTATTGCCGCTCTCGTCTTTGATTTTCAACGTGTCGCCATATTTCATGACTTTTAGCGTTGCACCTGACAAGGTTTGAACCTTCAGCTTGCCGCCATTGGCTTCAACGGCTGCGACAATGTCTGCTGCTGACAGATTGCCCGCTACAACATGGGAGGTCAGAATGTTTGTGAGCGCCGCATTGTTTTCTGGCTTCAAGAGAGACGCGACTGTGCCGTCTGGGAGCGCATCAAAGGCTGCATTTGTCGGCGCAAAGACTGTGAACGGTCCGTCGCTATTGAGCGTGTCCACGAGACCAGCAGCTGTAACGGCAGCTGTCAAAGTCGATAAGTCCGGAGTCGCAACAGCGGCGTCAATGATCGTGCCTGAGTTATACGTCGTGGCCGACGAATGAGCTGTCGAGCCCATAACCGCTGTTTTATTCATCGCGGACTGTTTGACTTTTGATGAACTGCAATCGCCTGCAAAGCTGGCTGTGGCGGTGGCAAATGAAAATGTTAAGGCCGTTGCTGCGACTGCGGCACGACGAAAAATGGCTCTCTCCATGGGATGTCTCCGTTTAGGTTGACAGGCCGAGTATGCGGCCCGATGAGAGGATTACGGCGTTGATCTTGCTTTTGGATGGCCACCTAACATTTCCGTGATTAAATCTGTCTTGCGTTTAATCCAATGGATAGAAAACAGACAGACATCCGCGACAGACCGTCGCGAAATTTAAATAATTAAATCCAAAATAAGAACGGCTAGGCTCGATCTGCCTGCATAACGAGTTTCTTGTAATCCCTCAGATCACCGTCATAACGTTTCGCTTTGCCCTTATTCACGAGCCAAAGCTGATCTGCGGTCGCCTCTGCCAGATAGACATCATGCGTAATGAGTAGCACCGCGCCCGGGAAATCATTGAGCGCATAAATGAGCGCCTCTCGGCTGTCGATATCCAAATGAGACGTTGGCTCATCGAGGATAAGAACATGCGGTTTTTCAATGGACATGAGCCCGAGCAACAGCCGCACCTTTTCTCCGCCTGAGAGTTTTTCGACATTCGTTTCGACCTTCTCAAAGGAGAATCCCATTTGCGCGGCGACGGCTCTGGCGCGGCTCTCAGATGTATCCTTTGGCAGTGCATTTGCGACATGGTTGAGGACCGTCTCGCCTTCCGTCAACTCGTCCAGCTGGTCTTGAGAGAAATATCCGATCTTAAGACTGTTGGACGCTTTGCGCTTTCCAGTCATGAGCGGCAGGCGCTGCGCGATAGATTTCACGAGGGTGGTCTTGCCCTGCCCGTTCGCGCCAACAATCGCGACGCGGTCATCGGGGTCTAGGCGCAGTGTCACCTCGCTGAGAATTTTTGCATCGGCGCCATATCCGAGATCGGCATCCTCAAGCTCCAACATGGGCGGCGCGAGTTTGCCCTTGGGTTCTGGGAAATTAAAAGGCGTCGTGCGCTCCGCAATAGGAATCGCGATATCTTGCATCTTCTCGAGCATCTTCACCCGGGATTGGGCTTGGCGGGCTTTGGAGGCTTTGGCTTTGAAGCGGTCGACAAAGGCTTGCAAATGTTCACGCTCTTTATCTTGCTTGGCTTTCTGCGAGACGAGCTGCGCGGTTTTCGCCGCGCGCAATTTCATCCAATCATCATAGCCGCCCGGCGTGATCATCAACTGTTGATGCTCCAGCGCTAGCGTATGGGTCACGGAGCGGTTGAGCATTTCGCGGTCATGGCTCACCATAATGACGGTGTAGGGATATTTCCGGATATAACCTTCGAGCCATGTCGCGCCTTCCAGGTCGAGATAATTGGTCGGCTCATCCAGCAAGAGAACATCAGGCTCACTGACGAGCACGCCCGCAATGGCGGCGCGCATCCGCCACCCGCCGGAAAACTCTTTCGTCGCGCGGTAGAAATCATCGGGTTTAAAGCCGAGGCCAGACAAAACAATCGCGGCGCGCGTATCGGCGTTCCACGCATCCATATCCGTCAAGCGCTCATATATCTCGCCCAGCTTATCCGGGTCCGTTTCTGTCTCAGACGCTTTCATCAGCTTCGCGCGTTCGGTGTCGGCAGCCAGCACAACATCCATGATGGTGTCATCCGTCGCCTCGACCTCTTGCGCGACCCAGCCCAAGCGTGCGCCTTTATTAAGGCGGATAGAGGCATCATTCGCCGCCTCCTCAATCTCTTCGCGGATAAGGCGCAGCAGCGTCGATTTCCCCGTGCCGTTTCGCCCGATTAAACCGACTTTCCAACCCGCCGCAATAAAGGCGGAGGCCTTTTTGAACAAAGGCCGCCCCTGCACCGCGTAATCAAGATCAGTAATCGCTAACATGAGCGGGCAGATAGGCCACTTGGCGCGAAAGGCAAGCTGTTAGGACCGTAAAGTGTCAGGCCAGACCGACTTCGAACCAACCGGCGACATCAACAGCTCCGTCCGTCCAGCGGGCCGCGACACAGTCCCGTCCGCCCCCAAGGACGTGAGCGAGTGCCCAAAAACCTTGCTACTTCAGATTAAGCTTTTAAAAGTATATATGGTTTTAAGGTTAAATCCGGAAGACATGTTTTTGCAGCGGGGGCGGCTAGATTGAATCACAGGTGATGAATCCAGCAAATTTCTATGAATTTTATATCCCACAAGACCCGTAAGCTTGCCCTGTCTCTGGCTATAGGCGTGGCCCTGCAGGCGCCTATCAGCGCGGCTCAAACCTACCACAATAGCTCCAAACTTCCCGACATCATTCTAAATGCCTATACCTACCATCCTCAATTAAAGAGCCTTGAGGCCGGAAATATGGGCGCGCGCGAGTCCATTATTCAAGCGCGGGCCGCCTCTCGCCCTCAGGTTAGTTTGACAGGCGGAATCAGTGCAGCCCGGCGGGAAGCCATCCTCCGCAGCGGCGCGCCATTTAACCAAAATAATGAACCCCGCGAATTGGCCCTCAGGCTGGATCAGACGATATTTGACGGCGGACGAAATCGCCTACTACAAGAGAATGCGTCTGTAGAATTACAGATCGCCCAAGCGCGCTATGAAGAAGTCGCGACCGCAATCGCAGCCGAAATCATCAATGATTATCTTCAACTCATGTCGGCAATGGCAGATGTCGATATCTTGGAAAAAAGTGTCGAAACCCTTGAGGGTTTTGAAACATCCGTCATCGCAAGGCGCGAAGCTGGCGATAGCACCCGAACCGAAAAGGCCCAGGCTATATCTCGGCTTGCTTCTGCGCGCGCTCAGAGAGCGACGGCTGTGGCGGGACTTAATCTTGCGAGGGATCGACTGCTTTCAAAAACAGGATATTTAGTCCAAAATCCGGAGCTCCCCGTTCACGCAACTGTCGGCATTTCATTATCAAAAGAAGAACTGACCGAAATGGCGCGAATTTTGAGCCCCGCCATCAAAGGCTCTAAATTGGCAGAGCAAAATACGCTCATCACTTTGAACAGTGAAAAGCGCAAATATCTGCCAACGCTCTCTCTAACGGCTCAAGCGCAAACAGTCAGAGATAGTAGTCCAACAATCGACCAAGATGACTCCGTTCTCATAGGTGTGAATTTCACAGCCCCGATTTATTCGGGAGGCGCCAATAGCTCTAGAACGCGGCAAGCGCTGGCCCAGCGAAATGCAGCCAAATTCAACACGCTGAATGTGATAAGAGAAAGCGACCTGACCATTCATCAATTATGGTCGCGATTAGAGAGCGGCAAAATTTCGCTTGAGGCACAAAAAGCCAATGTCGCCGCCAATGTTGAGGCGCTGGAGGGGATAACCCGTGCAGAGGCTGTCGGGATAGCCTCTACTCAAGACGTTCTTGATGCCATTCAGAACAAACTTTCTGCAGAATTAGATTACTCTCGCGCGCAGTTCGATCTTTACTCGACGCGTCTCCTCTTAAAACTTTATATCGGACAATTTGACGTCCATACATTCGATTAGGGAAATAGAAAATGGCGCATATGAACCGACGAAAACTCACGTTATCCCTAATGGCAGGGTCGCTTGGCTCTGGCCTGATCTCCGGCTGCGCAACGACCGAAGACGGCACGAAAATTCCCTTTGCCCCGCTGGATCAGATTTTGAAAGGCCGCGCCAAAGCGAAAACAGAGGCCTTAGCAGAGCAAGAAAGGGTGGCCGGATTATCGATCACCCATCCTGACCGACAAGCCGAGTTCGATGAGCTTTGGACGGATGTGACAAAGCATACGACTGCTGTTGCCATGTCCGATAATAGAGTCCGCATAAGTTCAAAGGGCACGCTCTTTCGCGGAGCTGATATCTCTGAGCAAAACTTTTTCATTAGAGCTGCGGCGGAGACGCTACGGCGCGACAAAGACGGCTTCGTTATTAAGCAAATAGATTTCTTCAGTGAAGGCACGCCTTGGGCGTCCCTGGGGTCAAATTTTAATCTCTCGTCGCGCAATTGGATTGGAAATTATGAAGATTTTCGCGCCAATCGTAACGAGCAGAATATCTTCTCAAACCAGCGACGCATGCGTAACAAAGCCATGGATGGGGTTATCTTACTTTTGAATAAATCTGAGTTTCCAAATCGAGATCGATTTACGGCCTCGGAGATTTATCTAAACCTCATCGATTTCAAATCAAACTCGCTGTAACTTATTCTTCCCGGAAGGCGCGGGTCAGCTGATCCGTTGCCGGCTTTAAAAGATAATTCACAACTGTCCGCTCATCGGTCTGCATAAAGGCTTCGGCCGGCATTCCCGGCACAAGCACCAGACCATTTAAACGAGATAATTCCTCGGGGGGAATTTCAATTTTGACAGTATAATAAGGCGCGCCCGTAATTTCGTCTATGGTCGTATTTGCAGAAATAGATGACACCTCGCCGTTTAATTCTGGCGTTGTCCGTTGATTAAAAGCCGAAAGACGGACGGTTGTCGACTGCCCTAGGTAGAGTTGGTCTACATAGGATGGCTCCACCCGGGACTCCACAATTAAGCGCGCCGTATCAGGAATAATATCCATAATCGGGTTTGCCGGTGTGATAACCCCTCCCAGCGTTGTCACGGTCATATTGTGAACGCGGCCAGAGACTGGCGCAAGAATATCGACGCGGCCAACTTGATCAGACGCCATGATGAGCTGTTGTTCTAGGTCGCTTATCTCAGATTCCTTAATCCGCAATTCTGTTAACGCAGTCTCTGCCCTCGCCCGCGTCACTTGGAGGATCTCAATCTCAGTTTCGCTGATCGCCGTTCTCGTGCGCGCTATTTCGGCGGAAATCCGGGCCACCTCTCCGCTCAAACTCGCCTGTTCTCTTTCTAAATTTAGAACGCGCGTCTCGCTGACGTGGCCCTCTTTAAACAGCTCCCTTAACCCCGCAAGCTCGCGCGTGTTAATCTCCAACTGTTGTTCAATGGCAACGGATTGTGATTGAAATCCAACAATTTGCTCATTGGCTTGTTCCAGTCGTTTTTGGAGTTGCGAAACCTCGCCGCGATAAGCTTGCCGCCGCGTTTCGAACAATTTTTCTTGATCCTGAATAATCAACTCTAGCGCAGGCGTTCGCTCCTCTATTGGGAATTTACTGCGCCATGGGACGCGAGATAGATTGTCTCGTTCCGCAATGAGCCGTGCGCGCAACGCTTCGGCCTCATTGAGTCTCAGATTTAGCAAATCTCGGTTGGCGTTTAATGATGTGGGGTCAAGGCGCATCACGACATCCCCTTCGCGGACGACGTCGCCGTCAACCACCAAAATTTCGCCGACAATTCCACCATCAAGGTGTTGGAGTGTTTTGGGCTTTCCTTCGACGACCACCGTTCCGGGCGCAATAACAGCCCCTTGAATGGGCGCAAAAAAGCTCCAGGTGAAAAACCCAACGATCAAGGCCGCTATGAGTCCAAACCCGACCATAAGATAGCTATCATAGGCCACTCTTTTGGGTTTGGATTCACTGGGCGGCTCAATTTGCAGCTTTTCTGGATTCATCAGTAACATCTAGGCAGGTGCTCGTTTGGATTGCTGTGCAGGGGAGCCGCCCTGTTGCTGATTGTTCTGGCGTTCCTGAACACGTTTTATCACATCTTCCTTGAGGCCAAAATCCTCAACTTGCCCATCGCGCAACATGAGCACCATATCCACAGCGGCAATGGCGCTGGGTCGATGCGTCATAACAACGACGGTATTTCCGCGCCTGCGGCTGCCCGCTATCGCAAGAGACAGAGCTTTGTCGCCCTCCGTATCAAGATTGGCGTTTGGCTCGTCCAACACCAGCAGCTTGGGATCGCCATACAGAGCCCGCGCGAGCGCAATCCGCTGCACTTGGCCGCCCGATAGCATGAAGTCGCCATGACCAATAACGGTGTCATACCCATTGGGCATTTGCAGGATCATTTCATGCACCCCTGCATTTTTGGCAGCCTCGACAATGGCCTCGTCGGACGCGTTTGCATTAAGGCGCGCAATGTTTTCCTTTATAGAGCCATCAAAAAGCGTGACGTCTTGAGGTAGGTACCCAATGTGCGGGCCGAGGGCCTCTCGGTTCCATTGATCAAATGTTGCACCGTCCAACCTCACACTGCCTCGCTGAGGCGACCAAACGCCCACGAGAAGCCTAGCCAAGGTCGACTTACCCGACGCGCTCGGACCGATTACGCCTAGGCCTTGGCCGGGCTTGATTTCAAAACTAACATTTTTCAGCACGGCTCTTTCTACGCCCGGCGGCGCAGCAACAATATTCTGAACGGTCACATATCCCGTAGGCTCAGGGAGTTGCATTGTGTCTTCTTCGGCCGGTATCGACTCATAGAAGAGATTGAGACGTTTGTAAGAGTCTCGCGCACGCACAAAACCTTTCCACTGACCAATCGCCATCTGGATAGGCGCGAGGGCACGCCCCATGATAATCGATCCCGCAATCATCGCGCCGGGCGTAATAATTTGAAACACAGCTAACCCACACCCCAATCCCAATATCGCAGATTGTAAGAACATGCGGAAGGCTTTGGTTGTGGCCGTATAACCGCCCGCTCTGTCACTGCCAGATGTGTGGAGGTCCGCACCGCCCTGATGGGCGGCCTGCCAACGCCTCAGTAGGTTTTTACCCATGCCCATCGCGACAACAGAATCCGACTGATTATGGGTGCTATCCGCAATACTTCGGCTCTGTAGAAGCATTTGCCGAGACTCTGACAGAACTTTCCGGGTGGTAAACTCATTAAGCGTCGCGACAATAAAGATAATAATTGCGCCAATCAAAGCCGCTAGGCCAAGTGTCCAGTGCAACATCCAGATCACGCCAATAAATACGGGGGTCCACGGAATATCGAATAATGCCCCCGGCGCAGGGCCAGAGAGAAAGGTTTTCACGGCGCTGAGATCATCCAACGGACGGCCTAATTTGCTATTCTTTCCATAGCGCCCTTGGCTGATCCAGATATCAAACGTCCGTTCACTCAAGTCTTCCTCAACACGGTTACCAATTCGGACCAAAACGCGAGAACGAATAAGCTCAAGGAACCCCATGAACATATAGAGCCCTGCCATTAAAATGCTCAAGGCGACCAATGTTGACATGCTGCGGCTAAGCAATACGCGGTCATAGACCTGCAACATGTATAGCGGCCCCGTCAGCATCAACATATTGATGACAGCACTGAATACACCAATACCAACAAAAGCGCGGCGCGACCTTTTTAAGGCCTCCCCAAGCTCTGTCGTATTGTTTCGTCCATTGCCTCGCATTGCATTCAATTCTTGTTTTATTCAATATAACAAACAGTTAGCGTCACGCCGTCGTCATATGAAGTGGAAGTCGCCCTAGTATACCCAAGAGGGATAGAACGAATTATAATCAAAAAAGTCAAGATTATTATATAAAGCCCGCCTTTCCTAACGCCCGAGATGCGCGCTGGCTCAGGCCAAAACCCTGATAGAGTCATATATTGTCGGCGAATTTCGATGGGTGCGTGGTAGGGGGTGAGGGACTCGAACCCCCAACCAATCCGTTATGAGCGGACGGCTCTAACCAATTGAGCTAACCCCCCAGCGACCGCATTCGCAGTTTTTAGGCCCTGCTATCCGCAGAATTTAGGAAAGCAGCTTCTGCACATATTTTTCCCAATCTGCAAGACGAGACTCGCGAGTCTCTGCAGAAAGGCTTGGGGTAAATTCCCGCTCTGAGGTCCAATTCTCCGCAACCGCCTCAAGACTATCGTATAGCCCCGCGCCAAGCCCAGCCAAATAGGCCGCGCCGAGCGCTGTTGTCTCCAAAATATTCGGCCGCAAAACGGGCATGTATAGAATATCAGCCAGATAGGCGCACATCCAACTATTAGCTGACATGCCGCCGTCCACCCGAAGGGCCTTTGGCGAAACGCCGTCTTTCTCCATGGCGGCAAATAAATCATGCGTCTGGTACACCACGCTTTCTATCGTCGCCCTAATAAGGTGGTCCCGGCCCGTCCCGCGCGTCATGCCAAAAACGGCGGCGCGCGCATCCGGGGCCCAATAGGGCGCGCCTAGCCCCGTGAAAGCTGGGACCAGATAGACGCCACCCGTATCATCTAAAGCCTCGCAAATGGCCTCGGTTTCACGCGCATCTTCAACAAGTTTCATTTCATCCCGGAGCCATTGCACGGAGGCCCCAGCCATAAATATAGACCCTTCCAACGCATAGGATGGCTGCCCGTTCAGGCGATTACCTACCGTCGTGAGCAAACGATTTTTCGACGTAATCGCCTCCGCGCCTGTATTTAAAATAACGAAACACCCTGTTCCATAAGTCGATTTAATATCTCCGGGTTTGAAACAGGCCTGCCCAATCGCAGCGGATTGCTGATCGCCCGCAACGCCCGTGATCGGAATATCCGTATCAAGGACCGTGCAGATACCGAAATCCGCAGCGCAATCCAATACTTCAGGCAGGCCAGATCGCGGAACGTTGAATAGGTTCAACAGCTCATCATCCCATGTTTGGGTGTGAATATCGAAAAGGTTGGTTCGGCTGGCATTAGTCGCATCTGTGACATGGCTTTGCCCGCCGGTCAGCCGCCAGATTAGGAAGCTGTCGACGGTCCCGAAGCAAAGCTTGCCCGCATCCGCCCTCGCCCGCGCGCCGTCAACATGATCCAAAATCCAAGCCATTTTAGAGCCCGAAAAATAAGGATCATGCAATAGACCCGTTTTCGCCTGCAACGTCTCAACGGGCATTTGTTTCGCCAAAGCCTGACATCGCTCTGCCGTGCGGCGGTCCTGCCAGACAATCGCATTGTAAAGCGGCGCGCCTGTCTTGCGGTCCCAAACCACCGTCGTCTCGCGTTGATTGGTGATGCCGATAGCCGCAACGGCCAAATCTCTCTCGGCCGCATAAGTATGAGCCTGTTTGAGGGTCGATAGAACTGTGCTCCAGATCGCCTCTGGGTCATGTTCAACCCACCCATCTTGCGGGTAGATTTGCGGGAACTCTTCTTGGGCTGAGAACAAGATTTCGCCAGATATGGAGAACACCAAGGTGCGCGAAGATGTCGTGCCTTGGTCGATAGAGAGAATTACTTGGGTCATACCGCTTGATGCAATGATTTCGCCTTGCCCGCAATATTTAAGCGGTAATCCATAGCGATGTCACGCCAGACCGTTTAAAGGGCCAATATGACATATGATCTTCTTATTATCGGCGGCGGGATTAACGGGACGGCCATTGCGCGAGACGCGGCGGGCCGGGGGCTAAAAGTGCTACTCTGTGAGCGCGATGATCTCGCGAGCCATACCAGCTCGGCGTCAACCAAGCTGATCCACGGCGGGCTGCGCTATCTCGAATATTACGAATTTAATCTCGTACGCCACGCGCTGAAAGAGCGCGAAGTCATGCTTCGCGCCGCACCGCATATCATCTGGCCAATGCGGTTCGTGTTGCCATATGATAAAGGCCTTCGCCCGGCCTGGATGCTGCGCACGGGCCTGTTTCTTTACGACCATATTGGCGGGCGCGAGATGCTGCCTGGGTCAAAATCCCTCAAGCTCGACAAACCGCCGCATAAGGGCGTGTTGGAATCCCGGTTCAAAACAGGGTTTGAATATTCAGATTGCTGGGTTGAGGATGCGCGGCTTGTCGTCCTCTATGCCTTGGACGCGGCCAATCGCGGCGCGGATATTCACACCCGCACAGAGGTCCTAACGGTGACGTCCATCGACGGGGGCTATAGCGCCGAAATTAAACATGATGGCGCGACTGAAATCGTGACGGCCAAAGGCATCGTGAATGCGGCGGGACCTTGGGTCGATAAAGTCCTGGGCAAAATCAAAACGACGCAAGCCGAACAATCCCTGCGCCTTGTCACGGGCAGCCATATCGTCACGAAAAAACTCTTTGACGGCGATCATGCCTATCTGTTCCAAAATGCAGATAACCGCGTGATTTTCGCGATCCCTTATGAGCGAGACTACACGCTCATAGGGACGACGGATAAGCCCTATGATCTCTCCGAAGGCCCCGTCAAAATCAGCCCTGAGGAAATCACCTATCTCTGCGAAGCCGCGAGCGAATATTTCGAAGATGACATCTCGCCCGATGATGTTGTCTGGGATTATGCGGGCGTGCGCCCGCTCTATGACGATAAAGCCGAAGACGCCTCTGCCGTCACGCGAGATTATGTTCTGAACATCGAAGAAATGTCAGGCGGCGCGCCCTTTATGTCGGTTTACGGCGGTAAAATCACGACATCTCGCAGGCTCGGCGAACATGCGATGGAAAAGCTCGAAGAGTATTTCGAGTATAAAACGGGTAACTGGACCCAAAGCGCGCTCCTGCCGGGCGGCGATCTTATCGAGGCTGATTTCGAGCGTTTCTTCACCGATATGCACAAGCGTTACCGCGCGATGAATACCGACCTGCTGCGCCGCTTATGCCAGGCTTATGGCACGCGGATTACGTTGCTTCTCGGCGACGGCTCATCCCAGCCAGAGCTGGGGCAGCATTTCGGGGCGGGGCTCTATGAGCTCGAGGCGAAATATCTGATCAATCACGAATGGGCGACCTCAGCCGACGACATCATGTGGCGACGCAGCAAACTCGGCCTCCACATGAGCGAGGGCGAACGCGCCGCATTTACGCAATGGTT
>CALDTL010000003.1 GCA_937923965.1 uncultured Caulobacterales bacterium
ACCGCGCCGTCAAGGACCGGAAAGCCGCCGCCGAGCAAGTTTCAGTGACGGTAAATCACGACGCCGAAGACGCGATGACGTTACGACAAGCACTCTTACAATTAGCAGAGACGGACCGCTTGATGCTCACGCTATTTTACGTGGATGGCCTCAAAGGCACGGAAATAGCTGCCGCGCTGGGGGTGCCCATCGGGACCGTCAAATCGCGGCTTTTTACAGCACGCAAAAATCTCAAAGATATTTACAACATGACTGAAGGAGATTCCCCATGACAGATTTTGATAAAGCGATGAAAGATTTACTCAGCGAAGCGGATGAAGATTTTATCGGAGACGCGATTGACGAAACAGGGTTCTATAAATCCGCTTGGGGGAGCCTCAGCGGAAAAGGCAGCGGCATGCGGGTAATGGCTTGGGGCGCGATTATGGCTTTTGCGGCGATCATGATTATTTCGCTGTGGCAGATGTTCATGGCCGATAATATTCGCTCCCAAATCCTATGGGCGACTTTTGCCATTTTAGGAAACTCCGCGCAGATCGCGATGAAGCTTTGGTTCAATATGCAGCTCAATCGCCGCGCGCTCTCACATGAAATTCGGCGCTTGCAGCTAGCGGTGATGGCCAAGAGTTAGGGGGAAATGGATTAGCGCTTCACACACATCAAATGCAGCGCTTCCAGAAAACGAGATCTGTCTTTTTGGGTGAATGGCGGCGGGCCGCCAGCCGTGGGCTGCTCTGCGCCTGCGCGCAGGTCCGCCATGATGGCACGCACCGCGATTTGGCTGCCGATGGTGTCCATCGTCATGGGTTTGCCATTCGCGCCCAAGACTCGGCCGCCAGATTTCAAGACCCGCTCGGCCAGCAGAATATCGGAGGTAATAACAATGGCGTTGCTGTCTGCTGCTTCGGCGATGAAATCATCCGCAGCGTCGAAACTATCATCGACCAATCGAAAGGTAAAACCTGGGTCTTTGGGGACGCGAATGTAACTATTGGCGACGACGGTGACGGGGAGCTTATGACGACGCGCGACCTTATAGGTTTCCTCCCGAACGGGACAGGCATCGGCATCGATATAAATATGGAGCGTCATAAGATAGGCCTACGCCAGCTCTGGTCATGGACGCAAGCACGGGATAGGCCGCAAGCATGACGTCGACCACACAGCAAGAGGATCGTTTCGCCGCCTTTCGGCACAGCGCCTTTAAACGCTATTTTTGGGCGCGCTTCGTCACCTCCAGCGCCGCGCAAATTGTGTCCGTCGCGGTGGGGTGGCAGCTGTGGCAGGAAACGAGGAACGCGCTATATCTCGGGTTAATCGGACTCGTGCAGTTTCTGCCGGCCTTGCTATTAGTGTTGGTGACGGGACTAGCGTCGGACCGCTTAGGCAGGCGGCGCGTCATGGCGGCCGCAACGACGTTGGAAATGTTCTGCGCGGCGGCAATTCTGATGATGGCCGTGACGGGAAATTTCTCGCCGTTTCTTGTTTTGAGTGCGCTCACGATTTTTGGAATCGCCCGAGCGTTTTACACCCCGGCCTCATCTTCTTTAGTCGTGAACGTCGTGCCAAAGGCAGATTTTGCAAACGCCATCGGGTGGGTGACGCTGACCTGGCAACTAGCCTCTATTGTTGGGCCTGCGGCGGGCGGGCTGCTCTTCGGGATATCGGGACCCGTCGCTTATGGAACAGCGGCTGTGATGTTCGCGATTTCAACGGCGTTGATCCTGACAATCCCTAAACCTAATCAAGATATGGAAACAGACCCCACAAGTTGGTCAATGATACTCGGCGGTTTTCGATATATCTTCAAAGAAAAAGTCGTGCTGGGGGCAATTTCCTTGGACATGTTTGCCGTTCTCCTCGGCGGGGCAGTCGCGCTTCTTCCGATTTACGCGAGCGATATTCTGGATGTTGGCGTGATCGGCCTTGGCATGTTGCGGGCCGCGCCTGCCGTCGGCGCCATTGTTATGATAGGAATATTGATCCGTTTTCCTGTCCGCAATCATGCAGGTACAATTTTGCTTTTAACCGTTGCCGGCTTCGGCGCTGCGACGGCTATATTCGGCGCTTCAACGGCCGCCTGGCTGTCTGTCTTTGCCCTTATATTAGTGGGGGCATTCGACATGGTTAGCGTCTATATCCGCGAGATCCTCTTGCAACTCTGGACACCGGACCGTGTGCGCGGGCGGGTCAATGCGGTCAATTCGATTTTCCTTGGCGCAAGCAATGAATTGGGAGAATTTCGCGCTGGGACAATGGCGGCTGTTTATGGCGCTGTCTTCACGGTCACTGCAGGCGGCGTCGCCGCGGTTGCTGTTGCGGGCCTATGGCGCGTATTATTTCCGAAAATGTCAAAGACCAAGAAATTGGAGGCCCCTAATTTATCGCCAAACTGACATCAGGCCAAGATTGAGTGAACCCATTCGGGGACCAGCTGTGTCGCCGGACCTTGGCGCGTTTCGCCGAAAAAGGCTGAGCCCTGAGAGGGCTCGAGATTAAGTTCCAAAGTTTGCGCGCCGTGGACATGGGCGAGCTGTACGAATCCGGCGGCAGGATAGACCGCGCCAGATGTCCCAATGGAGACAAAAAGATCGCAGCGTTTCAACGCCCGCTCTATTCGGTCCATGTCGTAAGGCATTTCGCCGAACCAGACGATGTCCGGACGCGGGCCTCCTTGTGTTTGGCAGGCAAGGCACTGGGTCTCGACGGTCAAATCTGTCTCTTGCCGCCAGCGATGATTGCAAGCCGTGCAAAAAGTCGAGAGGAGCTCGCCGTGCATATGAATGACGTTTTTCGATCCACCGCGTTCATGCAGATCATCCACATTTTGCGTCACCAAAGTGACCTCTCCGGCAAACCTCGCTTGCAAATCTGCCAGCGCTTTATGGGCCGCGTTGGGCGCGACCGTCGACAGCGCCGCACGGCGCAGATTATAGAATCGGTGAACGAGCGCAGGATCAGCTGCAAAGCCTTCCGGTGTTGCGACTTGCTCGACCGGATGGTCCTCCCAGAGGCCGCCCGCATCTCGAAAGGTCTGAATGCCGCTTTCCGCAGAAATACCTGCGCCGGTTAGGATGACAATCTGTTCAAATTTTGACATGGTGACTGTATGACATCTGTTCTCTTCGTTTGCCTAGGCAATATTTGCCGCTCACCGACGGCCGAAGCCGTCTTTCGCGCGCGGGGCGGCAATAGCGATATTAAAATTGACAGCGCCGGAACGGGCGCGTGGCATGCGGGAAATCCGCCGGATCCGCGCAGCCGCGCCGAAGGCGAAAGGCGGGGCTATAGTTTTGCAGGACAAGCTGCGCGAAAAGTTAGCGAGCAAGATTTCTACGACTTCGATTTTATCCTTGCGATGGATGCCTCGAACCTCTCCGATTTGAAAGCTATTCGGCCCAAAAACGCGACCGCCCACCTGTCGCTATTTTTGCCCGACGGCTCTGATGTGCCAGACCCGTATTACGGCGGCCCAGATGGATTTGCCCGCGTTGTCGATTTAATCGAAAACGCTTCGGATTTCTGGGTGTCGCAATTGAACGCCAGATTGAACGCAAATGTTACAAAAAGCGCAGTGGACACCCCGCCAACAAAGGCCTAATCCGCACTCTCTATTTGATTAAAGGACACTCATCATGACGGCAGCCCCCAGTCTTGTTACAGTCTTCGGCGCCTCAGGCTTTCTGGGCCGCTATGTCATCCGCGAGCTAACCGCGCGGGGCTGGCGCGTTCGCGCCGCTGTTCGCAATCCGCATACCGCTCATGAGTTAAAAGTCATTGGCGATGTTGGCCAAGTCCAGCTCATGCAGGCTAACTTACGGTTTCGGAAATCCGTCGCGCGCGCTGTGGAAGGCTCGGACGCTGTAATCAACCTTGTGAGCATTCTTTTCGAAAGCGGACGCCAGACGTTTGAGGCGTTAAATGTCAATGGCGCAGAAAGCATCGGCGAAGCTTGCGCGGCGTCTGGGGTCACGAATGTGGCACATGTCTCTGCCATTGGCGCAGATGACACAAGCCTGAGCGAATATGCCCGCACCAAACGCGAAGGTGAGTTTGCCCTTCAATCCCATGTCCCGACGGCTGATATTTTTCGTCCGTCAATTATCTTCGGACCCGAAGACGAGTTCTTCAACCGCTTTGCAGGTTTAGCGGCAATGGCACCTGCCCTGCCTTTGATTGGCGGCGGCAAAACGCAGCTCCAACCTGTCTTTGTCGAAGATGTTGCCACCGCGATTGCGATCGCTGTCACGCGCGGCACAAAAGGCGAGACATTTGAATTGGGCGGCCCACAGACCTATAGTTTCAAAGCGCTCATGGAGTTTATTTTGGACACAATTGGTAAAAAACGTTTCCTTGCCCCTGTGCCGTGGTTTGCCTCTAACATTATGGGCTTTAGCGGCGAGCTAACGGGCGCGCTACCTTTTGTGAAGCCGTTTCTTACACGTGACCAAGTCCAAAATTTGAAAGTCGATAACATCGCGTCTGAGGATGCACTGGGTTTTGAAGCCTTTGGGATTCAACCCTCCACCATAGAAGCCATCGTTCCAAGTTACCTTGCGAAATATCGGAAACATGGCCAATTTTATGAAAAACCTACAGCGCTCAATGAAACAGCCTAACCCCCGCTTATAACCCAAGAGACAGATTTATGCATAAATTACTTACTCTGACGGCCGCGAGCCTTATTTTTCTGGGCTGCGGCGCTGCGGAGACGACACGCCCCGAAACGCCCACGGCCGACACCACAATGGCCGCTCAAGATGACACGCCCAAGTTTGACGCCGTGAAATTAGCGGAGATTTTAAAAGCTCAGCCAGAGGACGCGCAAGCACGTTACGGGGCGCGACACCCAGCCGAAACGCTCGAGTTTTTTGGCATTAAACCCGGAATGCGGGTGGGCGAAGCTCTGCCGGGCGGCGGCTGGTACACCAAGATCCTCGTGCCTTACTTGGGTTCGGACGGGCAGCTTACTGGCATTGATTATTCCCTAGACATGTGGCCGGAATTTAGCTTTGCCAATGACGCCTTTATTGAAAGTAAGAAAAAATGGCCGGCAGAATTTGTCGCGAAAGCCGCCGAATGGGCTCCGGCTGACGGACCTAAAATCACGGCCACGACTTTTGGGATGGATGCAGGTGATAACGCTGGCCAGTTAGATGCTGTTCTCTTTATCCGCGCGATGCACAACCTCTCTCGTTTTGAGTCCGAAGGTCAATATATGACCAAGGCTCTGGGAAAAACGCATGAGCTTCTCAAGCCAGGCGGAATTGTTGGCGTTGTCCAACATCGGGCTCCTGAAGAGGCAGATGATGCTTGGGCTAGCGGAAATGCAGGTTACGTCAAGCAATCTGCAGTCATCTCGGCTTTTGATGCCGCAGGCTTTGACTTGGTCAAGACCTCGGAGGTGAATGCTAACTCCAAAGATCAACCCACCGCAGATGACATCGTCTGGCGCTTGCCGCCCTCGCTCAACGGCGTCGGGGACAATGACGCCCTCAAAGCGGAACGCCTCGCAATCGGTGAGTCCGATAGAATGACGCTATTGTTCAAGAAGCGGTGATATGACTGAATATTAGGAATATATCCCTTGCATTTCCATT
Organism: uncultured Caulobacterales bacterium; assembly: GCA_937923965.1. GTDB lineage: Bacteria > Pseudomonadota > Alphaproteobacteria > Caulobacterales > Maricaulaceae > Litorimonas. The sequence continues at coordinate 5,601 of CALDTL010000003.1, forward strand.
TTGTTCTTCTTATGTTCTCAATATAGAACAGAATGGAGCGGGGTTATGGCAACTCGGAAAACAACCAAGCATTATTTGAATGTCGCCTATAAAGATCGCGATTTAGCGAAACGGTTGGGCGCGAAATGGGATCCGTCCGTGCGGCGTTGGTATTGCACCGCAGGGTCCCCTTTGTCGAAAATATTCAGTTGGCGCAAAGCATCCAATACGGTCAATGCCGAGGTGGCCGCCGCAGCGCCCCCTCAGGTCGCGATGAATGAGAATTTCGACATGTTTCAAATCGCGGGCTAAGCAGGTGTATTCGCGCCATTGAAAATCTGGAGTATCGGCCCCAGATTTTCTGTATGATACGCTCCAACGCACCAAGTTCCGAAGCTGAAATCCTCTTGCCTGCCGCGCAAATACGGTTGAGCGAATTAGAGGATAGGCATGAAAATGAAGCCGCCCAATTGGAGCGGCTTGAGGCCATAGCCAATTTAATGGATGCCCGTTTTAAACTTCCCATTTTGCCTGTGCCAATTGGGCTTGATACAATTATCGGTCTGGTCCCAGGAATTGGGGATACGATCAGTCTCGGCGTGTCAGGCGTCATCGTCGCCGGCGCGCGTAGGCTGGATATCCCGACGCGGCACCTCTCTGTGATGGGCGGCAATATTTTGATAGATTGGGCAATTGGCCTTGTTCCCATTGTTGGGGATCTTTTTGATGTTGGATGGCAAGGCAATGTCCGGAACGTCAAGATTGCGCGGGCGCATTTGGAAGACCGTTGGGCGCGCGAACGCGAGCTTGCCGCCAAAGATTTTTAACGCAAAGCTGGGTAGGAAAAGATTCAAGCAGGCGCAGCGCCGCGCCGCCAGCGCCTCACCCTAGCGAACTGGCGGTGTCGAGGGGCCAACGGTGAGTTTACGAAAGGTCGCCTGAGCGTAATCGCCATTCGCTTTATCGACCTCCCAGTCTCCGGTTCCCGGGCAGCCTGCATACCAATCCCCGCCGCCTTTTTTCGGGCTACATTGATTATAAACGCCGGCCTTAAAATAGAGTGTGTCGCCGCCATAGCTGAACTTATTATCGAGAAGATCCATCGTTCCATCCGCGCTTAACTGGCTTACCAGACTCTTTGTAAAAGTCTTCGTCCCAAGTCTGTCATTGGAAAATGTCAGATACATCGTATTTTTATGAACATTGATCGTATAGCTAAAATCTTCACCCAGCGCGACCCCGAGCGCGCCAGGGTCGGAATTATTGTTCCAATCATATCCGAAAACAGCATGGGAAATATCGGTTCGATTATCATCATCTTTGGGTAAATTACGTTCATAATTCCAAAAAACTGACCCCGTTTCATGATCAGGGAATTTTTTATAATAGACTTTGATTGGCTCATTACCGTAGCCAAATCCGGAGGATGTATTTTTATATTTGTCTGCGTGAATCTGGCCAACCACGACGGAATAAGCCGCCCGCGTCGCAGCGTCACCGGCGCGTGTTGCAACATGGTCGACTTTCAACGTCGCGTCCAAACGTCCGCCAACTCTTCCAAATTTATCAGAGTCTTTTCGAGCCTCGACAGCCCAATTATTTTTTGCACCTTTCGTTTTAGTCTTTGTATTGGTCCCGCGCAGCATTTCCCGTAATTCAGATCTCGAATTAGAGGTGTTTTTGGTTGTCGTCGCTTTATTTGGACTCGCGAAAACCATGCCGCCAGTCTCATCCAAATAGAAAAAATCAGGATACGAAAATTTTTGTAATTTCTTCACATCGACTTCATCGGCCTTGCCATCTTTATTCTTATCGAGCGGCAATTGTATTTTCCATTGGCTCAAATCAAAATTATCAGCCGGTACATTGTCGGACTTTGCGCTTGACATAGCGGAAATAGAAACTGCGGCAGCCAATGTCCCTGAGATAAATAATACGCGGTTCATATAAGTCTCCCAAGGATTACATATTTAGGGTCGGATAGTTTTCTTTTGACTATATTCACGAGTGAGCCTGAAACGAAGCTGAATATTATCATCAGATAATATATATTCATACACTACCGCATTGAGGGCCTAGCTGGATAAAAGCTCCGTATTCCCGCCGCTCGCCGTTGTATCAATACAGATATGCTGTTCAGCTGTCACGGCCCATTTGATATCGGAGCCAGTCGCCAGGGCCAGAATGGGGCCCTCGCGGCGAGACAACGCCACGCGCGCCGCTTTTTGTTCGGAGGTAGATCCCCAACATATCACGCTGGAAAACCCTGTGAGGTGCACAAGATCATCTACTGATATATGGCTAAGATCCACACCAACACCGCCCAGCTCGGTGACTTGCCGGATTTGGGCCGCCGCATCCGGCCCCAGACATAGTGTCCGCCCGCGAATAAAACTTGATAGGCGATTACTTTCGCCCGTGGGGCCTGGACAATCTTGGATGTGAAGGACTGATGTCTTCACCTCGGGCGAGGCGTCAATGCGCGCTTGAGCGTCACGCAAGGTTATTGCCCCGCCAGTATCTTCCGCCGTTTTATTAAGGGACTTCATCTTTTGAAACCTTGGTAAATAGTCCGGACCGCCCGCTTTCGGTCCCGTGCCAGACAGACCCGACCCGCCAAAAGGCTGACTGCCGACCACCGCGCCAATTTGATTGCGATTCACATAAACATTCCCAACACGTAACGTCTGCGTGAGGTCCTCAACGCGGTTATCAATGCGGGTGTGCAAGCCAAAGGTTAGTGAATAATCGTCTAGATTAATATCTCGAATAATTTCGGGCAAATCTTCGGGTTCAAATTTTGCGACATGTAATACGGGGCCAAAGATTTCTTCCGTGACCTCCGATCGGCCAGACACCTCTATCAGCGTAGGTTGAATAAAATGCCCGATATCAGGCAAATCACACGCTTGATAAATGACGTTCGACCGGGCGATATATTCCATGAATCGCCCTCTCGCGGCGGCATCAATGACGGGGCCAACATCCGTTGTAAGATCCCAAGGGTCACCCAATTGAAGCTCATCCATCGCCTCGCGAAGGAGCGCTAAGACAGGCTCGTAAATATCATCTTGAAGATAGACCAAACGCAGCGCGGAACAGCGCTGACCCGCGCTTTGGAATGCACTGTCGATGATGTCTTTTATCGCCTGTTGCGGCAGCGCGGTACTGTCTACGACCATGCAGTTAATCCCGCCGGTTTCCGCGACCAGCGGCGCGGAGGGCGCAAGATTTTCAGCGACATTGCGGTTTATAATCTGCGCCGTTTTCGTACTGCCTGTAAAGACAACGCCGTCGGCGCGGCTATCGGAAGACAGCGCCGCGCCAATAACAGCGCCCTCTCCTGGCAGATTCTGTAGCGCTATTTTTGGAACGCCTGATTTATGTAAAATATCAACAGCCAAACTCGCCATTAGGCTGGTGGCTTCCGCCGGTTTCGAAATCACAGCATTCCCGGCGGCGAGACCCGCCGCAATCTGGCCCAAGAAAATGGCGAGCGGAAAATTCCAAGGAGCAATTGTTACTACCGTGCCTATAGGGTCTCCGGACTGCGCCTCCCCCTGATCTGCATAAAAGCGCAGAAAATCCACCGCCTCGCGGAGTTCCGCGACGGCATCTTCCGCTGTTTTCCCGGCCTCTCTGGCTAGCAAAGCGAAGATTTCGCCGCTTCGCGCTTCCAGCTCGTTTGCGGCGCGGCGTAAAATATCTGCGCGCGATTTTGCCGTCGCCGTGACGCTCCAAGGTTTGGCAAATTTAAACGCAAAATCGACATGGTCGAGGCTTGCATAATGAACTGAGCCAACAATATCATTCCCATTCGCTGGATTTACAACGGTCTGCGGCTTGGGCGTATCCACGATTTCTACCGCGAGCTGGGGCCAAGCTTGCCAATTAGACGTCTCAAAGGGCGCCCGCGCGGCCATATATTTTTCTAAGTCTTTTTTATCCTGCAAGTTCCACCCGCGCGAATTGACACGCGGCGCAAAAATTGCTTCGGGGCCTGCTAATCCATCCTCCAGTTCGGCGTCAAAGGGGTCGGCGATAATCGTTTCGATCGGCACATCACGATCTGTAATCTGGCTCACGAATGAGGAATTTGCGCCGTTCTCTAAAAGGCGGCGAACGAGATAGGCCAGCAGGTCCCGATGGACACCAACGGGCGCGTAAATCCGGCAAGGCAAATCTGTATCTTCGCGCAATATCTCGTGCAGCGCCTCACCCATTCCGTGAAGCCTCTGGAACTCAAATCCCGTTTTATCTGCGCCCGCCAAGGCCAACACCTCCGCGGCACTCCGCGCATTATGAGTGGCAAATTGGGGATAAATGCGGTCTCGCAAACCCAGCAGCTTTTCCGCGCAAATCATGTAGTTCCGGTCTGTCTCCGCCTTGGTGGTAAAGACGGGATAGCCTTCATGCCCGCCGACTTGGGCGTGTTTTATCTCGCCGTCCCAGTAAGCGCCCTTCACGAGGCGCACCATAAAGCGGCGGTTTGTGGCACTCGCCAAATCTGCCACCCAATCAATAACGGACCGCGCGCGGTGACCATAAGCCTGAACCACAAGACCCAGACCGTCCCAACCTTTCAGCTGAGGATCCTGGGCGAGAGCCGAAAAAATCTCAAGCGACAGGTCTAACCGGTCGGCTTCTTCCGCATCAATATTTAGGCCCATTCCCGATTTGGCGGCCAGATGCGCGAGGCCAGAAATGCGCGGCAATAATTCTTCCATGACGCGGGCCGATTGCCGCGTCTCATAGCGGGGATGCAGGGCCGAGAGCTTGACCGAGATACCAGGATTATCATGCACAGAGCTTGAGTTACAAAATGGCGCAAGCGCTTCAGCGGCCTCCCGATACGCCGCCTCATATCGGCGGGCATCCGGCGTAGACATCGCCGCTTCGCCGAGCATATCAAATGAGTAGCGATAACCCGTTTCACGGTTCTTCAATGCCTCCTCAATTGTTTGGCCCAAGACAAACTGCCGCCCCATTTCTCGCATGGCTTGTTTCACGGCCGTCCGGATAACGGGCTCTCCGAGGCGTTTGACAAGGTCACGCACGGTTTTCACTATGCCGCGGCTATCGTCCGTGTCGAGCACTTTGCCCGTGAGCATCAGGCCCCATGTCGAGGCATTCACGAGCGCCGAGCTACTCTTGTTCAAATGCTCGCCCCATTCAGACGGCGCAATTTTATCCTCAATCAGCGCGTCCATCGTCTCGGAGTCCGGCACGCGTAGCAGGGCCTCGGCAAGGCACATGAGGGCGACGCCCTCATCACTAGATAATCCATATTCGCCGAGAAATTGCTCCATGAGCCCGGGTTTGGCATGCTCGCGCAATCGCTGAACAAAATTCCGCGCCATCACGGTGGCCGCGCGCCGCATGTCAGAAGGCATCACATCTTGCGTCATAATCACTTAACCTCAATCCGGGGGGGGGGGGGCGAGCCTCTAAAAATCCAAAGTCCTAAAGCCGGATTAAATCATCCCCAAAGCATGGCGTTGTCTCATTTCTATGAAACAGACGTTTTTTCGCAAGTTTATTTCCTAAAGCTTTACCTTGAGAAGACGAGAAAATTTTGCTGAAAGGGCGAATGGCCTTTACCGATATTGATGCGACGAATGCGATGTTTCGCGATTTCTTCAAAGAAAACGATGGTTTCTTTGACGTCACAGAGATGCGAGACGGCTTTGCCGCCCTCACCATGGAGACCGGCGCTCGCCATATGCGTCCGGGCAATATGGTCAATGGCCCCACGCAAATGCACCTCGCCGATAGCGTCGCCTATGTCTGTGTTTTCACAAAGCTTGGCATTACGCCGATGGCCGTGACCTCGAGTTTGAATATACATTTCTTGCGGCCCTGTATTGGCCCCGCCGTCAAAGCCGAAGGCGCATTGGTGCGTATCGGGAAGGTGCTCGCGGTCATTGACGTTAAGATTTTTGGCGAGGGCCATGACGACCCCGCCGCCGTTGCGACGGTGACTTACGCGCTTCCGAAGCCCGCTCAACCGTGAGTCATAAAACCCGCCTTACGGTTTATTCGTAACACTTAGTCAGCAAACCTTGCATCGCCGCCGTCCCCAGCTCTCGGGTCAATTTAATATTACGGTCTGGAATATCTTCGGGGTTGGGATAGGTCTTCAAGGCGGCTTCAACACTGGCTTCGCGCAAGATATGCACCATGGGATAGGGCGAACGATTAGTATAATGGCTTGGATCGTCAGGCGCCGCCTCCGCAAAACAATACGCCGGATGAAAACTCGCGAGCTGATAGACCCCTTCATATCCCTGCTTTGAAATCAGGGCATTGGCGAGTGCCATGAGGTCCAAATATGCCGCAAAATCACCGAGGCCATTGGGGAAGATTAAGAGGCTTGTTTCCCGCCCCGCATCAGTATCCAGCGCCGTGCATTCCAGAATAATCTGTTCTAATTGACGATGTAAATCATCCGCCTCCACGACGCGGTAGAAAATGCGCTCCGTATCAAATTCGCGTTTCGCAAAGGGGCAGAGGCCTAGATCAATGACAACGCTGGAGAGCCAATTTCGCGTGTGCGCGATATAATCGGGTCTGACCTGCGAGTCGCTACTCATCCAAATGCGCTCGAAAGAACGGCTCCAGCTCTTCTGCAATTTTCCCGTGTTCGAGTAAGGTGGGATGACTATCCCACGGCTCGCCTTCATAGTGACCGACCTGCAAATATTTCACTGACGGAGTTCCAAAATTCTCTGCAACTTGTTTGACATAGTCTTTCAGAACGTCGCCTTTGTCACCGTCGGTCATAGGCGAAGAGATGAGAAAAATTTGGGCGTTTGGGTAATCTTGTCGGATACGCTTGACAAAATTGATATAGGCCTCCGTCCAGCTTTCACGCTCCGGAATACCGGTATTAAAGTCATTTGTACCAAGCATGACAGAGACAATATCGGCTTGGTAATCCTTTGGGTCCCAGAGATAGTCGGGATTATCAGGGAGGACGCGGTCATAAAATTGGGGTGCGTTATTTGTGTCCGTTTTCCCTTGCCAATCGCGAACAAGCCCGCGCCCGCCATAGGCAACCTGATGAACTTGGGCGTCCAAGGTATCCCCTAGCCAATGCGGATAGGCGAACAACGCATTAGGCTCCGATTCAATCTCGCCCTCGGCGTTCATCTTGGACCAAGTTCCGTGCCCAGCCGTAATGGAATCCCCGATGAAGAGAAGTTTGGTTTTCGGAAGCGGGTCCGGTTTACAAAAGCCGTCATACGCATCGGCTTCCGTTAATATGACGTCCCCTTGCCAAGCTTCGTTGTTGCGTCTGAAGTCGACCTGGGTTCCAGGGATACGCGGATGGAAATTTAGCGTGATGTTCGCCTCTCCATCGTGGAAACTCACCAAATCCGCCATTTCGGAGTTTAAATACATCTCCATTATTGGATCGGCGGCCTGATTAGTCGTCTTGAATTGAAATTCTGCCGAGCCTTTGCAAATTTTGAAGCGCAAGCGCGACCCGGGGAATGAAAGCCTTATACTCTCTTGCGTTTTAAGGGCGCGGCCCTCAATTATAACCGTGTCCATGGCTGATTTTGGAGCCTCTTCCATGCACGCGGACAGCAAAACGCCCAAAATAGTAAAACCGAAGAATCCCACGCGGAGTGGTGGGCGGTGCTCGCTCAGTCCCTCGTCAAACGCTTTCATCGCTTGCCTTCGTCACCCGTTCAGCTTCGCCGCCAATTTCTCAATGCGCTTTGCTGCCGCAGACAGAGCTTTTGCCGCCTCCGCCTCGGCCTTAGCGCTGGCGAGCGTTGCCGCATCGCGTTCCTTACGCAGACCCGCCGCGCGGGCATCGACGCGCAGATCGAGATTTTCCATCGTATCTTCGACTTCGTCCATAAGGGTAATGCCGGCCATAACGAGCAGACGTAGATCCCCTATTTGGCCGAATTGATTGGCCATTTTTGTGACACGGTCATCGAGCTTTTGCCCGAGGCGGAGAAGGCGTTCTTCTTCGCCGTCCTCGCACCCCATTGCATATTTGCGGCCATTTATGTCCAGACTGACTTTTCCCATTTTGCGCTCCTTAGGATTTATCAAGGGCGCCGCGCACGACACCCATAATACGCTCAAGCTCAGCCTCACCCTCTTGCGTAATTTTTGTAAATTCAGCTTCGCGTGCGGCGAGCTTTTGCTTTGCATTTTCCGCTTCGGCGGTCATCTCGTCGAGCTGTCCGGCCAATTTCACGCGGTCTTCGCGAAAAGCGTCGCTATCATTTGCGCTCGCCTCTAGCGTTTTCATACGGGTCATGAGTTGGCCCAAACCCGCTTCTAAGGAATCAACGGCTTGCTCTAAAGCTTGCTTGGCAGATTTGATGTCAGCGCTGTCAGTCATGTGATTTACCTAGACTTAGATATTTCCTGATAGAATGGCCTGCAAATGGCTGTAAAACAAGTGGATTAAGTTGACTTGTTGGACCGGTCTGCCCATGGGGTTCGAGATTTTCGAACGCCGCAGAAATGGACCGGAAATGACAATAAAAATTGGAATCAATGGCTTTGGCCGTATCGGACGTCTCGTGGCACGAGCCCTCGTGGAATATGACATCGGCGACATTGAACTCGTTGTCATTAATTCTCCCGGCGCGATTGAAACCTCTGCCCATCTCCTCCGATATGACAGCGTCCACGGACGATTTGCGCATAAGGTCGAGGTCGGTGACGGCTTTATTGATTACGGCAGGGGCCAAGTCGCCATGAGCCATCACCGTGATCCGGGCGCTGTAAATTGGGGCGGTTTGGGCGTAGATGTCGTGATGGATTGCACCGGCATCTTCCGTTCAAAAGAGAGCGTGCAGCCGCATTTAAAGGGCGGCGCAAAGGCGGTTCTGATCTCCGCGCCCGGCAGTGGTGTGGATAAAACGATTGTTTACGGCGTGAACCATCAGAACCTCACAGCTGAGGATAGAGTCGTCTCCTGCGCGTCTTGCACGACCAATTGCCTCGCGCCTGTAGCCAAAGTCCTGATGGAAACAGTCGGTATTCGTCGCGGATTTATGACGACCGTGCATTCCTACACGCAAGATCAGCGGATTTTGGATAATTCGCATAAAGACCTATACCGGGCCCGCGCCGCCGCGCTGAATATGATCCCGACCTCCACGGGTGCCGCTAAGGCCGTGGGGCTCGTTATCCCAGAATTGCAAGGCAAACTCTCGGGCTCCGCCGTGCGAGTCCCGACGGCAAATGTGTCAATGGTCGATCTCGCATTTCAACCCGAAATGCGAACCTCTGCGGGTGAAGTGAACGCTGTCATGGCCGAGGCGGCAGCAGGCCCGATGAAAGATGTTATCTGTTTTTCAAAAAATCCGCTCGTGAGTTCAGATTTGAACCATGATCCGCATAGCGCGATTTTTGCGTCTCTCCTGACAAAAGATATGGACGGAGACCTCGTGAAAATCATTGCTTGGTATGATAATGAGTGGGGCTTCGCCAACCGGATGATCGATGTCGCGCGGGTGATGGGAACACAGATGGCTGGATCATAGGCCGGAAAATAGATAAAAAAACAGGAATGGCCGCATGAGCTTCAAGAGACTAGAAACAGCCGACCTCGCCGGAAAAACAGCGCTTGTGCGGGTGGACTTTAATGTGCCGCGCGATGATGCAGGCGCTATTACGGATGACACACGTATCCGCTCCGCCCTGCCAACGATTCAATATTTGCAAGAGCGCGGCGCGAAGGTCGTTCTATTGTCACATTTCGGACGCCCAAAAGGAAAACCTGATCCAGAGATGTCTTTGCGCTTCATCGTCCCTGCTCTGGAAGCGGCGCTAGGCCGGTCAGTGACATTCGTTGAACGGCCGAGCGGAGAGATGATCGCGGGCTTAAATCAAAACGCGATTGTCCTCGTCGAAAATACACGATTCTCCGAAATGGAGACGCAAGGCGATCCAAAAATGGCGCAATTCCTCGCGGGCCTTGGCGATATCTTTGTAATGGACGCTTTCTCGGCCTCGCACCGCAAACATGCAAGTAGCGCGGTTGTCGGCGAGTATCTGCCATCATATGCTGGCCTTGCGATGGAACGTGAGCTGGATCATTTGTCCGCCTCACTAGATCATCCCGAGACGCCCGTCATGGCGATCGTTGGCGGGGCGAAAGTCAGCACAAAAATCGACCTGCTGGAAAATCTTGTGACTCGACTCGATACGCTCGTCATTGGCGGCGGCATGGCCAATACATTTCTTTTCGCCCAAGGCCATGATATTGGCAGCTCGCTTTGCGAGAAAGATCTGAAGGCCAAAGCGCTGGATATCCTTGCGGCTGCAAAAAAAGAAAACTGCCGCATTATCTTGCCCGTCGATGTTGTGGCAGCGGCGGCGTTCAAAGCCCATGCCGAGAGCCGTGTCTGCGGTCTTGGCGATGTTGCGCCGCATGAAATGATTTTGGACGCGGGACCCGATACAGTAACCGTTATTTTGGACGCCTTGGAGGCTTCGAAAACACTGATATGGAACGGCCCGCTCGGTGCGTTTGAACTCGCGCCTTTCGAGACATCCACAGTAGAAAGTGCGAAATATGCCGCCAAGCTCTGCAAACGGGGTGATATTATCGCCATTGCGGGCGGCGGCGATACCGTTGCAGCGCTCGCTATGGCAGATGTTCTGGATGATTTCACCTTCATCTCGACGGCGGGCGGAGCCTTTTTGGAATGGATGGAGGGCAAGACCCTTCCCGGTGTTGACATCCTTAAGGCTTAATTAGACAGATATTGATAACCCAGACTTTAAATCACGATAATAGGAATGGAGCGGACCATGGATCTCGAAGCCCTTAATAAAATCGCCGTTAAAATGGTTGAGCCTGGAACAGGTATTCTTGCCGCCGATGAAAGCACGGGCACAATCGGCAAACGCCTTGCGTCCATTGACACTGAAAACAATGAAGCCAACCGCCAAGCGTGGCGCGAAATGTTATTCCGTACCCAGCCCGCTATGAATGACCACATCAGCGGAGTTATTTTGTTTGACGAAACGATCCGCCAATCCGCGAAAGACGGCACGCCTTTCGTCAAACTCATTCAAGATGCAGGCGCGATCCCGGGCATCAAAGTCGATAAAGGCATTACGCCGCTGGCGGGACGCCCGGGCGAGACGATCACCCAAGGCCTCGACGGACTGCGGGAACGCCTCGCGGAGTATTACGAGCTGGGCGCACGTTTCGCCAAATGGCGCGCCGTAATTGAGATTTCGCATCCCGACCAATATGTCGGCCAGACTCCGACACGCGGTGGATTAAAAGCGAATAATCACGCCCTCGGCCGATATGCGGCGCTCTGCCAAGAAGCGGGCATCGTCCCCATCGTCGAGCCGGAAATCCTGATGGGTGGACATCATTCCGTTGAGCGCTGCCACGAAGTGACAGAGAAAACGCTAAACTCGCTTTTCACGGAGCTCTATGAGCAAGGCGTGGCGCTGGAAGGGGTTATCCTCAAGCCCAATATGGTTGTCGCCGGTAAACTTTGCGCCGAGCAACCCACCCGGGAAGAAATCGCCGAGCGCACGATCAAGGTATTGAAAGACACAGTCCCGTCTGCTGTGCCCGGTATCGCCTTCCTCTCAGGCGGGCAGGAAAATGAAGAAGCCACGCGCAATTTGGATATGATGAATAAGATTGGCGGCTTCCCTTGGAAGCTCACCTATTCCTATGGCCGTGCGCTGCAGCAATCCGCCCTGTTCGCGTGGAAAGGCGACGCGGCAAATTACGATGCGGCGCAAACCGCCTTTAATCATCGTGCGCGCATGAACGGCCTCGCAAGTAAAGGCGAGTGGAGCGCCGAAATTGACGATACAGTGGACGCTTAGACCCTGGACGGCTGAATATATCGCAAGCTGACCAAAATCCCGCCTTTATTCTGTCTTACCGGGTATCTTTATGCCTATTTAAGGCTTTTCGGTTAGGACGCTCTAGCGCTTCGTTATAATCTCTATCGGGTTGAATTGGTCTAATATTATGTGCGGTATTATTGGTATAGCAGGTCGCAGCCAAGTGACGGACCGTCTGATCGACGGTCTGAAACGCTTGGAATACAGGGGCTATGATAGCTCGGGGATCGCAGTGCTCACGGACGGCGCTTTGGACCGCCGCCGCGCCAAGGGTAAAATCAAGCAACTCGAAGCCCGCATCTCTGAATCGCATATGGACGGCCAGATCGGCATCGCCCACACGCGCTGGGCCACGCATGGTGTCCCCAATAAAGCCAACGCCCACCCACATCGCTCAGGCCGTGTTGCCGTTGTGCATAATGGCATTATCGAAAATTATTTGGAGCTGCGCGAGAGCCTCGCGGGCCAACGTGAATTTACGTCGGACACGGACACTGAAGTCGTGGCGCATCTCGTCGATATTGAACTCGCCAAAGGCCTCTCCCCGCGTGACGCTTTTGCCGCCTCTTTGAAACAGCTCAAAGGCGCCTATGCGTTTGGCCTGATCATTGATGATAATCCTGACGAGATTTACTGCGCGCGTGCAGGCTCCCCGCTAGCGCTGGGCATCGGGCCGCACAAAAAAGAACATTATCTCGGCTCTGACGCGATGGCGATGGCGCAGCTCACGAACCAACTTATTTATCTCGAAGAAGGCGATTGGGCCATTCTGCGCCCCGAGGGATATGAAATTTTTGACGAGACCGACACGCCGGTCACGCGCGAGATAACCGTGATTGAAGGCGGTCCTGCCCTCGCAGAAAAGGGTAAATATGCCCATTTCATGCTCAAGGAAATCTATGAGCAGCCGGAAACCGTCACCCGCACCCTCACACATTACCTTGGCGACAAGAGAGAGCGCCCTGTCAAAGGAACGGATCTCGCCCCAGCTATGGACTTCACCAAATTTGACCGCATCATTCTAATCGCCTGCGGCACGGCCTATTATGCGGGCGCGGTCGCAAAATATTGGTTTGAGCAGGTCGCTGGCCTCGCAGTTGATATCGATGTCGCCTCCGAGTTTCGTTATCGCCGCCCGGTCCTGAGCGAGAACGCGCTCTTTATCGCGATTTCGCAATCCGGCGAAACCGCCGATACGCTCGCGGCCTTGCGCTATTGCCAAGAGGAAGGCTTGACGACCGCCGCCCTCGTCAATGTGATGACGTCGACCATGGCGCGTGAAGCCGATATTGCGATGCCCATTCATGCGGGCCCCGAAATCGGCGTAGCATCAACCAAAGCCTTTACGGCGCAATTAACCGCGCTTGCAGCCCTGTCTCTTTCTGCCGCGCAAAGCCGAGGCACGTTGGAAGATGCAGAGATTTTACGCCTTACATCTGAGCTTATCTCTGTCCCGCGCCTGATCTCTGAAGCTCTTGAGCTGGACGCAGAAATAGAAACCCAAGCGAAAACGCTCGCGCCGGCACGTTCCGCCTTTTACCTCGGGCGCGGCGCGCAAGTACCGATAGCCTTTGAAGGCGCGTTGAAGCTTAAGGAAATTTCTTACATCCACGCCGAAGGCTATGCTGCGGGCGAGCTCAAACACGGCCCGATTGCCCTGATCGAGGACGGAACGCCCGTTATCGTCTTGGCGCCGATGGATGAGCTTTACGAGAAGACCGTCTCCAACCTGCAAGAAGTCGCCAGCCGAGGGGCGCGCGTCACTCTTATCACAGATAGCGCAGGCGCCGCGGCCGGAGCCAGCATGGCAGATGACATGATCACAGTTCCGACGAGTGACCCTTTCACTGCGCCGCTCATCACGACGATCGCTTTGCAGTTGCTGGCCTATCATACGGCAGTCGCGCTTGGGACCGATGTGGATCAGCCGCGTAACCTCGCGAAATCTGTGACGGTTGAATAATTAATTGCGCTTGAACGGCGCAATGAGGCTCCACCAGAGGCTCGACGGGGCGTCTGTTTGATATTCGTTTAAGCCGAGGGTCAACTCGCCGTCCGGTTTATCCGTATAAGAGCGGAAAATCTTATCCCACCAAATCACCGAGAATCCGTAATTTGTATTTGTCTCCCGCTCAATGACGGAGTGATGAATACGGTGCAGCTTGGGCGTCACCATCACTTGGCGCAGGGGCCGCTCTAGCCAATTGGGCAGCCGGACATTTGCGTGATTAAAAATTGCGCAGGCATTGAGTAGAATTTCAAAAATAATCACCGCCAGCACAGGCGCGCCGAGCAATATAACGATGGCCATTTTATAGGCCATAGAAATCACGATTTCGACGGGATGGAACCGCAGACCCGAACTCGCATCCAAATCGCGGTCAGCGTGATGCACCTTATGCAATCGCCAGAGAACGGGTATTTTGTGAAAGGCGACATGCTGCCAATAGATCATCATGTCCAAAATAATGATCGCAATGAATATAGTCGCCCAACTCGGCAAAGACACGAGATTTAACACGCCCCAACCTTCAGCCTGCGCCCATAGCGCCGCGCCAACAGCAATCACGGGGAACAGCAACCGAATAGCCAAAGTGTCAATCACAACAAGCCCCAAATTCGCGGTCCAACGGCGGGCGCGCGGTTGCACCCGGTCCCGCGCCGGAAATAAAGCCTCCAATGCGCCCATAAGGATCAACACGCCCAAAAAGATGGAAAGCCGGATTTGCATTTCAGTCATGGAGGGAGCTTAGCACAGGTAAAACGAGAATGCCTGTCACGGATTGTTGAGG
>CALDTL010000004.1 GCA_937923965.1 uncultured Caulobacterales bacterium
CGTCTCGACCCAAAACAAGACGAATGAAGCCGCGCCTTGCAACGAAGCTGTGAGTCGGCTAGAACATAAAGCGAACAAAAACTCAATAGGTGGTCCAATGGCAGGCTCAGTCAATAAAGTAATTCTCGTCGGGAATTTGGGGAATGACCCCGAAATTCGGACTTTTGGAAATGGCGGCAAGGTTGCAAATTTCAGTCTCGCGACATCAGAAAACTGGCGCGACAAGCAATCGGGCGAGCGCCGCGAAAAAACAGAATGGCACCGCGTTGCCGTTTTCGGCGAAGGCTTGGTCGGCGTCGTTGAGCGCTATGTCAAAAAAGGCTCGAAGCTTTACATCGAAGGCAAGCTTCAAACCCGCAAGTGGCAGGACCGCGACGGCAATGATAAATACACAACCGAAATCGTTCTTCAGGGCCCGGGCACAACCTTGACCATGCTCGACAGTGCAGGCGGTCAAGGCGGGGGCGGACGCTCTGGCGGCGGAGGCGGCGGTTACAACCAAGATCGCGGCGGATACGGCAATATGGATCAAGGTGGCGGCTCCCGCAGTGCCTCCACAATGGAAGGTCCAAAAGGCGACTTCGATCTGGATGATGAAATCCCGTTTTAGGTTAGGTGAGAGAACACACCTATTTTACATACATCCTCGCGGCCGCGCCGCGAGGCCCGACTTACGTCGGCGTGACCAATGACCTTCGGCGCAGGGTCGCAGAGCACCAGGCGAAAGTTGGCTCAAAACATACAGCCAAGTATAATATCCGGCGTCTGGTCTATTTCGAAATTCACAGCGATATCGAGGACGCAATTCTTCGCGAGAAGCGCATCAAACGATGGCGTGTGGAGCGGAAGCATGAATTGATTGAAAAGCTCAATCCAAATTGGGAAAATTTGTCTCTTGAGAACATGGGTTTTTGATTGCGTAACTATTTAAGATCGCTCCAACCCAACCGCTGGGTCGGTCCCGGCTCAAGGCCGGGATGACATGGAGTTATAAACGCTACGCTAGCAAATAACTTGTCACCCCAGCCCTTGAGCCGGGGCCAGCCGAGGGGACAATTGAGCTACAATCGCCCACGCCTCTCCCAAATTTACTCACAAACCCGCCAAGGATTCCCCGGCGACAAACGTCTTACACTTCAGAACGTGGTGAATTTGTCATTATTCCGCCGTATTGTTCTCGTGTTATTATGTCGCAACTGGGAAGGGTAGATATGACGGGAGTTCCCGATCAGACGCGAAAACGGAGCGGTCTTCTGGCTGATCCGCGCAATTATCAGATTTCCGTTCTCTCTAGCCTCATCCTTCTTGGGCTTTTTCATTATGGGTTCCACCTGCCGTGGTGGCATGTTGTTGGCTGTGTCGGCGCAACGCTGACGACGCAGGCCGTAGCGGATAGGATCATAAAACGCCCCTTTGAACCGCGTAGCCCGCTGATTTCCGCACTTTCGCTGACGTTATTGCTGCGGACAGGCTCGGTGACGCTCTCGATTGCGGCGGGCGTGATCGCGATTGGGTCGAAATATCTTATCCGGTGGAAGGGAAAGCATATTTTCAACCCCGCGAATTTTGGCCTCGTGATTCTGTCACTCCTGTTCGGGGCGGCTTGGATTTCGCCGGGGCAGTGGGGGCAGGCAACCCTCTTCGCGCTCTTGCTTCTTGCGCTGGGCGGCGTGGTGACAGGCAAGGCGAAACGTTGGGATGTGTCGCTTTCGCTGCTCGGGTTTTACGCGGCATTGATATTTAGCCGCGCGATTTGGCTCGGCGATCCACTCGCCATTCCTATCCATCAGATGCAATCGGGGGCCTTGCTTATCTTTGCCTTTTTTATGATTTCAGACCCCAAGACCACGCCGGATTCGCGCTTGGGCCGCGTGTTGTTTGCGGCGCTTGTCGCGACGGTAGGCTTCACCATTCAATTCGGATTTTACAATGCAGCGGGCATTATTCTTGCGCTCATTCTTTGCGCGCCTGTCGTACCTCTGATTGACCGCATCCTC
The DNA here is from genome assembly GCA_937923965.1 of uncultured Caulobacterales bacterium. GTDB lineage: Bacteria > Pseudomonadota > Alphaproteobacteria > Caulobacterales > Maricaulaceae > Litorimonas. The sequence continues at coordinate 1,998 of CALDTL010000004.1, forward strand.
CCGTCAGGCCGTTATCACTGGCCCACCCAATTCATCCTTTCCCGTTCAAGCAAACATGGAGAACATCATGAAACTCTCACAGCTGCTGAGTAGCGCTTTAGCGCTCACCGTCATTTCGGCCAGTTCGGCACAGGCGTTCTGCGGATTCTATGTCGCGAAAGCCGGAACGGATTTGTTCAATGAAAGCTCCAAAGTGGCTTTGGTTCGCGACGGCGACCGCACGGTCATTACGATGGCGAATGACTACCAAGGCGAGCTGACCGAATTTGCGATGGTCATTCCCGTGCCAACTGCCATCACGCGGGAGCAAGTCCATATTAGCGACCCTGCACTGCTCAAGCATCTGGACGCCTATACCGCGCCCCGTTTGGTGGAATATTTTGACGATGATCCCTGTGCACCGCAAATTATGTATCGTTCTATGGCCTTGGAATCTGCCCCCGCGCCAGTTGCCATGGCAGATAATATTGCCCGCGCTAAATCCCTCGGCGTCACCATCGAAGATGAGTTCACCGTCGGGGAATATGACATCCAACTGCTATCTGCGGAACAGTCCGATGGTCTGATGACCTATTTGGATGAAAACGGATATCAGGTTCCGGCGGGCGCAGGCCGCATCCTCGGCAGTTATATCAAACAGGATATGAAATTCTTCGTCGCCAAAGTAAATTTGGAGGAGCAATCCCAGACCGGAAATGAATATCTCCGTCCCATAGCTGTGGCGTTTGAGTCGCCGAAATTCATGCTCCCCATCCGTCTCGGCACGTTAAATGCGCGGGGAGAGCAAGACTTGTTCGTCTATGCGCTGACCCGTGACGGGCA
>CALDTL010000005.1 GCA_937923965.1 uncultured Caulobacterales bacterium
ATGACTGATACTGTTCTTGTTACCGGCGTGTCTGGATTTATCGCGAGCCATGTTACGGCGAAACTCCTCTCTGAGGGCTATGCCGTGCGAGGAACCGTTCGCAATAAAAAGAAAGGGCAACGTATTGTCGACGCCTTAACAGCCAAAGGGAGCGACACATCAAACTTAGAGCTTGTTGAAGCCGATCTCGGAGAAGATGCGGGTTGGAAAGACGCTGTTCAAGACTGCCGGTTCGTTCAGCACATCGCGTCGCCTTTTCCAATTGAGGCGCCTCTAGACCGCGAAGCGCTTGTCCCCGCCGCGCGTGCAGGGGCAATGCGCGTTGTAGAACAAGCGATTGGAGCGGGAGCTGAGCGAGTCGTGATGACATCGTCAATGGTTGCGATGATGGGGCAGCCGGGGCGGGGGAAACACATGCTTGTCACCGAAAACGATTGGTCTAATCCGGATTGGAAGCCGCTTACCGCTTATCCGGTTTCAAAAACGAGAGCCGAACGCGCCGTCTGGGATTACGTCAAATCACAAGACAAAGCCGATAAGATCACGACGATCTGTCCTGGCCTGGTATTTGGACCTGACACCTACAATAATGGCGGCGCGTCCCTTGGCTTAATCTCTGCAATGTTTTCTGGCGATTTTCCGCGCACACCAAAAATCGCCTGGCCGGTGTCTGATGTCCGCGATATCGCTGCGGTTCATGTCGCCGCAATGACAAATGAGAACGCTGGCGGGCGGCGGTTAATAGCGGCAGGGCAAACGCTGTGGCTAAAGCAAATTTCTGATATATTGAGAAAGGCATACCCTACAGCAGATAAACTTCCCAAAGGGGATATGGTTAATTGGATTGTGAAAATAGTGGGTATGTTCGACTCTCGCGTCAAAGGAGTCATACCAGACCTAGGGACATTTCATGAGGCCGATGCAGCCTATGTCTCCAGCCTAACAGGTGTTATCCCTCGCCCAGCCAAAGAAGCAATTTTAGCGGCGGCAGAAAGCTTGGTTGAGAACGGGCAGATAAACCTAGATTAAGCTGCCTTCACCGCATCCGCAAAACGGTCGAATAAGTAAAAACTATCTTGCGGACCGGGGCTGGCTTCTGGGTGATGTTGCACTGAGAAAACCGGCTTACCTTTGAGCTGAATGCCGCAATTTGTACCGTCAAATAAGCTGACATGCGTTTCTTCGACCGTGTCTGGCAGCGAGTCGCTATCCACCGCAAAACCGTGATTCATCGACACGATTTCAACTTTATTCGTGGTATGATCTTTTACGGGGTGGTTGGCCCCATGATGCCCTTGGTCCATTTTTACAGTCTTCGCGCCCAGTGCCAGGGCGAGCATTTGATGCCCAAGACAAATCCCGAGCATCGGCACCTCCGCTTTCACCAAGGCTTGAATTATTGGGATGGCATATTCTCCCGTCGCCTCTGGATCCCCCGGTCCGTTCGAAAGAACCACGCCATCCGGCTTAAGCGCCAATATATCTGCAGCGGGTGTATCGCCTGGAACGACTGTCACAGCGAGGCCTGAACTGACCAAGTTACGCATGATGTTACGTTTTACACCATAATCGATAAGCACAATTCGTTTGGCATTATTAATATCGCTGTAGCCGCCCGGCAATTCCCAACGGGCCTGAGTCCAATCAAACGACGCCTCGGAGCCCACATTTCTCGCTAAGTCCGCCCCAACAAGGCCTGCCCAGCTTTGCGCTTCTTTGGTCAGGGCCCGAATATCAAATGCGCCTGCTGGATTATGCGCAATGACGCCGTTTGGCATACCGTTATCGCGAATAAAACTTGTAAGAGCCCGCGTATCAACCCCTGATAGGCCGATGATTTTTCGCGCTGATAACCAATCTCCCAGCTCTGTGTCTGACCGCCAGTTGGAAGCCGGAGTCACCGCGGCGCGGAAGATTGCCCCAACAGCGGCTGTTTCTGCGCGCTGGCTACTGGCTTCTTCATCTTCAATCGTTGTTCCGGTGTTTCCGACATGCGGAAAGGTAAAGCAGATGATCTGCGCCGCATAGGATGGATCTGTCAGAATCTCCTGATAACCCGTCATCGCCGTATTAAAACAGACCTCCCCGACGGCAGACCCAATATGACCTATACCGTCGCCATAAAAGACCTCTCCATTCGCGAGGACGAGCGCGGCGGTATGCGGGCGGGTCGGCTGATAAGTCATTACATCAGAATCCATGTGTCAGTCAGAGTGTCAGGCAGGCAAACTGTCAGAGCTTTTAGAGGGCTTGCCCCGATTGGCAAGGCCACAATTCAAAATGCCCACAAGAATATGTAGTTTATCAAAATTTCCCGAAAGGCTTGGCAAAACGTGCCGAGAGGACTATGTATCGTCCCTTAAAGAACAGGGGTGTGGGCCTTCCTTGGGTAAAAAAGATTGTCAAAACCATGTCTGAAACTGCAACACTGCGAACACGCATAAGCGACGCGACAAAGACCGCTATGAAGGAAAAAGAGCGCCTGCGCGTCTCAACCTTGAGGCTAGTCTCCGCCGCTGTAAAAGACAGAGATATTGCGGCCCGCGCCGAAGATCGGTGTGAAGGCATAGATGAGTCCGAAATTTTGTCCCTACTCTCTAAAATGGTGAAACAACGCAAAGAAAGCGCGCAAACCTATGAGGACAATGGACGGCCAGAGCTCGCTGAGCGCGAGCGAGAAGAGATCAATATTATCCAAGACTTCATGCCAAAACCGCTTTCAGACGAGGAAATGAAGACCATCATTGCGGGGCTTGTGGAAGAATCAGGTGCGACTGGCCTTAAAGACATGGGTAAAATTATGGGCCAGCTTAAATCAAACTTCGCCGGCCGCGTGGACATGGGTAAGGCAGGCGCTGTGGTAAAAGCGCATCTGGCCTAAAGTTTCCGCACTTAAGTTAAGAAGCGACTCAATCGCTCCAGAGCATCCTCAAGCTCTGGCATAGCCGCCGCATAACTAAGGCGTAAGTGGCCCGGGGCATGAAATGCACTCCCCGGCACGGTTGCAACGCCGGTTTCCTCGAGCAGTTTCAAAGCGAATGCGGCATCATCCAGAGTAATTTCACTGATGTCAGCAAAAGCATAAAACGCCCCATTGGGCATCAAACAGCGGATACCTGATAGCGCATTTAAACCTGTTACAACATAGTCCCGCCGTGCAGAATAGGTCTCGCGCCATCCTTTCAGGAAGCTCTGGTCACCATTTAAAGCAGCTACGGCGGCCCATTGACACATACTCGCGGGATTGGACGTCGTCTGGCCCATATATTTTCGGATAGCGTCAATCAGCCATTTAGGCCCGCCGCCATATCCAATCCGCCAACCTGTCATGGCATAGGCCTTTGACACGCCATTCATCGTCAGCGTCCGGTCAAAAAGATCGGGAGCCGCCTGCGCCATTGTCGAAAATTCGAAATCATCATAAACGAGATGCTCGTAAATATCGTCGCAAAGTATCATCACCTCCGGGTGACTCCGTAAGATGTCAGCAAGCGCCCGTAACTCCTCTGCTGTATAGGCTGCCCCCGTCGGATTAGACGGCGAGTTCAATATCAGCCATTTTGTTCTCGGCGTGATCGCAGCTTTCAAAGCCGTCGGCGTGAGTTTGAAACCTGTGGAAGCCTCGCATGGCACGACAATGGGCGTTCCGCCGCAAAGCTTGACCATATCAGGATAGCTGACCCAGCACGGGGCCGGAATGATGACCTCATCCCCTGTGCCAATCGTGACCGCAAGCGCATTAAAGATAACCGGTTTACCGCCGGGGGCCGCCGTAATTTGATCGGCGCTGTAGAGCAGGTCATTATCGCGCCGAAACTTGTCAATAATCGCGGATTTCAACTCGGGGATTCCGTCAACGGCTGTGTACCGCGTTGCGCCCGAATTTATAGCGTCGCTCGCCGCCAGCCGAATATGCTCGGGGGTATCAAAATCAGGTTCACCTGCGGATAGCGAGATAACGTCCCGCCCCTGCGCGTGCATATCCCGGGCTGTTTGCGTGATGGCCATCGTCGCCGAGGTCCCAATCCGCATAATTCGGTCTGAAAGTCTTGTCTCTATCATAGGAAAGGCATAGGCGCGGACAGATACTTTCGAAAGCCAGAAATTATGTCTTTGCGTGAATTTTGCGTGTTGATGATGGTCTGCACCATTTGGGGCCTGCATTTTGTCGTGATGAAATTCACGATTGTCGACATGGGCGTCCCGCCCCTGTTTTATGCCGCGCTTCGTATGTCTTGTCTCGCTTTGCTCCTCATTCCATTCTTGAAATGGCATACGGGACAAATGAAGCCGATTCTGTTCGGCGGCCTTGGGTTTGGCGCTTTGAATTACGCCTTTATGTTTTCGGCGATGCAAATGACAACCGCGAGCGCAGGGGCCATAACCATTGAACTTTACATGCCTTTTTCGATCATTCTATCGGTGCTCATTTTGGGCGAGCGGATTGGTAAATGGCGCATAGCAGGATCAGCACTGGCCTTTGCCGGTGTCGTCTTAATCGGCCTCGGGGCGCCGCCAGAAGTGGCTGGCCAAGGTTTTATCTTGGGTATTGTACTTATGGCTTTTGCTGCCATGTCAGAAGCGGTAGGCGCAATCAGCGTAAAATCCGTGAAATCCGTTAGCCCTATGCAATTGCTCGCATGGTTTGGGATCATAGGCTCCTGCGTATTGTGGCCTCTCAGCGTCGTTCTAGAAGATCAACAATTATCAGCGTTTGCGCCGGAGACTCGCATGAATTTTGGGTTAGCGATGATCTATTCAACCCTGTTGGTCAGCTTATTAGCCCACGGGTCTTACTATTGGCTCTTGCAGCGTCTCCCTATCCACACGGTGGCGCCTTCCGGATTGATGACAACGGTTATTGGTGTAGCGGGAGGGCTCTTCATTTTAGGTGAAAAACTAACGCCAATTTTATTCTTTGGCGCGTTCATCACCTTATCCGGTATTGCAATTATTCTCTGGCGTAATCGAGAAAAAACCACGCCTAACGAACCGGCCATCATCACAGAGACTTCATTGTAACGTCATTATCCTGCCATGGTTAAACGCGATAGCGTCATCCAAACAACATATGTGATTGATATGACAAGAGAACTGAGATTCGAAAAAACTGTCCTGCTGGGAACTGCGGCCATGGCCCTTTTTCTCTTTATTGCCCAAGGCATAGGGTAAAGATCTTCCCCAATCATCCATAGAAAATCGGCGGTCGTGACTGAAATTTAAGGCTTTGAGAGGGTCGCGCGACTTGGCGTTGCGTACAAACCGCCCTAGACTTTACGCTGGAATAGCGAAAAGAATGGCCAAACTTGCAGCCCACGGGACAAAGAGACGCGAGTTTTTCGCCTTATCATGACGAGGATCCAATCCTCGATTTCCTTGATGATCATGCGCAACGCTTATCCGTCAATGCAGTTCTCGTCTTTCTGCTACATATCGGGCTGGCTTTTTCATTGTCCCAAAGCTTTATTATCCCTGACCTTCTGCCTCCGCCTGAACCGGAGGCCGTCACAGTTGAAATCGTAACTTTTGATCCGGAACCCGAACCGGAAGTTGACCCAGCACCTGTCGTCGAAGCGCCGGAACCCGCGCCGCCTCCACCTGCGCCTGTGCCCGAACCTCAACCGGCGCCTCAGCCTCTGCCTGAGCCAACACCGCCGCCAGTGCCAGAACCTCTCCCAGAACCGGAACCTATTCCTGAACCTTTGCCAGAAATTTTGATCGAACCGGAGCCAATTTTCACTCCGCCTCCACCTGAAATATTAGTTCAGCCTGAGCCCATCGAACCGGAGCCTATGCCCGAACCCATAGCTGAACCTGAACCGATTATTGAGTTGTTCGAGCCGATCCCAGAGCCAATTCTTGAGCCAACTCCAGAGCCTGAACCGCAGCCGATACTTGAAAATTTTGAGCCAACCCCGCCAGAGCTCGTCTTCGAACCCGAGCCGCTGCCGGACCCAGAACCAATTTTAGACTCCTTTGAGCCTATCGTCGAGCCTCTACCTGAACTAGAGCCAGTGTTGGACTTTGATCCGGTCATAATTGAGCCCGATCTTCCGCCGACCCCTGGGATCATTGAGGCTGAGCCGCTTCCGGAACTTTTCGACCCTCTTCCGTTACCACCAGAGATCATTTTAGAACCAGCGCCAATCACCGAGCCGGAAATCACTCCAGAGCCTGAACTTGTGTTCGACCCTGAACCGTTAGAGGCCCCTGATATCATTTTAACGGCCCCGACGGTTTTAGCGTCGCCGGATGCGCCTGAGACCATTCAAGAAGAGCGCCGCGCGGTGCCGCAAGAGCAGAGTGATCCGTTCCTGGATCTCATCAAGCGCGATCGGGACTCGTCTTTAGATGACCCTATCCCCTCACCGCGCGCTGGCGGCGGCAATGAAGGACCAATCAGTCAAGGCGGGACTGCGGCGGCTCCGCCGGGCGGAGGCACACAAATCGGCAGAACGAGCCCCGGCGCCGATGGATGGACCCTCGCGCCTCAAAGAGCTGGCCCAGGCGAAGCCTATGAAGGCATAAATTTGGACATACGCTGCCGCGAAGAAGGACGCACACATGAGGATTGTCCGGAATATCTGAAAAAATTTAGAGGGAGAGACGCCTCGGGGCGAGAGAGTTTTGACGGAATGGCTGGAACAGGTTCAGACCGCGGGGACAGGATAACGAGCTCTCGATCAATCCCGACTCGCAGCGCGCTGGGTTTGAATATTGGCGACAATTCCGTCAATAGCGGGGTTGGCACAGGGACTTTATTAGACCTTCCAGACGGGAACTTTGATCGTGAATTTTTGAACAACCCCGTCCCTTCGGGCGCCAAGCCCCCAGGTGATCTTGACTGGATAGCAACTGGACCTAACCTTCCGGAATCAGATCAGATACTAAAACTCCCTCCAGAGACGCCCGATGATCAAAAGAATGACAATCTAGACTGGATCTTGAACGAAAACCCCGATGAGTAACACCGGCGGACTATTCAACCATCTGCTTCAAACCGTCGGTCGCCGAGTCTAAAATCTTTTGCGTTGCGGCCTTTTGGCGCAAAGACGCAACCCGCGAGATAAATGGGAATCCGCCAAGGTCGCGTTCAGCTTCAATTAGAAAATTGGTGCCGACATCCGCCTCGCTCAAGGCGAGAGTCACAGTTTGTTCCCCTAAAGGCCCCACGGTTTGAATGAGAATAAACTGCCCAGGTTCAGTTTGGAGAATTTCTACGGATCCAAAAGCGTCACCTGATTGCCACGCTGCAGTTTGGCCAGTCCCAAAATCAGCGCCGCCAAAAACCCACTCGCTCTCTGGACCGCCTAGACCTGTCCACTCGGGATAAGAGCGTAAATCCGAAACAATCTCATAAACCGTCAAAACATCCGCATTAAGCACCCTGCTGGAGTCAACACGCTGTTGAGCCGGCATAAATGCGCCGGCGACGCAGAGCCCTAAAAACCCCAAGAGCGTAATTGCAATTATCCTGAATAACCATTTCATATCACAAGACTAACCCGTTAGATGATTGGGTGCCATCAAAAACGGATTGAAGCTAGGCCTCTCGCCCGCCATAGCGATGCTAGGAGAAATTTATATGACACCTTACCTGTTTTTTGCGGGGACTGAATCCTCTATGATGGCTGAGTTCGGCGGTTTGGCCATGTCAGGTCTAAACCTGCTCGGATCACTTTTCCTGTTCATCGTTGGGCTGGCGATGTTGGCCGCTATTATTATGTTCGTCATTGACGTAACCCAATCTCGGTCTGCAATTCGGCGAAACTATCCGGTTATCGGTCGGTTTCGCACTTTATTCTCCCATCTTGGCGAGTTTTTTCGGCAATATTTCTTTGCGCTGGACCGCGAGGAAATGCCTTTTAACCGCGCCGAGCGTCAATGGGTCGACCACGTCAGTGAGGACGGCAGTGACGTCGTGCCTTTCGGGTCAACCAAAATTTTAGACCCGGGCACGCCCATTTTCGCCAATGGACTTTTCCCAACCCTAGACGATGATATGCCGCCAAAACCCGATTTCATTATCGGGCCAAATACACGGAAACCTTATCACCCGGGGTCCCTCTTTAATATTTCCGCTATGAGCTATGGGAGCCTGTCTAAACCTGCTGTTCAAGCTCTTTCGCACGGAGCGGCTCTCGCACGCTGTTTTCTCAACACAGGTGAAGGCGGGGTCTCGCCCTATCATCTAGAGGGAGGGTGCGATGTTGTTTATCAACTGGGGACCGCTAAATTTGGAGCCCGCAATGAAGACGCGACATTAAACGATGAAAAGCTCAAAAAGCTATGCGAGAATCCCCACATCAAGATGGTGGAAATCAAGCTATCTCAAGGTGCAAAACCCGGCAAGGGCGGTATCCTTCCCGGGAAAAAAGTATCTGCCGAAATTGCGGATATTCGCGGTATTGAAGAAGGCAAGAGCGCCCTTTCGCCTAATCGTCATGTAGATGTTGCGAATGTTGAAGAATTACTCGACCTTATTCACCGCGTGAGAGAAACCTCTGGCCTGCCGACAGGTATTAAACTTTGTGTGGGGCAAACGAAACCGATTATAGATTTGTTGAAAGCGATCAAATCCCGCGGCGATGACTCGGCGCCTGACTATATCGTTGTCGATGGCGGGGATGGCGGCACAGGCGCTGCGCCGCTGCCATTAATTGACAATACGGGTTTGACGGTCCGGGAGAGCCTCCCCCTCATGGATGATCTTTTGAATGAATACGGCCTCAGGGACCGCGTTAAGCTCATCGCATCGGGCAAATTAATTACCTCCGCAGATGTGGCTTGGGCTTTTTGCGCAGGCGCGGATATGGTCAATAATGCCCGTGGGTTTATGTTCGCCCTTGGCTGTATTCAAGCGCTCAAATGCGATAAAAATACCTGTCCCACAGGCATTACAACCCATAACCCCCGTTTGCAACGCGGGCTTAATCCGGCCAACAAAGCCGTCCGTGTCCATAACTATGTGAAAAACATAATCAAAGAGGTCGAGATCATCGCGCATGCCTGCGGCGTGGATGAGCCCCGCGATTTAAAACGAGAACATTTGCTTATTGTTCAATCGTCCGGCCGCTCCGTGCCTTTTGATCAAGTGTGGGACCGCTCTAAATATATGTAAGACTCAAAATATCCGGTGCGGAGTCAGACAGGCCTCAACCGAGAACACACTAGGCGTATTTTTCACCGAGATAGACGCGGCGAACATCTGGGTTAGCCCGAATTTCATCAGGGGTGCCTTCGAATAACGCTTCCCCTTGGAAGAGGATGGAGGCCCGGTCTACGATATCGAGCGTTTCGCGGACCCTGTGATCCGTGATGAGAATCCCAATCCCGCGTTTCTTGAGATACAGAACGAGCTCAGAAATATCGGCAATCGCAATTGGATCGATGCCTGTAAACGGCTCGTCTAGGAGAATAAAACTTGGGCGAGATGCCAGAGCGCGCGCAATTTCGACACGTCTGCGTTCCCCACCAGACAACGCAAGGGCCGGTGATTTTCGAATATGGCCGATATTCAATTCATCCAGCAAAGCCGAGACATTATCATCCCATTTGCTTCGATCTTTTTCCGTGAGCTGCACAACAGCTTTTATATTTTCTTCAACTGTCAGACCCCGGAAAATAGACTGTTCCTGCGGCAAGTAACCTACGCCTAGCCGTGCGCGCTGATACATGGGGAGTTTTGTAATATCCTCGCCATCAAGTGTGATCATACCGCGGTCCGATTCGATCAAACCCATGATCATGTAAAAACTCGTCGTCTTACCCGCGCCATTGGGCCCCATAAGCGCGACGACCTCTCCGCGCTGCACTGTCAAGGTGATGTCTTTAACGACAACACGGCCATTATAGGCTTTGCCGATATTATTGGCAGCCAGACCTGTCGCAGGCGGCGTGATCAGCTTTGACTTAGTCATTGGATCAGCTTCGGCCATTAATTCGTGCCTTGAGCAGAATCTGTTGAGCGAATAAGAATGGCGACTCGTCTGCCCGTCCCGCATTTTCTGCCCTTGCAATTTCCAACGACATTGGCGCGGCGTGTCGTCAGATTATAATTTAGCTTCTCACCAGTCACCACACTATCATCTTGTAGCAAAACCACGTCGCCGGTGACTTCAAAATTATCGGTGGATCGCGTATATACGCCCTTGTCGCCCCGCACTTCTTGTTCCGGTGTGATGTAGTAAAAATTACCGGTCGCCACGACGCGGGTGAAGCCGTCTGTCGAAACAAGGCCATCGCCTTGTCCTGATGTGAAAATCACGACTTTGTCTGCCAAGAGACGCACGTCGCCTTGCCGTATGTCCGCCTGCCCCGTGAGGGTAATAACCCCATTTGATGACGAGGTCTCATCGGCAAGCAATATTGTATCAGCTGACGAATTTGCTGAAAATTGCGCAAAGGCAAGTGACGGCGTGGAAAGCGCCCATAGTCCTAAAAAAATGGCGAAAATCTGTCTCATTGAGAATATCCTAATCTTCTGACCCCGGAATAACGATTCTTGTTCTTCCGGAACCCTCACAGCCGCGCCCCACACATTGTCCAGAAAAACGTATCGTTTCCGTTTTTGTGTTATAAGTCAATTTTTGTGCCTCATAGCGATTTCCACTTGGCTGAATAACGACAACATCCCCTGTGACCGTCATGATATTCCTATCACGCTCATAGACACCTTGCTCGCCGCGAATATCATTTTCTTCAGATTTATACTCAAAATTTCCTGTCGCAATAATTTTACGAACAGCGCCAAGCTTGACACTTGAGGTATCTGAGCCGCCGCTTTCCTGAACACGAAAAACATCCATATCATCCGATGTGATCACGGCGCCGTCCTGAATTACGACAACATTCCCGATCAAATCAGTCTTCTCGCCTTTATAAATGCCCGTGTCGGCTTTAACATCAATTGGGCCATTGCCGCCAAATGCGAAAGGCGCATCCGCGTCTACGGCGTCTTCTTTCTGCGTTAGCAACGCCGTCATACCGTCTTTGAAAATGAAAGTCTTATAATTGTCTTCAATCGCGTAACTATTTCCCGTCACTTTTCCAAACCCGCCAGTGCAGGTAATCGCTTCATCACCTTCGATTCGTTTTTCGACATTAAAAATACGCGCATGGCTAGAGTCGCATATGTTCCCATCATCTGTTTCAAGATTTACGTCCGAACGAAGATCGAGAACCTTTTCTAGATCATTATAAGTTCCAGTCTTGGCCATCACAGAACTACTTGCGACACCTTCACTTCGGTTAAACTTGAGTATGGGGTTGTCTAGTAAAACCTTATTTTTCTCACTCATGCGTCTCACAGCCGTGTCGGCAATAAGATAAAAGGGCAGTCCATCTGCGTTTCGGCCGGAATAACGCGGCTCTTGCATTCTCACGCTTTCAGTCGGATCATTGAGAAACGTTGGACCGCCGCGACGATCCGTCATAAATTGCCAAATGAGAGTGGCCACAAGTACGGTGGATATGGCCATCAACGCATAGCGTAAAACTCGGATCCGTTGCGTATGAGCCCGCGCCGCGTCCAGCGTTAAAGCGCGCTTAGGTTCCCAAAGGCCCAGCTCATCAGAGGCCCGGCGATCCGATTTTGTCGATATGGTTGCAGAAGCGGTCATGTCAAATCGAGCTATAGCCCGTCGTGAGCCACTACGCGACTGCAAAAACGCAGCTGTGAAGCTTTCTTAATATGGTTCAATTCAGTTAATCTACGCGGCGCATGCGGTGCGAGAATATGTCTACATCGCTCCAACCGTGCAAATCCAACTTCGCGCGGGTTGCCAGAAATTCAAAACAACCTTGCGCGATATCCCAACGCCCCTCGCGCATCAGTCGTGCAGACAGAATCGTTTTGAGTTGATGGAGAAAAAGAACATCGGACGCAGCGTAATTGAGCTGGGCTTCCGTTAATTCATCCGCCGCCCAATCAGAGGATTGCTGTTGTTTGGACAAATCCACATTGATCAGCTCTTTCGTCAAATCTTTCAAACCATGTCGGTCCGTATAGGTCCGCACCAGACCAGAGGCAATTTTGGTACAAAAAACAGGGGCCACAGTCACGCCAAGATCTCGCATCATCATAGCCACATCAAACCGAGCGAAATGAAAAATCTTAGTCACCTCTGGATCGGACATCAATTTCTTCAAATTAGGTGCATCATAACTACCCCGGTCCATTTGAACGATATGCGCATCTCCATCTCCCGCAGAAAGCTGCACCAGGCAGAGCTTATCACGGATCAAAGACAAGCCTTGTGTCTCCGTGTCCACAGCAACTGAGGCACCGAAGTCAATCCCATCGGGTAAATCATTTTTATGTAAATGAACGGTCATAGTAATTCTTCCAAGATAGCACGCTTCGCTTAAGGTTCCGACGCCTCCGTTGCAAGGTTTACGAGTATTGAGAGGTATAAAACGAATGTATTGCCCGTTTTTCGGCGACGCGGAGAATTTTTGCCTGCTATAGGCGAACTATGGATTTATTGACGCCAAAACGACCCGCTTCAAATGAAGAGTGTTACGCCGTTTTTGCGCACAAAGACATGCGCTATGACGGAGCCTTGTTCTTAGGCGTCAGCTCCACAGGGATATTTTGCCGTCCGGGCTGTCCCGCTCGCCTTCCAAAATTCGAAAACTCTAGCTTCTACGATAGCGCTGCCGATGCCCTCGCCGCAGGATTTCGAGCCTGCAAAAGGTGTCATCCAGCTGGAGGTGAGACGGCCCTAATCAAAACGCTGATTGCGCTTGTCGAAGACCAGGGAGAGACGAAAATTTCTGACGACGCTTTATTGGAGCGCGGAATTAACCCCTCAACAGCGCGTCGCCAGTTCCTGGCCCGCTTTGGAATGAGTTTCAAAAACTATGCCCGCGCAAGGCGTTTAGGACGGGCATCAAACATAATCCGACAGGGCGGAAGCGCTTTGGACGCACAATTAGATGCAGGCTTTGAAAGCGCGTCTGGGTTTCGCAGCGCTTATACAAAATTTTTCGGCGCGGCCCCAACAAAGGGCCATCCCGATCCGCTCAATATCGACTGGCTCGAGACTCCCTTGGGCCGCATGATTGCGATTACTGACAGCCGAGCGCTATATCTCTTGGAATTTACTAATCGGAAAAATATGCGCCGCCAATTTGATCGAATTCGCAAGGTGCAGCGGCGCGCAATATTGCCAGGCCGCACGTCAATAACCGAACAGATTGAGGCCGAATTATCCGAATATTTCGCAGGAAGATTGACGAGTTTTAGGACCCCGCTCGCGACATCAGGAACAGCTTTTCAACGGCAGACGTGGAAGGCTCTGCAAACAATACCTCATGGCGAGACTCGGTCCTACGCCGAGCTAGCAGCAATGATTGGAAAGCCTAAAGCGGTGCGGGCTGTGGCTTCGGCTAATGCTAATAATGGCCTTGCGCTCATTATTCCTTGCCACCGCGTCATATCCAAAAACGGCGGCCTTGGAGGGTATGCAGGAGGGTTGGCTCGGAAGCGCGACTTGCTAGATTTAGAGGCTAAACTGGAACCAAAGTAAGCTGCGCATTCACGCCGCCATTTGGCGCTGTTGTTATCACAGCTGTCTCAACTTTCACAGCGTGGTTCGAGACCAGATCGTTAATCAGATTATACAGCGCCGATGTGGGTGCGTCATCTATCCAGACACTTAGGCCGCCTTCGGCTTGTGGCTGAACGCGCGACAATGCCACGCCGCGTTTTCTCGACGCATCGACTAATGCGCCTCGGGTAAACTCTGACCGCTCTCCCGATAGAGAACCGGCGCTCAATCTTGGCGCAGCCCGGAGCCAAAGCTCCCGGTCCAATTGCGCCGCTTCGAGGTCAGTAACGCCGTCCGGTCCGCTCTCTCGCGTTAAAACAAACCATGACGCAAATATCGCGAGCATGCCCAACATGATAACGAGCAAAACCCGTTCTCGGGGTTCGCGAGATTTGAACCAGCCTATCATGAGCTGCTCTCCAGGCGCAGAGTGGCTTCGCCAACAAAGGCCCCGTCTTGTTCCCGCACGCCGCCAGTTATCAATGTTCCCCCCGCTTGACCTATCGCCGCTTCAACGCGGCCTGCCCCGTCAAAATCCGGATAGATCAATCGAAGGCGGAGCGCTCCCTCTTCGGCATTAAATCGCAATTGATCGACGCGAATATCGTCCATCCCTGAAAGACCAGAGAATAAAACATTTGACAGATCTAAAAATCCAGCTGTTTGAACCGGACCAGCCTGAACAGACTGCGCGGCTTGGCGTCCCGGGTTTGCGCGCGCGCGAATGCCCGTCACAGCAAAATATTCATCCGCTGTTTGGGCGCGTAAATCTTTGGCCTGCGTCGCAGCGACTTTATCTTTCACTCCGTTCCAAATGAAAAGAGATAGCAAGGCACACGCCGCGAGAGCCCCCAAACGAATGGCTGGTAGGCGCGGAACATTCACATTGGATTTTGGCCGATATGCGTCTTGGAGCAAATTAAGCCCCCGTCCACTCGCGAGACCGTCTGAAAAAGCCCCAGCCAATGCTGAATCCGTTGGCTCAGTTAGCGTTTCCTCTGTCCAATCCAAATCTAGGGCTGCACGTCCAGGTTCAACGGCGCGGTCAATAACCCGCACTGCCTGATCGCCGTTCAAAACATCATAATCCGCATAGGCCGCTTTTGGTTTCAGACCACCCAATGTGTCGGTCAATACGTCCATGACCGATTTACTGACAATCGCGAGGTGCGGCGGCTGTTCCGACGAGAGCGCAAAATGTGTTATGTCGGACCCTGCCGCAACATCATCCTCTCGCGCAAAACGCGCCATTTGAAGTTGCTGCTTTCGCCCTGCTTTCGGGAGATCTGTCTCGAAGATACGAACAAGCTGACCGGGCAAAATCACAATAGGGTCATTGATATCTAGGTCCGCAATCTGGTCTGACGCAATGCGGCGCGTCTCAAAACTATCCCCTGACGATGTCGCCAGAATAGCCTCTCCGTCTTCCAGGCTCGGCAGGATAAGAAGTGTCTGTGCAGCCATTAGCGCCCGTCCAATTCAGTTTCGGCGTTTGATTCAGCTCTAATTTCAGGTCGAAATGTCTCCCGCCCCCACCCGCGATATGTCAGGCGCGGGGCCCCGTTGTCTACCCCTAACCCATCATAACGATATGTTCGAATACGTTCAGCCGGACCAACCTGTGTGATGACTTCGACAAAAACTGATGTCACGTCCATATCAACCCGGTCGGTATTCAGACCCTCGACCGCGGACCCGCTCAAGGTCTGCGTCAATTGTTCACGTGTATAACCTTCCACAGGACGATCCCTCAAAATAGCTTCGGCGGCGGGTAAAACATCCCTTGCACTTTTATCGCCGGATAGGGCGGCGGCTAATATCAAAAGCCGTTCGGGCGAGAGACTATTAACGTTCACCTTTGGCCTGTCGCCTACATCGCCCGTGCAAACAAAAGGTTTAAATAGTTGCCAAAATTCCTCGTCCATACCGTGCAAAGCCCGCATTTCCTCGGGACCACGCAGGGCTGTATCAGACGTCCGATACGGCGGAATTTTGCGTAAATAGGTACCATCCTCTGCGCCGCCATTTGGTGAGATTTGTTGATCTGGGTCTTGCCAATCAACTAAAATACTAGATAGAGACGTGGCCTGATTTTTGGGGAGGCCTAAGAGTTCCGCCAGTTGAATAAACTCATTTATGGCATTTTGATCTCCTTTGCCTGCGTCGTTAATGACGGAGTTGAGGTTAAAACAATGACTGGCATCTTTGAGCTTGAGAGTGATCACACCATCCGGCGTTGGCAGCACCAAAGGCGTTTCGGATTGAAAAAGGGCAGCCTTTCCAATTGGCGGCAACTTTGCAAAATCATTTGCAAGAAAAGCCGCTATAAAATCTTCTGCACCAATCACTTGCCAATCAGCTTGGGCATAGGCTTGGACATTTACCGTTCGTTTCACCGCCAGACGAATATCATCCATCAGAGCCACCGTGATCGCTGCCATGACCGTCATGATCAAGAGCGTTGTCAACAGGACAGTGCCGCGTTCGCTTTTCGCTGAATAAATCATATTCCCAGCTCAAAGAGATGCGAGGTTTCAACACCGTCTGCGATACGCAACTTAAATTCTACCGCGCCGTCCGTGAGAGCGGGCGCTACGCTGTCAGTGTTTAGAACTATCCACTCCTCCACTAACAGATTACCTGGAGCCGCGGAGCCCGCTATTGAATTTCGTCTATATATGACATCGACATCCTCAATATTTTCCAAAAGAATACGACCACTCCAACCGCCTAATTGCGCCGGATTTTCGTGGATAAGGCTCTCCCGGATGAATTGTCCATCACGCACAAGATAACGCACACGTTCCGCCTGTCCTCGAGCGGCCTCCGCTGGATTACTTCGTCCCAAACGCGTGAAGGTCAATATGGCGTTGGGTTCGGCCGGGTTACGTGTGGTGACGAGGTAATTCTCTGTGCCGCCCACGCCGTCACGCATTGGCCGAAACTCCATTCCACTCATATCGGCCCGAATGATTGCGCGAAAAGCCGCAATATCGGCCAGCTCCGTTGAGGCCATATCAAGTCTCTCCTTGGCAGCAAATGTCTGGAACATCGCCCCCATTGTCCCAGCGCTAATAAGCGCAAAAATGAAGAGTGATATGAGGACCTCAACCAAAGTGAAGCCCGCATCTTTTGGATAAGGCTTGCTCATGACGTTGCTAACCATGCCCGGCGCGTAACAAAAACATTATCGTCCTGAGACACGAAAACTCTGAGCTCCAATAAGCCGTCTTGCGGCGTTTCCACAGCTTCCACTCGCCAATCATAGCGACGGCCGCCGGCCTCTTCCACGCCGGACGTCGTTCCAATTTCTGCACGTTTCATTCGCGCTAAGATAAGCTGATTATCTGCGACAATGCTGGCATAAGTTTTATGGGTTAACCGCTGCGTATGGGCGACGGACTGCGTGCCCGCACGCGATAAGCCGATGATCGCAACGGAAAAAATAAGCAGGGCCGCCAAGACTTCCACAAGTGTGAATCCGTTATCATTCCTTTTAAGTTTTATGGCGCGACTCATTCTTCGCTTTCCATAACAATCCGCCCGCGCGGATTGGGGACCAATGTTAGTGTTTCATCCTCGCCCCTCACAGATAATGTGAAAGGCGTTATATTTCCCGTCGCATCGAAATAAATCAAAGGCGTCAATTCCGTCTCCGCCCCCTCTTTATCTGCTTTTTCTTTTTTCCGTGTGCGATCGGCCAAATCGACAGCTTGTTGTTCAATCGTAAGGTCCAAACCATTCACGTATTTAAAGTCGCGCTGACCTTCGGAAATCCATTCGCCGTCATATTTTAGAATTTCTAAACCGGAAGACGAAATCTCAAGTCCCCGTATCTTTCCGTCGATGACGCTTTCCCGCGACGCTAAATTTATCAAACTCGCTGCGCCTGCGACTTCTGTTTTAAAAGGCGGTGGCGGCTTGGGCAGGTTCACAACCACCAATCCCGCCGTCAGTCCCAATAAGGCCAACACACAAAGCACTTCGACCAGGGTGAAGCCGGACTCAGAGTCTGTTCCAGACCCCAGATATGCGGACGTTACTGCCAATTACCTATATCCGCATTTTGTTCCTCGCCGCCGGGTTCGCCATCTGCCCCAAGCGAATAAATGTCGATCTGTCCATTTTCACCAGGATTGCGGTATTCGTAAGGGTTACCCCAAGGGTCAACGGATAATTTTCTAACATATCCTCCGGAAACAAGCGCTTCCAATCCCTCTTGCTGAGTCGGGTAAGTAAAATTATCGAGACTATAGAGCTCAAGTGCCGTTTCGATGGCCGAAATGTCACCTCTCGCTTTTTGCACCTGAGCTTTCCCTTGTGCCGGCAAAACATTGAGAACCACGAAAGTCGTGAGCAGCCCAATGATGACAAGCGTCACCATAACTTCGACGAGTGTGAAACCATCTTCATTTCGATTATCTGTCATAGCTAATAGGCCAATGTGTTGAGTTGTAATATCGGTAGAAAGATAGCTGCTACGACGAGTAAAACAACACCCGCGAGCAGAATGATAATCGCTGGCTCCAAGAGTGTCAGAAAGACTGTTGTTTGCGCGTTAAACTCATCTTCCAAATAATCTGCGGATTTGGCAAACATTTGCCCCATATCGCCAGAAGCCTCCCCGCCCATAACCATTTGCGTCACCAAAGGCGGGAAAACCCCCGTTTCTTTCAGAGCCGCAGACATAGGCGCGCCTGAACGCACGCGCTCCACGGCTGCGCCAATGGAGTCCCGCATGACTGTATTTTTCAACGTGTGTTGAGCGGTATCCATTGCGGCGAGCGCTGGCGTGCCCGCACTGACGAGACCTGCCATCGTTCTTGAAAAGCGCGCCGCATTTACGTCGCGGTTCAAACGGCCGATAACAGGAAGCTTGAGTTTAAACCCATCCCAACTTCGGCGAACGACCTTGTTTTTCAGGGCATATTTTATGGCAACAATAGCAACAACAAAAATGCCTAAAATGATAAGACCATAGCTTTGAAGAAATTCCGACAACCAAATTGTGGCCCGCGTAAGTGGCGGTAAGACCTGCCCAAAGGTATCAAATTGCTCGACGACCTTTGGCACAACAAATATCATCAAGACAATAATCACGATCAAAGCCACCGCCGCTAAAACGATAGGGTAGGCCGTTGCCCCCGCAATTTTACGCCGGATGGCTTGCGCGGCTTCTAAATCATCCGCCAAACGCAGGAGCACGGCGGGAAGTTGGCCGGAGGTTTCGCCCGAGGCCACCATCGCAGTATAGAGGTCCGAAAACGCCTGAGGCTGGCTGCGGAGCGCCTGGGAGAGCGTCGCGCCCTCCACGACTTGCGCCCGAATCGACAAGAGCACATTTTTCATCGCAGATTTTTCAAACTGCATCGCTGTCACCCGCAGCGCATCTTCAACCGGAGTCGCCGCATCAATAAGAATAGCAATTTGGCGGGTCGCGCGAGTTAATTCCGAATGTTTAATTTTGCCAGAGCCAAAGCTATTGGATCCGGAAATCTCTCCAGCCTTAATCCCTTTCTTGCGAGAGCGGTTGAGTTCCAACGGCGTCAGGGATCGCGCGCGCAAAACATCACGGGCGTCACGGGCGCTGGTCGCCATTAAAGTTCCGGAGCGTTTAACGCCCCCCGCATCCATAGCGCTGTAATCAAACGCATCCACAGCTAAATCGTCTCAGATGTCTGCGCGGAGCAGACACGTAGGACTTCTTCTGAACTTGTATCGCCTTTCAAAACAGCGTCTGCCCCGCTCTGCAATAGGGTCTTTCGCGTTTTAAATGCATAGGCGCCCATGTCCGTTTCGGAGGCGCTGTCATGGATCATCTGGCGGAGCGTATCATCATTGATCACCATTTCATAAAGTCCCAACCGGCCTTGATACCCAATATTTTGACATTGCATACAGCCAACAGATTTATGGAAGGTTGCCCCTTTTTCGACTCCCAGTTCAGCGCGTTCAGACGGCGTAGGCGTATAGGGCTGCTTACAATTTTCGCAGAGCCGTCTCACAAGACGCTGCGCGACCAACGCGGTCACGGTTGACGACAACAGAAAGGGTTCGACGCCCATATCGCGTAATCGCGCAATCGCGGCGACCGCTGAGTTTGTATGAACAGTCGATAAAACCAGATGTCCCGTCAATGCGGCTTGAACGGCGATTTCGGCCGTTTCGGGATCGCGGATTTCCCCCACCATCACGACGTCAGGATCTTGGCGCAAAATCGCGCGTAAGCCTGCCGCGAAGCTCATGCCTACCTTATCATTTACTTGGGTCTGGCCGATTCCGTCGAGGGCATATTCGACAGGATCTTCGACGGTTAACACATTTCGCGTCCCATCATTTAACTTTGACAAAGCCCCATATAATGTCGTCGTTTTACCAGAACCCGTGGGACCTGTGACAAGTATGATCCCATTGGGCCGTGCCAGCATCGATTGGAAATCAATGAGCATTTCTTCGTCCATACCCAGTTCAGATAGACCAATGCCTTGGCTGTCTTTCTCTAATATCCGCATCACCAGACGCTCGCCGTGCCGCGCTGGCAAAGTCGACACCCGCACATCAATTTGTCTCTCGCCAAGGTTAAAAGAAAAACGGCCATCCTGCGGAACACGCTTATTCGCGATATCAAGTCGCGCCATCACTTTAACGCGGCTAACCAGCACGGCGGACAGTCGCGCTGGAAGTGAGAGCTTTTCTGTCAAAGAGCCGTCAATCCGAAACCGAACGGATAAGCGTTCTTCATAAGGCTCAACATGGATATCCGAGGTGCGGGACCGAATCGCCTCTTGCAAGATACCATTTATGAGGCGGATGACGGGCGCGTCATCGGCGTCATCAAGAAGATCTGAGGTCTTGGGTAAGCCTGACGCCAATTGGGATAAATCCTCTGGATCCCCTATGGCGGCATCAGCAGAGCGCGAGAGATCTGATTGGGCATATGTCTTCGAAATTAAACGCGTAAACTCATCGGCGCTGATTTGTTCTGGACGGATAGGACTACCAAATACCCGACGCGCCTCAAGCAAGGCCTCACGCGACACGCCTGGGCGATGCGCGAGAACAAGCGCTCCGCCCTGTCCTTCCGCAACAAGGACACCGTGCAACCTCGCAAACGTATAGGCCAGCGGCGGTGTCGAGACTGTTTGTTCTGTGTCCATAGAAGTGAACCTAGCGCGTTGTCATGCCGCTGAAAAGCAGCGCAAAATTATATTTCAGTGACATAAAGCTAAAATGCTCAGATTTAATAAATTATCGTTAATCGATATTTTTTGTTGTTTTTCGATATGGGTCGTGTTTAAACAAGGCTACATCACAGATCCATTATGCGTTTGGGGAAATGCCATGCTGTCCATCAAAAATATATCTAAGAGCTTTGGCGATGTTCACGCGTTGAACGATGTCTCTCTGGACCTAAAGCCGGGGCTTTTTGGCCTGCTCGGACCCAATGGTGCTGGTAAGTCGACGCTAATGCGCACGCTGGCCACATTGCAAAAACCTGACATCGGTGAAATCACTTTGGACGGCGTCGATATTTTGGCCAACCCGACCCATATGAGAGCCACGCTTGGTTATCTCCCACAAGATTTCGGAGTTTATCCCAAAATGAGCGCAAAAGCTCTCCTTGATCATATTGCCGTCCTCAAAGGCGTTACTGACAAATCTGCCCGAGAGTCCCAAATTCGCTCCCTTCTGGAGCATGTGAATTTACTCACCCACTCCTCAGCCAATGTTGCGACCTATTCCGGCGGCATGCGCCAAAGGTTTGGCGTCGCACAAGCTTTACTCGGAGACCCGAAAGTTCTCATTGTGGACGAGCCCACAGCTGGTCTGGATCCAACAGAGCGTCAACGTTTTCTCGATCTCCTTTCCGAACAAGCAGAAACAAAAATCATTATTTTGTCCACGCACATCATCGAGGACGTTCGAGACTTATGCACAGACATGGCAGTCATGGGGTTAGGTAAAATCGTCGCGCGCGGCGCGCCGGAAGCCCTCATTACGCCGATCGCGAATAAGGTCTGGCGCAAAAAGGTCAGCAAAGACGAAGCGACGGAGATCAAAACACAGAGCAACTTCCTGTCGTCTCGTCATCTTTCGGGCGGCGTGATTGTCAGTATATTATCTGGTGCCGCGCCGGGCGCGGGCTGGGAGCCAGCCAATGTCATACTCGAAGACGCCTATCACGCGCATCTTCACGGCCTTGTAACTGATGCTGTGCCAGCACCGGAGTTTGCTGATGCTTAAGCGGCTCTTAAAATTTGAAACGCAATATCAATCCAAGCAAATCGCATTCTGGGTGGTGATGATACTCATGGCGCTCTACGGCGCGTTTGTCGTTCTAGTTCCAGATATCTTTGGATCGGGCCTATCGGGGACACGGCTAAAGGCCAATGGCGCGCAAATGGTTGCGGGCGGAATGGCGAATGCCTTCTTACCTGTTATCTTCTTCGGCGGTATTTTTACCGTCACAGGTATCTTGCGCGACAAAACCTCCAATATGCTGGAAATCATTCACGCAACGCCTGTTTCGACGCGAGATATGACACTTTCCAGAATGATTGGTATTTTCACAATAATTTGCCTCTCTTTTCTTGTGTTTTTGGTGGGTCAATTTTTAGGACAATTCAGCCCGACGCTTGATAGCGAGACTTTGGGGCCCATCCGTCCACTTTATTATCTCCAACCCTTTATTATCTTCACAGTGATCAATGCGTTATTTGTGACAGCATTTTTTACGCTGATTGCGGGGCTCACCCAGAGCCGCGTGCTCGTTCTGGTCTCGGCGATCGGCCTGTTTTTTCTTTCAATCATGACCGGGCTGACAGAGGCGTTGGATGCGCCAAAATGGGTGCAAGCCGTCATCGACCCCTTCGGGAGTCTGGCTTACGCGCTCGACACCGGATTTTGGTCGCCTGATGAACGAAATTCCCGCTTATTGCCTTTGATGGGTTATGTCGGATTAAACCGCTTAGTTTGGGGCGGTATTTCGATTGCCGTTTTAGCCCTCGTATTTGGTCGATTTAAGCGCGGGTTGATCACTGGAAAAACGAAACTTCGTCAAGACAAAAATATGGTCGCGACCGGCGCGGCTTATGCTGGCGTCTCGCAAGCGACAAGCTTTGCTGCAGATCTAAGCGCATTACGGACCCGTTTAAAATTTGAATATTTAACCACTGTGCGTTCAATTCCTTTCTTGATTTTGGCGAGCTTGGCCATCGCCCTTTTCGCGTTCCTAATTATTGTGACAGTTTTCTTCTCTCCGCAAAAATTAGTCCCGACATCCCTGTTTATGTCGGCGATTGGCTTCACATCTTTTTTCATCCCCATGATGTTGATTATCGCTTTCTTTTCCGCCGAGATTACATTTCGGGACAAAGGCGCTAAATTCAATGAATTGCTAGACTCGACCAATGTCAGTAATTGGCCACTTTCGGCATCCAAATGGCTCGCCTTGATGGCAATCGTGATAACGCTCTTATCGATTGGCATGTTCATCGGCATGCTTATCCAAGGCCTCGTGGAGAGTCCGCCGATCGATTTCGGACTCTATTTTCGCTATACATTCTTAAATCAGCTGCCGAACTATCTTTTCCTCGCGGCTCTTGCGATGATCGTTCAAAATTTTGTTCCAAATAGGATTGTCGGCATGATTGCCGCCGCGGGAGCCATGATCGTGGTAACTTTCCTGATAGGCCGACTTCCATTTTATCACCCACTTATGGGTTTCGGCGGAACGTCCCCGGGCGCCGTATCTGAAATCTCGCCATATAATAATTGGATCGCGTTTCGTTGGTTCAACGCTTATTGGGGCCTGCTCGTCCTTGCTTTCGCCGTGCTGGGCGTGTGGATGTGGCGCCGCGGCCTGCAGACCGGTTTGCTTTTACGCATGAAAAATATTGGCAGGAATATTAGCGGATTATCCGCCGGGGTTATGGCGCTCGCCATTGCAGGTTTTATCGGCACCGGAGCATTCATCTACAATGCCTATGATAAGGTCGACTGGAACAACCAAAAGACTAGAGAAGCACGTCAGGTTAAAGGCGAGAAACTTTTTAAAGCTGAGATGAAGCTGCCCCGGCCCCATACCCGCGCCGTCTCCGTAGATGCGGATATTTATCCGTCCAAGCAAGAGGCCACGATCTCTGGCGTCATGCAGCTGGAAAACGCCAGCGGAGAGCCCATCACCGAGCTGTATGTGCAACCCCCCACATCTCACCTCGAGGACATGCGTGTCCTTAAAATCTCAGGCGCCGCAGAGGTGACATCCGGCCAAAATTCAGATGGCGATAGTCTTGAAGACATCAATGATTTCGACGTTCGTTTATTCAAATTCGACCCGCCTCTTGCGGATGGCGGGACGGCGCAATTAGATTTTGAGGTTTTCCTGCATGGTCCCCGCTTGGCTGATCGGAGTTCAGTCTCCCGCAATGGCACATTCATGAATAATTACGCCAGCTTTGGCGGTAGCCCGCGCGTGGTTCCTGTTTTCGGACCGCCTGATCTCTCCATTCAAAGTTCCAAAAAACGCCGCAAGCTCGGCCTTGAGGAATTACCTAAACTTCCTGAGCCAAAAGCGGAGGGGATGGCGTTAAACCTGTTCGGGTCAATCACCGGGCCCGCCGACACAATCGATTTTGCAGGCCGCATTTGTACCGAAGCGCCGCAAATTCCAATCGCGCCAGGCAATCTCATTTCGGAAGAAACGACAGACGGGCGCACGTGCCGAACGTACCAAACCACACAACCCATCAGCAATTTCTTCTCTATGCTCTCGGGTGAATATGCTGTGACGGAAGATAGCTGGACATCGCCGGATGGTAAGGTCATTCCCATTCGCATCTATCATGCCGAAAACCATGATTTCTCTGTTCAGGATATGATTAAAGCCACCCAATTTAGCTTGAGCCATTTCACACAGCATTTCTCGCCCTACCAATATGATTATGTTCGTATCATGGAAGTCCCATTCATAGGATTTGCGCAGGCCTTCGCAGGCACGATCCCCTACTCCGAACAGGGCTTTATTATGGATTCGGGCGACCCCGATGATATTAAAACACTGGATAATACATCGGCGACAACAATGCATGAAATGGGTCATCAATGGTTCGCCCATCAAATTGTGCCGGGCTATAGCCGCGGCTTTAACGTTCTCTCCGAGGGCCTGACATCCTATATCACAATGGACGCCTATGAGGCCATGTATGGCTGGGACAAGGCACGTTACATGCTCGAGAACGGAACGATCGCGAATATGCAAGCCTTGGCCTTTATTGACCGCGAAAAAGAGGTCCCGCTGGCGGTGGCGCGCGGACAACAATATCTTGTCTATAATAAAGCCGATTGGGTTATGTGGGGTTTGAAACATTATATCGGGCCGCAAAATATGCGGGACGCGATGAAAGGCTTTATCGAAGACTATGGTCTTAAAGGCCCGCCTTACCCCACAACAAAAACAGTCACCAATGTCCTGCGCGAAGCGGCCGGGCCCGAATATGATCAATTTATCACGGATCAATGGGACCGGATGGTCTGGTGGAAATTCAGCTATGGCGACGGCGGACCGACCATCACGGAAAATCCGGATGGAACCTGGAAAGTCTCCATCCCCGTCAAAACGGATAAGGACATCCAAACCGAAGAGATGGAGACCGCGGAAAGCTGGGCCGATATGGAAGGCGAGGTTTTGAACGAGCCGCTCGAAATCGGAATTTATACCGATACGCCGAAAAAACTCTGGAGTGCGTGGACCAAACTCGAGCAAGTCTGGGTGACAAAAACGGATGAGGTCTTCACATTTGATGTGGCAGAGAAGCCATCCCATATCGCATTGGATCCCCGCCGGCTGATGTTGGAGCGCAATGTTGAAGATAACGTTCAGACGATTGGCGAAGCTTCGGCCTTCCGGCCTTAGGTAAACAACACCGAGCTGAAAGCCGCGGCCTGCTATTTCAAAATGGAGAGTGGCTGTTTTCATATCAGCCTCCGGCGAAGCTGCGGCTTGCCGCGCGGCACCCGCGCTGGTATGGCCCGCGCGATAAAGTGACCCCAAAGGACCGCGCCATGAAAATGAACGGCAATGAAATTCGCCAAGGCAATATCATCAAGCACCAAGACACGCTCTGGGTCGCGGTGAAATGTAACGCGGTCAAACCCGGTAAGGGCGGCGCCTTTAATCAGGTCGAGCTGAAAAATCTCCTCGACGGCCGTAAGCTCAATGAGCGCTTCCGCGCGGCGGAAACGGTTGAGCGGGTGCGCCTCGACCAGAAGAAGCACACTTATCTTTACCCCGAAGGCGAAATGCTCGTTTTCATGAACGCCGAGAACTATGAGCAGATCATGCTGCAATCTGAATTTATCGGCGAGCAAGCGCAATATCTGACAGACGGCATGGAAGTCGAAGTCGAGTTTTATGAAGATCGCCCCATCACGATCTCCCTGCCCGAACAGGTCATCCTCACCGTCGAAGACACCGAACCAGTGGTCAAAGGCCAAACCGCCGCCAATTCCTATAAGCCCGCGACAATGTCCAACGGCGCGCGCACAACCGTGCCGCCCTTTGTGGGCGTGGGCGAGCGGTTGATTATCAACACGGCTGACGGGTCCTATGTGAAACGTGCGGATTAATTTATTGTTTGAGTCAATCATCAGTTTTGTAATTGACGTCTCAGTAACATTCGTTCTCGTCATCGTCTCTGCAATCTTGGCGGTTGCTGCCACTGTTACCGTAACCGGAGTGTTCGAAAATTATGAGTTGGGACTTTGGTCTTGGATCGCAGTATTTGTTCCCTTCTCATTTCTATTCATACTATTAGTAACAAAATCATTTGAAGCCCTCCTAAGGAAATTTAGACCATGAGTGGAATGTCTGCTATCATGACCGTCATGCAAACAGCGGCGCGCAAGGCGTCGCGGAATTTGCTGCGGGATTTCAACGAGCTCGAGCATCTGCAAGTCGCGCGCAAGGGCCCGGCTGATTTTGTCTCCCGCGCGGATAAAAAAGCTGAAGCCACCATCGTTGAAGTCCTCTCGGAAGCCCGCCCGGGATATAGCTTCCTGCTCGAAGAAGGCGGCGAGATCGAGGGTACGGATAAGACCCACCGCTTCATCGTCGACCCGCTGGACGGCACAACAAATTATCTTCACGGCATTCCGCATTTCGCAATTTCTATTGCGCTGGAGCGCGAGATTGACGGCAACCCGCGCGAGATCGTGGCGGGCATGGTGTATAATCCGATCACGGATGAAATGTTTATGGCCGAGAAAGGCAAAGGCGCTTTCGTCAATGACGGCACACGCGGCGGGGCCGACCGCCGCTTGCGTCCGGCGCGGCGCGATATTTTCCAAGACAGCCTTTTCGCAACGGGCATTCCCTTTTTGGGCCGCCCGGGCCACGCCAAATTCCTCAAGGAATTACATAAAGTCATGGGCAGCTCCTCTGGCGTTCGCCGCATGGGCGCGGCCAGCCTCGATTTGGTTTGGACGGCCGCCGGCCGCTATGACGGCTTCTGGGAACGCGGCCTTGCGCCGTGGGATGTCGCGGCAGGCATCTTGATTTGCCAAGAGGCCGGCTGCGTGGTCGAAAGTCTCTCCGGCGGCGATCCGACCTATGACGGCGATCCGTTAGTCACGAATGAGAAATTACTGCCTATGTTGAAAGACCGTTTGGCGGG
>CALDTL010000006.1 GCA_937923965.1 uncultured Caulobacterales bacterium
CCAGCTATTCATATTATCCAAAAGATTGGCGATCATGATTTGGTCTAGCACTTGATTGTGAACGGTTGGGCTTTCAACGGGGACAAGCGTTTCGATGCGGCGGTTTAGATTTCGCGGCATCCAATCTGCAGAACTAATGAACACCAACGCTTGGTCGGATGGCAAAGGCGCGCCGTTCCCAAAACAAACGATCCTGGAATGTTCTAAAAATCGCCCGATTATCGATTTGACGCGGATATTTTCACTCATGCCTTTGACTTGCGGGCGAAGACAACAAATGCCGCGAACCACCAAATCAATCTTAACACCCGCCTGCGAGGCACCATAAAGTTTCTCAATGATAATAGGGTCAACGAGAGCATTCATTTTCGCCCATATCCCGGCCGGACGTCCCCCGCGCGCATTCAAAATTTCTCGGTCAATATGGTCAATGAGGGTTTCGCGCAAATGCAGCGGCGCAATAGCGATTTTTTTGAGCTGTTTCGGCTCATTATAACTTGTGACGAAATTGAATATCTTCCCAACATCTTCGCCGATAATTTTATCGGCCGTAAATAGCGCGAGATCTGTATAGATTTTTGCATTTTGTGCGTGATAATTCCCCGTTCCCAAATGGGTATAGGTTTGGAGATCGTCTTGCTCCCGCCGGATAACAAGACTGACCTTTGCATGGGTTTTATATCCGACAAATCCGTAGACGACCTGCACCCCTGCCCGCTCTAGGTCTCGCGCCCAGCGCATATTTGACGCCTCGTCAAACCGCGCCTTAAGCTCGACCAAGGCGGTTACATTTTTCCCGGACTCGGCGGCATCAATCAGGGCACCGACAATCGGGCTGTTATCACTCGTACGGTATAAGGTCTGTTTTATCGCAACGACATCCGGGTCCCGGGCGGCTTGCTGCAGGAATTGAATAACAACATCAAACTCCTCATAGGGATGATGAACCACAATATCTTTAGCGGCAATCGCCGCAAAGCAATCGCCGTCAAATTCGCGAATACGTTCTGGGAAGCGGGCTTTGAAGGGCGGAAATAAAAGGTCTTGCGACCCTGTTTTGACAATCTCGACGACATCACGAAGGCCCAGTATATCCGCGCCTTGCTCAATTGTTTCCTCACGACAATCGAAACGGCTCACGAGAAACTCTCTCAAAGCCGGTTCCATTTCCTTATTGATCTCAAGGCGAATAACCCGGCCTCGGCGTCTTTGTTTCAAAAGGCTTTCAAAATGCTGCACGAGATCCTCAGCGCGCTCATCAACGGCTATACCGCTATCCCGCGTAATGCGGAAAACACCCGATGCGGTGACGTCAAAATCCGGATAAATGTCTTTCGCAAAAATTTGCAGGACATCTTCCGTGAAAACAAAATTTCGGGCGCTTTCAGTGGATTTAATTTCGATTATCCGCGGAACTTTTAGCGGAACCGTAATCACGCCAAACAAGGGATCACGCTTTGGCTTTTCGAGACCCAAAACGATCCCAAACCCAAAATTGGGGAGGAATGGAAAGGGATGGGCGGGATCAACAGATAGCGGCGTCAGCAGCGGTAAAATGTCTGTGTAAAATGTCTCCCGAAGATCCATGCGTTGTGACTCCGAAAGCGCAGTGACGGGCAACATATTTATTTTTTCCGCAGCAAGAGAGTCTTTCAGGCGTCGCCAACACTTATTTTGCCGAGAGAGAATTTTACCGACTCGGCGGTGTATTTTTTGCAACTGATGTTTGGGGCTCTCCGCGCCAAACTCATCGCCTTTAACGCCAGTCCTGACCTGCTCGCGCAGACCGGCGACCCGCACCATATAAAATTCATCTAGGTTCGAGGCAGAGATCGATAAAAACCTGACACGTTCTAATAAAGGAACATCTAAATTTTCAGCTTCTTCAAGTACGCGCGTATTGAAAAACAACCAAGAAAGTTCACGGTTAAAGAGGCGTGAGGGATTATCTGGTTTCACGTATAAGGACCCGAATTGCAGCAATTAAAGTTGGAGTATGACAGCCACTCCGCTGACTTACAAGCGTTCACCCAAACATGTTATGCTGCGGCGCGGTCCAACGGGTCGTCAGATAGAATTGTGAACACGCTGAGCGCGTCCGGCGCAGAGCGAAGGCGCGCGCGATTTTCTTCTCGCCTTAATTGCCGCGACACCCGCGCAAGCGCCCGCAAATGCGCGCCCGCCGCATCCGCGGGTGCGAGCAGAAAGGCGACCAAATCGACAGGGCGGCCATCAACACTGTCAAACTCCATTGGCTCCACAAGGCGCGCAAAACCCGCCATCACCTTATCAATTCCGTCAATACGGGCATGCGGCAAGGCTACGCCATTTCCAACACCCGTTGAGCCCAGGCGCTCGCGCTCCATCGCGGCCGCAACGACATCGCGGCCCGCAACTTCCAAATCATGAGCGGCAATAATACGTGTCGCCATGTCTTGGAAAAGTTGTTTTTGAGAGACGATTGTAAGGTCGACAACAACCGTTTCTGCGGAAAATAAATCATCAGTCATAAATTTTCATTTACATCCCAGATGTGTTCAAATTGTAATAATTGCGCCAGATACACCCACGGTTCGAGTGTATCTTTTTCGATGGCGCGTGCATTATCGGGCGCTTTCACAAAGGTCAAATGGGAGACTCAGCCCAAATTTCACCATTTCAGTTTGACAACGCTAAGTTTACTCCGATTTCGGATCAATCCAGCCAATATGACCATCTGCGCGCTTAAAAACGACATTGAGTCCGCCGTGTCGAGCATTGTTAAACACAACAACCCCCGAATCAGCCAAGCCTAGCTCAAGCGCGGCCATACCGGGTGTCAGAGTTCTGATCTTTTTCGTGCTTTCGGCGATGACGAGTGGTTCGGCATGCTCATCATTTTGATGATCATCGGGCTGCTCTTCAGTCACCGGATTTTCCAAAACAAACATGGAGGCCTCTTTTGCCTTGGCGCGTTGGCTATGATCTTTCAGGCGGCGTTTATAGCGCCGAAGACGTTTCTCTATATGCTCCAAAGCTTCATCAGAGGCCGGATAAGCCTCTTGCGCCTCGCCCTGCCCCTCCATCGACGCGCCTGACGGCAAATGCACCGAACATATCGTCCGAAATCCAGAGCCCTCGCGCGAAATACTGACTTGGGCCTCTCCTTCACGGTGGATATATTTATCCATCATCTCCTCTAGCCGGTCTGTAATACGCTCTCTGAGCGCTTGTGAAACATCGATTCCTTTGGAGGCGATTTGGATCTGCATAGGAGGCCTTTCTGTTGAATAACACATTAAGCATAGCACAGGCGAAACGGCTTGTGTGATTTTTTGCACTATATGTAGGTTCTGTGACGTAAATATTTTATGACCTCCACGCACACACCTCAAAAAACTGACCTGCTTCGGCAACTTCTCGTCCTGATTGCGTCGCCTTTGATATGGGTTTTTTCGTCTCTCGGGATTTTTTTAGAGGGCGCGCGCAGTCCGTCGGAGTTCTCGGATCTGACCGAAAACATATTGGTCCCCCAAACCACGGCCTTCTCCATCTGGGGGCCCATCTTTTTGGGTATCTTTGCTTACGCGATCATCCAAGCGTTTCGCGCCAATCGGACGCGGGCCGTTTACCGAGACAGCGGATGGTGGGTTGCCGCGGGTCTATGGGGCATTGTGGCTTGGGGGCTCGTGACAGCCTTCGCGCCCGATAGCCTCGTAGAAAGTTTAGCCAGCGCCATCTTTATACCAACCATGCTTTGTCTTGTGGCCGCAATGATAAAAATTTGGCGAAGCCTAGCGGCCTTGGACAAAATCGAACATTGGCTGGTGCTCGGCCCCATCAGCCTCATCGCGGGCTGGTGTTCGATTGCCGTCTTTGTTGGATTAAATGGGCTCCTATGGAAAACCGTTGAGCCGCTTGGCTGGAGCGTCACAGGCTCAGCTTTATCCGTTTTAGGGCTCGCGCTGTGGTTCGCCATTTATATTTTACGTCAGAAAGCGATGAATAAAATATACGCTTTTCCTATTCTCTGGGGCCTGAGTTTTCTGGCGCTACGTCATGCCGGACAAGGCGGGACGATCTGGATCGCCGCCGCCGCTGGAATTGGGATTGTGGCTGTCGCCTTGGCCAGTCTTATTCCTATCAGAAAAAAAGCGGTCGTTTGATTATTAGCCGAAGATGTCTGAATTTCGCTCCAGCGGATCGGGACCATATTGGTTAGGCCCAGCCGTTCCGGGGATCATGAACCAAATCAAATTCACCAGCCCAGCAACAAACCCAATCGGTTGAATCAATCCGAGACCCTGAAACACCAATACAAGCCATCCCGTTTGTCCGAGGTCATGAAAGCGCCTGATATTAAGCATAATATTGGGAAGAAAATTTGCAATGGCGAAGCAAAAAAACAAAATCATGGCAATGATTCCGCTGGGCCCGATTGTCATGTCGTCTGTGAAGACGAACTCTTCATTCGCTTCCTCAGCAGAGACGACCGCATCAATAATATCCGTCGTGCCTTCCGCCATTAGAAACACGACCACCAGAACTGCGTAAATAATAAGTTGATAAAGCTGCGGCCACCAATAGGCAGAGCGTTGCGCCCGCCCATCAGCGTTCACATAACTCCCGTAAAACTGCCGAACGGCTTCGCCAAAATCCAACATCATCCAAATAAGTCCGCTTCCTTCCAATAGGGATCAGGCCCATATCTATTTGCACCATCGGTCCCGCGCACAGCGAACCATATCAGCTGCGCAAAAACAGACACAGTAATGATGGCGTTCACAATGAAAAACACGAGGACTAACCACCCCGTTTGATCCAAGTCGTGAAACCGCCGGACCTTTATAGATATTCCTGGTAAAAAATTCACGAGCCAGAAAAGACCCGCGGCAATAAAGATGCCGGCAAAGGCCAAATCGCTTTCCGTTGACTCAAAACCTTCCGGGCCTAATAGCGCAAAAAAGGCGATGGCCAAAGCCACATAAACGATAAACTGGTAAAGAGCCGCCCACCAATATTCTGCTCGTGAGGATCGTCCCGCGAAAGTCACATAATTTTTGTAGAATAACGCGACCGCCTCTCCAAAGCCAATCATACCGCGCCGCCAAATTTCTCGGTCCACGCCTCTATGTCCTCAGCTTCAATCTTTGTAAACAAAACTGGCGGCGCAGATATTTCCAATCCATGCGGCAGTGCGTCTAAAAGCGCGGCGACATTCGAGACATCACCGAATTTCCAGCTTCTGTTCCCCTCCGGAATATTCATGGCATCCAGAATTTTTTCGGCTGCATCTGGGGTAATTGGCTGTGCCAGAATCCCAAACAAAGCGACCAGATTCAAGCCGACCCGCACGCCCATCGCCGCCTGATCCACATCCGTCTTGTAATGCGTCCAGGGCGCGGCTTGCGTGAGATATTCATTCCCCGCCGCCCAAATTGCGCGGGTCTCTGCCATCGCTTTGCGAAACTCGCGCGTTTCATAAAATGAAATCAACCGCGGCAGTCGCTCGGCCAATTCATTCTCAATCCATTTTTCAGCGTCCGTAATCGCGCCGCCTGCTGGGACTTTGCCATCAAATTTTTTGACACAATAGCTGGTGATGCGGTTGACGAAATTGCCGAGCACATTCGCCAAATCAGAATTAATGCTCGCTTGGAAATCTTCCCACGTAAAGGCGGCGTCAGAACTCTCTGGCGCGTTCGCCATCAAGTGCCAGCGCCAATAATCGGACGGCGCAATATCGATGGCTTGATCCATAAACACGCCGCGCTTTTGGCTCGTCGAGAATTTCCCGCCATACCATGTCACCCAATTAAAAGCCTTCAGCTCATCCACGAGCTTCCAAGGCTGGCCGCTGCCCATGATCGTTGTCGGGAAAGACAGCGTATGAAAAGCGACATTGTCTTTGCCCATGAATTGGACATATCGGGTGCTATCGGCGCCTTTGTCTGTCCGCCAGAATTTTTCCCAAGCACCGCCTGTGGCTTTTACATGGTCTTGGGCGGCCCAATCTTGCGTCGCGCCGATATAAGCAATGGGCGCATCAAACCAAACATAGAAGACTTTGCCGTCGAATCCCTCGCGGACGTTTCCATCCGCGTCGACCACTGGAATGCCCCAGTCCAAATCGCGCGTGATCGCCCGGTCCCGCAGCCCTTCATCGAGCCATTTCATCGCAATAGAGGTTGTGAGCGTAGGCCAATCGGCGCGGTGCGTTTCCACCCATGCGCGCAATTTATTGCTCATGTCGGATTGTTTCAAATAAAGGTGATTGGTGTCGCGGATTTCGACCTCATGACTACCGGACACCGCGCTATAAGGATTGATCAGATCGACGGGATCGAGAAGCTTCCCGCAATTATCACATTGATCCCCGCGCGCGCCCTCGAACGCGCAATTGGGGCAAGTCCCTTCGACATAACGGTCCGGTAGATACCGTCCATCCGCAACGGAATAGACCTGCTTCGATGTCCGCTCCTCTAAGAATCCATTCGCCTCTAGCGCCAAGGCAAAGTCTTGCGTGAGCCGCCGCGTGGCCTCAGAGCTAGAGCGGCCGAAATAATCATAAGAAAGTTTAAAATTTGCGCCCGCCTCGGCTTGGGCCGTGTGCATTTTATCGCAATAGTCAGAGACTGACAGCCCAGCCTCTGCCGCGGCTAATTCAGCGGGCGTGCCGTGCTCATCCGTCGCGCAGATATAAAGCACCTCATGGCCCATCAACCGCATGGCGCGGCTATAGACATCGGCTGGCAACATGGAGCCAGCCAAATTCCCCATATGTTTGACCCCATTAATATAGGGCAGCGCGGAAGTGACGAGAATACGTTCTGATTTCGGTGTCGACATGACGGGCCTTCTAGCGCTGTCACATTTTCATTCAAGCCCAATCGCTCTGATG
>CALDTL010000007.1 GCA_937923965.1 uncultured Caulobacterales bacterium
ATGGTGCGCAAAATCGTGCTCTGGAAAACCAATAAAGACGAAGCCAGCAAAGACTTCCCTGCTTTCGTTATACAGCTCACCGATTATTCTCCTAACCGCAAAGACCCGCTGCAATATGATATGCGTGTGAGCAGCTCACAGTCCCAGCTCGAAGGCTATTTCGCAGAGTGGGAGAAAAAGTATTTCGTCGGTGGTTGGAAAGTTCAGGGGGAGTGAAACTCCTCTCTTGGAACATCTTAGCTGGGGGAGGTCGCCGCGCCGATGAGATTGTCAAAACAATCCACGGCCATGCGCCTGATATTGTTACGCTCCAAGAGTTTCGACGCGGCTCTGTTGAAGATGAAATTGTTGCGGGTCTCAAAAAAGCCGGCCTGAAATTTATCCATATCCCGGAGACTGACGGCAAAGAAAATACTATCCTAATCGCGTCTAAATATGGCTTTGACGCAGGCCCATTTTTGCCTGAGCCAAATAACCCGCTGCATTTGCTCGAAGCTTATTTCAGCGCTGAGGCGCTGGGGTTTGAGCTCTCCCTGATCGCAGTTCACTTTCCGCAAAAGAAAGCGCAAATCCCGCTTTTTGAAGCGCTAAAAAATGATAGCGAAAGCCTGCTTAAAACCGACGCCCTCATCATTGGGGATATGAATTGCGGCATCCCCCATATTGATAGCGACAGTAAAACCTTTCTTGCCACGCAATATTATCAGGACCTGCTGCAAACGGGATGGATTGATAGCTGGCGCAGCCGCCACAAGGACGCCCGTGAATTTAGCTGGGTTTCGCCCCGCACAGATAACCGTTTCCGATATGACCAAGTCCTTGCCAGCCCCGTTTTTGATGCGCGGATAGCAACGATAAGTTACGATCATAAACCTAGAGAGGTCAAAGCTTCAGACCATAGCCTGATCTTGTTGGAGATACGGCGCGTTGCAGGAGCTTACGTCTAGCAATCGAAAGTTATTGAAACCCCGAAGGCGCGCGGCAGAGATCGCGTTACTGATATTCAAAGAGGGGCTGACAAAATAATTAAATACATCTATGGGTCACAGGACATGCCAAAGTTCGGCATGCAAATGAGAAAAACGGTCAAGATTAAAGGATAATTATGGCTTTGCCGACACAATACGTTCCCTCGCAAACACGTTATGATAATATGACCTACCGGAAATGCGGTCATTCGGGTGTTTTCTTACCGGCAATTTCTTTAGGCCTTTGGCAAAATTTTGGCGGCGCTGATGTCTTTGAAACGGGGCGTTCGATTTTGCGATACGCCTTTGATCAAGGGATTACCCACATTGATTTAGCCAATAATTATGGCCCGCCATATGGTTCAGCAGAAGAAAATTTTGGAAAAGTCTTGGCGACGGACTTTAAGCCTTTCCGTGATGAATTGTTTATTTCATCAAAGGCTGGTTGGGATATGTGGCCTGGACCCTATGGTGGAATTGGCAGCTCCAAAAAATATTTGATTGCCAGTTGTGACCAAAGCTTGCAACGTATGGGACTAGATTATGTCGATGTATTCTATTCTCACAGAGTTGATCCTAACACGCCTATAGAAGAGACAATGGGCGCGCTCACTCAATTACATCGCCAAGGTAAAGCTCTATATGTTGGCATTTCATCATATTCTCCCAAATTAACGCGTAAGGCCGCCGAAATTTTATCTCGTGAAAATGTTCCTCTATTTATCCATCAACCTTCATATTCTATGTTCAATAGATGGATAGAAAATGGCCTGCTCGACACACTCGAAGAGTTAGGCACGGGATGCATTGGATTCTCACCATTGGCTCAGGGGCTTCTAACTAAAAAATATTTGAACGGGGTACCTGAAGGGGCCCGCGCAACAAAAAGCCCTTCATTTCGTCAAGACTGGCTAACGGACAATAATGTCAGCGTAATTCGGAAGTTAACTGAGATTGCAGAGCGGCGGGGTCAATCCCTCGCGCAAATGGCGATCGCATGGGTTTTAAAAGACCCGCGCGTAACTTCAGCCCTTATTGGGGCGCGAACGGTCGAGCAATTAGCAGATTCATTGGATAGCTTGAAATATCTTACATTCACGTCAGATGAGTTGAAGGAGATCGATAGCCTGCAGTTAGATGGTGACATAAATATCTGGAGCGGATCTTCCGATTTATGACTGTTAATGCCTCAGACGGTGGAGCATGGTCATTCACCTTTGGCGAGCCTTTGCCAAAATACTATCGGGAATTTAAACTTCAAAATCTGCAAATGTCTGTGAAAGTTTGAGCGCACATTGGAGCGTCCGTTCCGACGTTTAATCGACAAGATTAGATCCGCCACTCCGCGCCATCCGCGAAATGAGTTTTAAGGGTATCACCTCGCTGTCATCAGCGAGGTGATGTTTGATAGTCAATTGATGGCTAAGCCGCAGTCTCGAACTGGTTCATCGTATTATGCTCGCCGCCTGCTTTGAGGGCGCGTTCGCCTCCTGTCATCTCTTTGAAATCATCGCCGAGGTTAGACCCGACCTCATGCTGATGCTTAACGGCGGAGACATTCCTACGAATTTCTTCGCGTTGAATATTTTTGACATATGACAGCATCTTCTGTTCCCCAAAATACCCCTCCGACAAATCATTCATGACCTTTGCCGTGCCGTGGAATGTGGGAAGGGTAATGAGATTATGGAAGACCCCAGCTTCCCGAGCGATGTCCGTTTGGAAGGCTTGCAGTCGCGCATCCGCTTCCAGACCAAGAGCGTCGTCGTCATATGCAGC
>CALDTL010000008.1 GCA_937923965.1 uncultured Caulobacterales bacterium
TGCGTCTTATAACGCTCAGAATACTGACCGCAACTAGGCAGATTTACAGTTCGTCATGAATTTCACCTATTTCTCTTTGACCTGCCCATATGCCCAGCATTGCACATCGCCGAAAGGCGGGAGCTGATCGATTTTATACATCCGCCTGGAGCCAATTGCCTCGGCGGTTTTGATTGAGCCGATATTCTCCTCTGCGATGACATGGATGACGCGCTCCCAACCCAGCGTATTGAAGCAATAGTCGACGCAGGCCGCGCCTGCCTCCTTCGCATAGCCTCTGCGGGTGAAGTCGCGGTGGAGGGTCCAGCCGACTTCGGGCTCGGGCCAGCCTTCCGGGAACCACGGCCCGACGCGTCCTATGAACTGCCCGCTCGATTTTTCAACCACAGACCAGAAACCGTAGCCACGCACTTTTTGATGCCCAATCAACGTCGCCATCTGCCGCCAACATCCCGCGCGGTCCAGAACCTTCCCGCCAATATAGCGCACCGTGTCTTCGTCGCTCATCATATCGGTCCACGCGTCAATGTCCGCATCGATATCAATTTCGCGCAAGATAAGGCGTTCGGTTTCGAGGATGGGTTGGCTCACATTTCTCTCCAATAAAAAAGGCGGACTTTTCAGCCCGCCTTCAAAACTTAAATTTGAATTTGGGCTAGTCCTTGAGACTCGGTTCCATCTCTTGGCAATCTGCGATGATTTTCTCGACGGCTGCGACGGAGACCATGAACATCTCGCGCTCTTCAGTCTTCAAGCGAATATTCATCACCTTTTCGACGCCGCTTTTTCCGATCATTGCCGGCGCGCCGACATAGAGCCCGCGCACGCCTGCGATTTGGCCCGAGAGACGCACAGCACAGGGCAAGATGCGTTTCTTATCGCGCAGATAAGACGTCGCCATTTCAATCGCGCTTTCCGCTGGCGCGTAAAAGGCCGAGCCATTTCCGAGTAAGCCGACGATCTCGCCGCCGCCCTTACGTGTGCGCTCAACGATGGCGTCAACGCGCTCTTGCGTCGTCCATTTCATTTTGATGAGGTCCGGGAGCGGCACACCGTTCACTGTGGAATAGCGCGTCAGCGGTACCATTGTATCGCCGTGGCCGCCAAGAACAGAGGCATGCACATCTTCGACGGAACAGCCAAACTCATCGGCGAGGAAATAGCGGAAACGCGCGCTATCCAAAACGCCGGCCATGCCGACAACTTTTTTCGGCGGCAGACCTGAGAATTTTTGCAATGCCCACACCATCGCATCGAGCGGGTTGGTGATACAAATCACAAAAGCCTTTGGCGCATGTTCTTTGATGCCTTCTGCGAC
The DNA here is from genome assembly GCA_937923965.1 of uncultured Caulobacterales bacterium. Taxonomy (GTDB): domain Bacteria; phylum Pseudomonadota; class Alphaproteobacteria; order Caulobacterales; family Maricaulaceae; genus Litorimonas. The sequence continues at coordinate 1,319 of CALDTL010000008.1, forward strand.
CTGTTTAATCACGCCGAGGTTTTTGCCGATCAACTCTGAGCGGTCCATTCCCGGCTTGCGGGGGAAACCCGCCGTAATGATGCAAACATCTGCGCCTTTAATATCGGCATAATCATTCGTGCCTTTGAGGTTGCTATCTTTGCCAAACACAGGCGCGGCTTCGGAAAGGTCCAGCGCTTTACCTTTGGCCGTGCCTTCAAAAATATCGAATAGGACGACATCGCCCAATTCTTCACGGGCCGCAATGTGGGCCAAAGTTCCGCCGATCATACCGGCGCCGATAAGGGCGATTTTCGCGCGTGCCATAGTGAGTCTCCGATTTGGTGTTACGTCGTGAGCGGCCTTTAGCGGGGGAATGCGCGCGGGGCAATGTCACGTTTTGTTTTAGCGCGTTTGTTTCTCAGATGTGCGGACGTCTTTGCTGCCAATCCGCATCGCGGGGGCTTCGCGGTGGATTACGGAAGCCTTTAGCTTCACACGCAGGTTCATGTGTTGAGCATTAAGGCACCTCGCCTTGCGCATTTTTCTTACCCTCTATTATGATCATGTAATTTGTTTGCCAAAAAGGACGCAGGGTGGTATATACCCCCCATAGGTATATGATGAACCCAAACACAAACACCGCAGCACTTAAGCGATTGGCCCGAATTGAGGGTCAAGTGCGCGGCGTTGCCAAGATGATAGAGGATGACCGGTATTGCATTGATGTCGTGCGGCAAATCCAAGCGATTAAATCCGCGCTAACGAGCCTAGAAGGGCTCGTTTTGAACGACCATTTGGATAGCTGCGTCGAGACGGCTCTCAAGTCAGATGACATCGAGCAGCGGCGCGAAAAGGTACAGGAACTCGTGGCTGTTTTGGGCGGGCGTAAGAAGTGATGTGCCGCCGCCTAACTACTCTTTTAGCCGCGCTGTTATTGGCGGAATCTGCCTATGCGCGGCCCGTGTCCTATCCCGGCGGATGGACACTCATGCAGCGCAATAATGGCGATAGATCCGCCATACATGCGCATTATTCCCCGACCGCTTTTGATTCATTTGGCGTTTATATCGAAAAAAACTGGGATGAAGATGTGACCTTCACGGGGCTGCAATATAACCGGCTCGTGAAACGGTTTAACGGCCCAAGCAGCCAAGCCAATATTTACGCGAAAGCTGGTATTGGACAAGCGGACCCGTTCGGCAGCGCAGGTGCAGAACTCGCGGGCTTTGTGGAATTTGCGGCGGACTGGGAAACGCGCCGTTGGTTTACCGAATACCGCCTACGCACGGCGGATTTTGCCGACAACGAATCTGTTCACCATAGCGCTAGGTTGGGTGTGGCACCTTATATCGGTGATTATGGGGACTTGCACACATGGTTCATGGTGGAGGTCCAGAACCATCCAGACGGTGATAAACCGATAACGACGACGCCTCTCATCCGTTTATTCAAAGGGGTGCAGATGATCGAATTGGGTTACACTGTCGAAGAAAATGAGTGGCTTGCGAATTGGATTGTTAGATTTTGATTTGTCTTCTGAAGGAAACGAATATGACTATATTTAAAACACTCGGGGCTGTCGCCGCGCTCACGCTTTTCGCTCAACCTGCTTTTGCGCAGGATGCAGATGCCATGGATCATAGTAAAATGGATCACAGTGAAATGGAGACCATGGATCATAGCAAAATGAAGACGATGGACCATAGCGACATGAACATGATGGAGGGCATGGACCACAGTAAGATGGATCATAGCGGCCATGATCATGCTGCGAAAACGTCTGACGATTCTAATGAGATCATCTCCGAAGGCACGCACACAGTTGTCGCTAAGGTAAATGGTTTGGTCTGCGATTTCTGTGCGCAAGCCTTGAGGAAAGTTTTCAAGAAAGAAGACGCCGTCGAAACAATTAGCGTAGATCTTGATGCAGGCGAGGTTCGGGTGTTCTTGAAAGACGGACAAATCCTCTCCGATGATCGTCTTGCTAAACTCATCCGCAAGTCAGGTTACTCGCTGGTGGATATTACACATGAAAACGGTGCATGAATAGTAAGGCCCAAACGCCGCTTGAGGTAAAATCGCCCTCAGCCATTCCTGCCTTTTTCTCGCTTTTCACATCGACGGGAACGCTCATCTGCTGCGCGCTCCCGGCGCTGCTGGTCAGTATTGGCGCGGGCGCCGTGATGGCCGGCATTATTGAGACTGTGCCGCAAATCACGTGGCTCGGGAAAAATAAAGCCTGGGTATTTTTGTTCGCGGGCGCAATGATAGCCCTATCCGGTTTTCTGCAATGGCGCGCAAGAACAGCGCCCTGTCCAGCGGATCCCGTCAAGGCCCGCGCCTGCACTCGCACCCGCCGCCTCAGTTGGACCGTATGGTGGGTCAGCGTTGCGGCTTTTTTAATAGGCGGCTTCTTCGCCTTTTTCGCGCAATATGTGTTCTTTTAGGGCGGTGGTTTGACGACCAAGATGAAAGGCTTCCTGAATATAATTTTGTTCCATCGTGCTTTGCGAGCCGCCTGAAGTAAGACACGCGGCCTCTACCAGAAAATCGATTTTGGTATGAAATTCAGCTTTCTGAATATCTTTCCCTCAAAAATCCGCCAATTTTCCCAATAAAAACAATGCTAAAAAAAGATGCGTCCACGCTTTGGTAAAGCTGTGCAATAACTAAACTTGTCTTTTCACAACGGGCGGCCATGTGCACGTTGGCTTGGCTGGTGGAAAGCGGCGCTTGTCATTGGGAGCGGCGGAGTCACGACCGTCAATCTGGATGGCCTATCGCGAGCTGATTGAGCCTCGACTGCTCTGTTCGGCCGGTAGCGGGAAAAGGCGTCGTCGCGAGGGACCTTCCGGTCCGACAAAC
>CALDTL010000009.1 GCA_937923965.1 uncultured Caulobacterales bacterium
TTTCGGTAGAGATTCATCCCTGTCTCAAATCCCGTGCGCCGATAGGCGTCAACGAAATGCTTACGGTCTTCATCGGGCAACACCACGCCTTTCAGCTCTGGAGACCCTGCGGCCAAGAACTTTGCGAATTTTGTTGGGATATAGGTGAAGGTTTCATCCGCTACCTTCCCGGGCGGCGTCGAGCGGAACATGAGGCGAAAAAATCCGTCAGGGTCCTTGGCGAACATTGCCGCAACCTCTGGCCCACGATCCCTAAATTCGATAAAATAGTGCTTTGCCCCGTTCCGTTTTTCTATGATTTTCAGCGGCGGGGCTGGCGCGCGGGCGGTATGCGGCACGCAAATCCCGATCACGGCTTTTACACGCTGTGGTATCATCCGCGCGGCATGCCAAACAATCGATCCGCCCCAATCATGTCCGCAGATAATCGCCGCCTCATATCCATACGCGTCCAAGACGGATTCCATATCGCCGACCAGTTGCGGCATGGCATAATGAGCCGGATCAAGCGGCGCGGAGGAGCGTCCAAAACCCCGCAAATCATAGGTCAGGACCCGGTAGCCGGCCTTCACCAAGGCCGGCACGGTGTTCTTCCAACTATAGGCAATTTCCGGCCAGCCATGCACGAGCAAGATCGGCGGGCCGTCGACGGGACCATCACTATAGGTCGCGATTTGAAAAGAATCAGAGGCAACGAAACGGGGTGTGTCAAAATCCATAGCGTTATTATGGCGCGTTTTTACATCGATACCACCCGATTTCGCGGGTATCTATCTGCAAATCCGCCCTTTACGACTGGGGATAAACCCTCTAAGCACCCTCCAACTTACGGGCCCTGCACCTGATGCGGGGCTTTTGGCTTTTGAACACTAGAAATGAGATAACCAAGCATGGTTGAGATTTACGTCCGTCAGAATAATGTTGATCAAGCGCTCCGCGCTCTGAAGAAAAAGATGCAAAACGAAGGCATCCTACGCGAAATCAAAGCGCGTAAGCATTACGAAAAGCCATCTGAAAAACGTGTTCGCGAGCAGCAAGAAGCCGTTCGCCGCGCGCGTAAATTGGCGCGCAAACGCGCTCAAATCGAAGGTCTCATTCCTTCGAAAAAGAAGCCTAATCGCCGCTAAGCGATAAGCTCGAAAGCCAAATTCAAAAGCCGTCTGGTGCAATTGCACAAGGCGGCTTTTTTAATGGCTGAATTTGATTGCACTCAGGGCGCAGCTTGGCATGTTTAGAGTCATGGCCACAGACACACGACAGCTCACCGGTAGAGAAATTGCTATCCTTCCAGACGCATTTGCAGCGGCCTTCGACGTGAAATCCGTGACCTTCATTGACCGAGCGCATAACCCTTTTGCAAAGAATAAAATCCTCTGCCGAGGCTTTCGCCTCTATTGGCCGAACCATCCCACAGATTTTACGCGCGAAACTCGCATCATCCAATCCCTGTTGGTGCATGAGCTCTGCCATGTTTGGCAATATGAAACGGGCCGCCTCACCGCATTTCGCTACCTCGTCGATCCGCGCAATTGGTCCTATAGCTATCGTGTCAGAACAGACGCCCGTTTCGACGATTACCCAACTGAAAAACAAGCGGACCTTCTGCAGGATTGGTTCCTCGTCAATCGCGGAGAGCCGGCGTTGAGATTCGACCCAAGAGGCCCGCGGCCCACGAAGGACTGGCTCAATACTATCGTCCCGTTTTGACTGGCCCGCGCGTTAGCGGGATATTTAGGGGCGCAATTGCGAAACATCTGCGACCTTACATCAATGCCGCTTAACTAGCTTTCAGCGTCAGCGCCCACGCGGGCGCTTAGGGCCGCTGCCATAAAGTCATCTAACTTTCCGTCCAGCACGCCCGAGGTGTCGGATGTCTCAAGCCCTGTGCGAAGGTCTTTGACCATTTGGTAGGGCTGCAGAACATAGCTTCGGATTTGGTGTCCCCAGCCAATATCCGTCTTGCTATCAGCCAGCGATTGCGCCTCTTCTTCGCGTTTGCGAAGTTCTTCCTCATAGAGACGCGCGCGCAGCATATCCCAGGCCTGAGAGCGGTTCTTATGTTGGCTGCGGTCAGATTGACACTGCACCACGATACCTGACGGCTCATGGGTAATCCGCACGGCTGAGTCGGTTTTATTGACATGCTGACCGCCTGCCCCCGACGCCCGATATGTATCGACGCGGCAATCGCTTTCGTCGATGTCAATTTCAATGGTGTCGTCAATTTCAGGAAAGACCCAAACAGAGGCAAAGCTGGTGTGGCGGCGGGCGGAGCTGTCAAAGGGCGAAATACGCACCAAGCGATGCACGCCGGACTCGGTTTTCATCCAGCCGAAAGCATTCTCGCCTTTAATTCGCAAAGTAGCAGATTTAATCCCTGCCCCATCGCCGTCTTGGGCCTCCAAAAGTTCCGTCTTCATACCGCGCGCATTGGCCCAGCGCATATACATGCGTAGCACCATTTCGGCCCAATCCTGAGCTTCGGTTCCGCCCGCTCCGGGATGAATTTCGACGAAGCAATCATTGCCATCCGCCTCGCCGCTCATCAAAGCGATAAGCTCGGCAGCGTCTGCAGCTTTTTTCGTTTTCACCAAGGCGTCCGCAGCCGCATCCAAAAGCTCTGTGTCATCATCCATTTCAGCCAGCTCTGCGAGCTCCACGTTTTCAGATAACTCCGTTTGGATTTTTTTGATGGCCTCAAAACTGTTCTCCAGTTTCGACCGTTCTTGCATGAGCTTTTGAGCCTCTTGCGGATTGTCCCACAGGCTCGGGTCTTCGGCGAGGTTGTTTAGTTCCGCCAGTCGGCGTTCAGCAACATCCCAGTCAAAGACGCCTCCTCAGCAGCTCAATAGACTGCTGAATGTCAGTTTGCATTTGTAGGATATCGGCTCTCATGATGTCGCTGATATGGTCCTAGTAGATGCCGTCGTCCAGTGCTTTTTCAACGGGTTCCTCGGCGGTCTCTACAGGGTTCACTAGCTCGGGCAACGCCTCTGGAGTTTCCACTGGCATGTCTTCCGCCGCCGCGCCTTCTGGTGTCTCAACGAGACCGTCCGTCGCGGCATCTTCAGGGGCAACATCGACAGGCGCGTTTTCGGGCGCTCTGACATCCTCAATAGCGCCTTCTGCTCGCTCCAAAATATCGGTCAAATCGCCGTCTTCATCGGCAATGCCGCCTGCGGAAACCCCAGCCACATCACCAGACACGTCTCCAGAATTGTCTTCAGGATTAATTTCGATTTGATCTGTCTCGGCAATCTCGTCTTGGATAGATCCTCCCAAGAACCCGCCCAGCGAGTCCGTGCCCGAGCCAAAGCGGGTTCTAGTCCCCAGCCCGCCAACTGTTGGCTCAGTGCCCGGCTTGAAAGCTTCCAAGATATAGTCCGGCGCGCCGATAAAGGACGGCTCCCCCGTGGTGCGATTAATCGGAGCCAATGTTACGCCATCCGGAATACGGAACGGAACTTTAGACTGATCTGCCAGAACTGTTTCCAAGAAATCTTTGACAATTGGAACCGCCGAGCTCGACCCCGTTTCGCGCCCCATTTGCTCCGGCGTGTCCATGCCGACATATACGCCGACCACGAGGTCTGGCGAGAAGCCCATGAACCAATTATCGAAACTATCATTTGTTGTGCCCGTTTTCCCGCCCAGAGGTCGATTAAGGGCGCGCAGTTTTGCGCCTGTGCCGTTTTGTACCGCGCCCTGCATGATATATGTCACCTGATAGGCCGTAACAGGATCTATAACTTGCATGCGCGCATCCGGCAGTTCCGGCGGCGGGCCGCCCCGATATTCATCTTGCTGACAGTCGGCGCAATCCACTTCAAACGCATTAAAGATCGTTTTACCGCTACCGTCTTGAACGCGGTCCAGAATGCGCGGCTCCACGGCCTTCCCGCCGTTAATCATAGCCGAATAAGCTGTTGCGAGGCGCAATAGAGTCGTTTCGCCCGCACCCAAAGCCCAAGCCAGTTCCGGCATCGGTTCGTCATAAATTCCAAAGCGTTTCGACAAGCTCATGACGGGCGCCATTCCCATTTCATTGGCCAGGCGAACCGTCATCGCATTTCGTGATTTTTCGATACCGAGCCGGAGAGTCGAGAGTCCGTAAAAATTACCGGCATTATAGTTTTCCGGCTTATAGAAGCGCTCACACTCATCTTCCTGGGCTTCATCATCGGCGCTGTCATCTTCGATTCGGGCGTCTTGAACCCCCCGGAGCTCTAGCGTGCCTTGCTCATTTTCTTCGCATTCGACATCTTGTCTTTCGATGACGAAAGGTGCGTCCAAAACTTGGTCCGCCGGAGTAGACCCTAATTCCAACGCGGCGGCGTAGACGAAGGGCTTAAAGGCTGAACCCGGTTGGCGCTTGGCTTGCGTGGCGCGGTTAAACTGAGATTGTTCGAAACTATAGCCGCCTATCATGGCCAAAACGCGGCCTGTATGCGGGTCCATCGCGAGCAATGCCCCATTGGCTTTCGGGACTTGGCGCAAGTTATATTCCGTTGACGGATCTGCCCCTGCTTTAACGGGCTTGCGCTGAACCAAGATAACGTCGCCCGCTTTGAGAACCGATTTAACCGATTTCAACTCAGGTCCAACAGCGCCTTTCGGTAGGGCCTTCTTCGCCCAAACAATATCAGACAGCGCCATCGTGCCCTTGGCGTCCACCTCCGGGAAGGTCTCGCCCTCTTCCAGATCTGCCGGCGGCGCGAAGCCAAGCTTCGCTGATTTATCTGCGACCTCTAAAACGGCGGCGACACGCCAATCGCCTATGTCTGCGGGCGGTTTTACGGCGGCCAGTTGTTTTCTCCAATCCGACAAAGACTCAAATGACGTAAGCGGTCCGCGGTAGCCGTGGCGACGATCCATCATCTCAAGACCGCGCCTTAGCGCACGGCGGCCCTCAAGCTGCATCGACGTATCCAGCGTTGTTCGAATGGACAGGCCACCCTCATAGAGCTCGTCCTCACCGTATAATTTATAGACCCTCTTTCGCGCCTCTTCGACAAAGTAATCTGCGGCAAGATACTCATCGCCCTCAAGGCGTTTCGTCCAATCAAGTTCAGCGGCTTTCGCAACATCCGCTTCATCTTGCGTGATGTAGCCATCTTCAACCATACGGCCCAAAATATAGGCTTGGCGGCCTTTCGCACGTTCAAAACCGCGCTCATCGTCAAGGCGATAATTCGCAGGTCCCTTTGGCACCGCGGCAAGGTAGGTTATCTCTTCAAGTGTCAAATCCTGCATCGGCTTACCAAAATGCTTCAAAGACGCAGCCGCAACGCCATAAGCGCCGCGGCCGAAGTAGATTTCATTCAAATAAAGCTCAATAATTTCATCTTTTGAAAGCGCTTTTTCCATCCGGCGGGCAATTGCGATTTCGCGAACTTTTCGCTTAATGCTGTAATCATCCCCAACAAGGAAGTTTTTCGCGACCTGCTGAGTCAGTGTTGAGGTTCCGCCAATCCGCTGCCCTCTGATTTTCTTCATGGGCGCAGAGAGCGCGGCCCGCGTGAGACCAATTGGGTCCCAGCCATTATGTTTGTAAAAGCGCTGATCTTCAGCGGAGACGAAGGCGAGCTGAAGCTCACGCGGGATGGTGTTGACTGGCACAAAAACGCGAGCCTGTTTAGAGAACTCATCAATTAGCTTGCCGTCCCCCGCATGGACCCGCGACATGACTGGCGGCTCATATTCGGACAGACTTTCGACGCTTGGGAGGTCACGAGTCCATTTCACGAGCAAAATGAACAGGATAATCGCCGCGATTAACGTAAAAATCAGCCCCGCGCCGAATAGCCATTTTACGGCTTTCCAGAGCTTGGCCCGGCGCGATGTCGGCTGGGCGGTGTCAGAGTCTGTAAGTGTCTCGGTCATAGGTCGAATCATTTGGCCGCGGAATGCGGCGATAATACGTTATTAGCTGGGCAATCCCAGATTATAAAGGCGCGTATTCAGCGCTGATCCATATAGCGATCTATCGCGCGCTCAACGCTGCCAGTGATTTTATCGCGATAGGCTTTCGTCCTCAATCGTTTCTCATCCACGCCGTTCGACAAATAGCCGAGTTCCAAGAGGACTGCGGGAACATCAGGCGCCAAAAGGACATAATATCCCGCGCGGCGGTGAGAATTTCCGATCAGATCAACCTTTCCGCTCAATTCATTTAACAGAATTTCCGCAAATGCATCCGACTGGCTTTTAGTCTTTCGCTGCGCAAGGTCGACCAAAATATCCCCGACGGGATCGGTTTGCTCTGATAGGTCCACGTCCAAAATCCAATTTTGATTATTGACGATCCGCTTCTGGCGACCCTTCGCTCGATCAGCGAGCGTATAAACGGTCGCCCCTTTTGCGGACGAACCTGCCGAGTCAGCGTGAATAGAAATGAAGAGGTCGGCCTGACCTCTTCGGGCAATTCGCAATCGATCATCATGCTCGACGTAACTATCGCTCGTCCGCGTCAAAATAACGGTATAACGACCGGACCGGCGCAACCGATCCGCAAGCTCGTTAGCCGCTTTCGTTGTAATGACTTTCTCATGGGTCCCCTTCACGCCGATCGCGCCAGGATCGGTTCCGCCATGACCCGGGTCGATGACAATGACAGGTTTGCGCGCGATTTTAGCGGCGCTTTTGAGAGGTTTTAAAACGGGATAAGGTATCTGGCCCTTGAAATATCGCGCGCCGGGCGCGCGGGTCTTAGGAAGCACTATCTCTGTCCCAGGCTTTAAACTCGGAACGGGAACAGCCGCACTCGCGGGTATCGTCAGCAAGCTAAATAGAGACAACAGTATGAAAATGAAGCGAAACACTATAATCTCCTATGCAGATATTAGGGTGAATAAAGTCTTATCGTGGGCCACAATGCGCCGCCGCGACGCGAATTTCTGGCCTTCGCCAAAACCGTTTACCGCTTAAACGCATTTCAGCTGACAAATGCTTTGCGCTCTTGTCAAAAATAAGGCAATCACCCCATCGGAACTCGAGCCTGGCTCGCTGATACGCAGCGCCCTCGAGCCGTCCAAGGTGACGACATAATCTGTCCTCATCTTTACTCGAAAGTTTTTATGTACGCCGCGCATTTAACAGCACTGACAAAAAGGACCGCATTTACGGCCTATATGTCACTGCGCCCGGCAACCCTGAACCCTATTCACTCATTTTTTGCCTCGCAGCGACCGACCAGAGGTCGGGGCTCCGCGCGAGCGCCTGGAGAACACCATGACAAAACGTATGCTCATCGATGCGGCCCACCCGGAAGAAACCCGAGTCGTTATCGTCGATTCGAATCGTGTTGAAGAACTAGATTTTGAAAGCCGCAATAAGCGGCAACTCCGCGGCAATGTCTATCTAGCCCGCGTCACACGCGTTGAACCCAGCCTGCAGGCTGCCTTTATCGAATATGGCGGCAATCGGCACGGCTTTCTCGCGTTTTCAGAGATCCATTCAGATTATTACAAGATCCCCGAGGCGGATAAAATTGCCCTAAAAGAGCAAGAGGAAGAAGATCAACGCCAAGCGGATGAGGAAGATGAAAAACGCAAAGCTGCAGCGGCGAAGCGTAAATCCCGCACGAAAAAAGACGAAGATGTCTCAGAGGATGACGATCTCGAAGACGAAGACAGCGGCGATGATGAAGATCACGACGAAGATGAAGATGAGCGCGACGAAAATCTCGACCCAGACGAAGATGATGCAGCGGATGAGACCGACGCGGAAATTGCTGATGAGCAAGTTAAAGTCGCGTCTAAGCGCCGGAAGCGCATTTCTCGCCGCCGCTATAAAATCCAAGAGGTCATTAAGCGTGGCCAAATCCTGCTCGTACAGGCCGTAAAAGAAGAACGCGGCAATAAGGGCGCGGCCATGACAACCTATCTGTCATTGGCCGGTAGATATTGTGTCTTGATGCCAAACACGCCTCGGGGCGGCGGTATTTCGCGTAAAATCGCGAATGGGTCAGACCGTAAACGCCTAAAAACCATCATGAATAAACTTGAGGTCCCTCAAGGCATGGGCGTCATTGTGCGCACGGCGGGCGCGAAACGCACAAAGACAGAAATTGAACGCGATTATGATTATCTCTCGCGCCTCTGGTCCGAAATCCGCGATACGACGATGGAGTCTTCTGCACCGTCCCTCATTCATGAGGAAGGAAATCTGGTAAAACGCTCGATTCGCGACTTATATAATAAGGACATTGAAGAAGTTCTGGTGCAAGGCGACGAGGCCTATAAAACCGCGCATGACTTTATTAGCATGCTCATGCCAAGCCACGCCAAATTCGTGAAACAATATGATGAGGACATCCCCTTATACTTGCGCTACGGTGTTGAGAAGCAGATCGAAAACTCTCTGAACGCGACCGTTCAGCTGAAATCGGGCGGCTATTTGGTCATTCACCCGACTGAGGCCCTTGTCTCTGTCGACGTGAACTCGGGCCGTTCCACCAAAGAGCGGAATATTGAACGCACCGCGCTTCGGACGAATATGGAAGCCGCCGAAGAGCTGGCGCGTCAAATGCGATTGCGGGACCTTGCTGGGCTCATCGTCATCGACTTCATCGATATGGACGAACACAAGAATAACCGTGCCGTTGAGCGTAAAATGAAAGAAATGCTCGGCCAAGATCGTGCCCGCATCCAAGCCTCTCGTATCAGCCAGTTTGGCCTGATGGAAATTAGCCGCCAGCGTCGTCGTCGCTCCCTTTTGGAAGGCTCAACGACATCATGCCCCCATTGTTCAGGTGTGGGCCGCAAGCGCACAGTGGAAAGCTCCGCATTGGCCGCCATCCGCGCCGTTGAGGAATTTGCCGTTCGCGGGAAAGCGAAACGTATTCGCTTGAAAACCTCACCCGATGTTGCGCTATATCTATTGAACGAGAAGCGAGATCTCCTTCGCCAAGTCGACGAAGTGGCCGACGTCTTCACAGAAGTGGTTGGCGATGAAAGCTTCCTTCGCCCTCATTATGAGCTGGAAGTTGTCGAAAAACGCGAAGATAATCGTAAAGACCCCCTCATAAAAATCGAGAGTGACTTCAAAAAGGAACGTGAGGCTGAGAAGCGTAGGCCCAAAAAAGCCAAGACCGAGAAAGTCGAAGACGACTCTTCCGCAGACGAAAGCGCCAGCAAAAAAGACGACGACGAAGATGGCGAAAGCAGCAAATCCAGTCGTCGCCGATCTCGCCGCGGACGCCGGGGCGGACGCGGACGCGGTCGCCGAGATGAGGCGTCTAAGACTGAGGACTCTAAATCTGATCAAACATCAAGCTCAGAGTCTGCTGTTGAAGCCAAAGCCAAAGATGAGCCTTCAGAAAACAAGAAACCTCAAGAGAAAAAGTCGGAAGGTGAGGCCCCTGTTCGGGGGCGTCGGCGGCGCGCGCCCAGCAAGTCAAAAGGAAGCAGATCCAAAGCCAGACAAACTGAAGACAGCCCAACCGAAGACGTCCCGACTGAGGTCGTGGCTGAAGTCTCTGAAAAAGTAGCGCCTAAACGGGTCTCGACGACACGGCGAAAAGCTCCGTCTCGAAAACCATCAGCCGAAGATCAAAGTGAACCCAAATCAAAGGGAGCTAAGAAGACAGCGGTCAAGAAAGCCTCGGAAGATCCTGAAACAAAAGCAGAAAAGCCTAAAGCCAAGTCGACGCGGACTCGCAAAGCACCGACTAAATCTACGGCTAAAAAAGCTCAGGATACAAAGAAGGCACCCGCGAAAAAGGCGGCTCCAAAGAAAACTTCTACCAAAACAGCAGCGGCCAAAAAAGCGCCTGCCAAAACAGCGGTGAGCAAGAAAGCACCTGCCAAGAAAGCGCCGGCTAAGAAAGCACCTGCCAAGACCGCTGCGCCCAAAAAAGCGCCCGCAAAGTCTTCATCCAAAGCATCGACGACGAAAAAGGCCCCCGCTAAGAAGACCGCTTCAAAGGCAGTGAAAGCCGCTGAACCAAAGGCGAAAACAACACGAACTCGCAAAGCGCCAGCAAAAAAAACGCCCGCGAAGTCTAAGGAAGCAGACCCTAGCGCAGAATCCACTAAAGTCGCAGACGCGCCTAAACGAACCCGTCGGGCGCCGACAAAGAAGGCGCCTGCAAAAAAGACCTCTGCGGCGGCCAAAACGGCTTCCGACGCAAAAACAGATGAGGCCAAAACCCAACCGTCCTCTCGAACGCGCAAGGCCCCCGCAAAAGCCGCGCCTAAACCTGTCGCGGACACGCCAAAGCCAGCAAAACCTGCCGCAGTGAAAACTGCAGCGAAAGCAGAGCCGAAAACGCCCGCAGAGCCAGAGAGCAAACCAAAACGCGGATGGTGGAGACGCCGAAAATAGAAAAGGCAGTTAAACGGATCGCGTGAGACCGCTGCACTTGTGAATGATGGAGACAGACTAGGTTCAGTTTCCATCACTTAAGTGTCATCTAGTCTAACAAGTGCGTAACTTGACCCATTTAGTGTAAGGTCTCACACCCAGCCTATGAATCTGACTCTTAAATCCTTGCCAGCGGCTTTGAAATTCTTGGCAATCACTCTCTTATGTCTTGCCGTATCGGCGGCGCAAGCCAATGCCCAATCATTGCTACGCGATACTGAAATCGAAGAGACTCTCAGGGAGTTTACAAACCCCATCCTCAGAGCTGGCGGCCTTACACCGGCTTCCGTCGATATTTACCTCGTCAATGACCCCTCCCTCAATGCCTTTGTCACGCGCGGTCAAAACATCTTTCTTCATTCTGGGCTCATCCTCGAAGCGGATACGCCAAACCAGTTAAAAGGCGTGATCGCGCATGAGACGGGCCATATTACAGGCGGTCATATCGTACGCTCTGATTACGGTAATCGCAGCGCTTACGGCTCCATGCTCATTGCCGCTGGTATCGGCCTTGCAGCAATTTTGGCCGGTGAAGGCGAAGCTGGGGCTCTTATTTTGGGCGGCTCACAACAATTCGGCGTTTTAGAAGCCCTCTCCTACTCCCGCGTCAATGAAGCGTCTGCCGATCAATATGCATTTGAATATATGGACCGCACGGGTCAAAGCAGCGAGGGGCTGATCCAGTTTTTTGAAAAATTCAGAGCGCAAGAAGTCCTAAGCCAAGCCCGCCGGTATCCTTACTTTCGCGGACATCCTTTGTCTTCCGATCGAATTGATGCCTTGCGCGAACGTGTCAGAGACTCCGAACATACGGGAACAACAGACACGCCCGAGGAACTGCATAAACACGCGATGATGCAAGCGAAGTTGAGAGGATTCCTCAATGGCCCGGCCGAGGTCTATTCCCGCTTCCCGCTGTCTGATCAGTCGCAGCCTGCAAGATATGCTCGGGCCGTTGCTAATTTCAAACAGGCTGACTTACGCAATGCGTTGAAAGAAATTGATAGTCTCATCGAAGAAGAACCGCAAAATCCCTACTTCCATGAGCTGAAGGCCCAAATTCTATATGAATCCGGGAAAGGTATCGACGCGATTGCGCCCGCAAAACGGGCCCTAGAATTGAAGCCTGATTCCCCGCTTCTGCAAATTGCGCTCGCTCAGGCAACTCTGGAAACCCGCGATACGGGAGATTACGCTAAAGTCGTAGATTTACTGAAATCTGCGCTGCAAAATGAGCCGAATAACTCTTACGCGTGGTATCTTCTGGCCGACGTCCATGAACGCCAAGGAAATCGACCTTTGGCACAATATGCCACCGCGGAACGCTTTTACGCCGTGGGGAATATTCAAAGCGCCAGAGATTTTGCCCAGCGCGCGCAAGAGGAATTACCGCGCTCCAGCCCGCAATGGCGTCGCGCATCTGACATCATTGTCGTGACCGAATCTCATAACGCCCGAAAGAAAAACCGTAATCGAGGCCCAAAACCTTTCGTAAGCTTCACTTCTCATTGATTTTATACCAGTAGGGTCGCCCAACGACTATATTTATAAAATCGATTTTAGTTAGAGAACAGAGATATACCATGAGACCTTTTCTGATGACGTCCATCGCGGCGCTTGGCGTGTTAACAGCCTCCTGCGCGGAAGCGGGGCCCAGCACCACTATGGACAAGGCCGAGATTGAAACCCTGATCAAAGAGTATATTTTAGAAAATCCGGAGATCATTCGGGATGCCTTCATCAAGCTGCAAGAAAAAGAAGCGCTCAAGGAGCAAGAGATCTTCCGCGAGTCTATTGTTTCTGCAAAAGACTCCCTCGAAAACGACCCGCGCGACCCTTCTATCGGTCCAAAAGATGCCAAAGTCACAATTGTTGAATTTTTTGACTATAATTGCGGGTTCTGTAAGCGCGCCACACCTTGGGTCGAGGAAGCACTTGAAACCTATGGAGACGACCTCCGCGTTGTTTTTAAAGAGCTGCCTATTTTAGACGATAGAACCAAAACCTCCCGTCTCGCGTCGAGGGCGGCTTTGGCGGCGCATCGCCAAGACAAATATGCGGAAATGCACTTTGCACTCATGCAAGAACCTCGTTTGAGCGGTGAAATTATTCGTAAGACAGCCGAAAACGTAGGTCTGGACATGCGTAAATATGATGCGGACCTGGCCGACCCAACAATTGACCAGCATGTGAGCGATACAATACTTCTCGCCAATCGATTGCCGGCTCTGACGGGCACACCTTTCTTTATCATAGGAGAGGATTATATCTCCGGGGCGGATACGGCGCGGCTAGAAAAGCTCTTGAAAGAGAAATTGGCTCAATAGAGAGAGTTTCAACCTCATGAAATGTAGATATGCCAAAGTCGCCTTTTTCTGGCGGCAATTCGACTAGAACAAAACATAAACAAATCTTTGACAAATCTCTTCCCTCATGGGAGAGAGCCATATGCCAAAGCCATCTACAATATTCGTGTGTCAATCCTGCGGAAGCGTCCACGGAAAATGGTCAGGCCGCTGCGACTCCTGCGGTGAATGGAATTCGCTCATCGAAGAAGCCAAGAGTCAGAACGCCAAGCCCGCTCATAAGCGCCGCAAAGGCCGGGGGTTAGAATTTGTCGATCTGGGCGCTGAAACCGAAGATTTACCGCGGCTCAAGACAGGGATTCACGAATTAGACCGCGTCACGGGCGGCGGATTGGTCCCTGGCTCCGCCCTCCTCGTCGGAGGCGATCCCGGCATTGGGAAATCTACACTGCTTCTCCAAGCCACGGGCTCACTGGCCGCAAGCGGCTTAAAGACAGCTTATATTTCGGGAGAGGAGTCCACGGGACAAGTCCGAAGACGAGCCAAACGATTAGGCGTTTCCGACCAGCCTATCAGCCTCGCCTCTGAAACATCGCTGAGCATTATTCTCGACGGGCTCATGGAGGCCAAGCCTGACGTCATCATCATCGATTCTATCCAAACCCTTTGGTCAGATCAGCTTGGCGCAGCGCCCGGCACCGTGGCGCAAGTCCGTGCTTGCTCGCAAGAGCTGACGCGATTTGCGAAGAAACGCGGTGCCTGTGTCATCTTGGTCGGCCATGTTACGAAAGACGGTCAAATCGCAGGGCCGCGCGTGGTAGAGCATATGGTGGACGCGGTTCTATATTTTGAAGGTGATCGGGCGCATCAATTCCGTATTTTGCGCGCACATAAAAATAGGTTTGGCGCAACAGATGAGATCGGCGTATTTGAAATGCGGGAAAGCGGCCTCGCCGAAGTGCCGAACCCCTCGGCCCTGTTTCTAGATGGACGCGGGGAAACATCTTCCGGGGCCGCTGTTTTTGCGGGACTTGAGGGCACGCGGCCCGTGCTCACTGAAATTCAGGCTCTGGTCGCCCCAGCCGCTTTTGGCACTCCCAGGCGGTCGGTCGTGGGATGGGATAGCAGCCGCCTTGCCATGGTCCTTGCCGTATTAGAGACTCGTTGCGGCGTGAGTTTTGCGGGCAAAGATGTGTATCTCAATGTCGCCGGCGGATTACGGATCAATGAGCCCGCGGCCGACCTCGCCGTGGCCGCCGCGATCGCGTCCTCCGCTTTTGATGTTCCGCTGCCCTCTGATTCTGTTGTCTTTGGCGAGATTAGTCTCTCCGGAGACGTTCGCCCCGTTGGGCGGGCCGATGCGCGCCTCAAAGAAGCTGCAAAGCTGGGATTTCACCGCGCGATCACGGCAAAGCCTCAGAAACGCAAAGACGGGCGGGATCAGAATGACAATGCGGCCCTGCCAATCATTGCAATCAAAGCTTTGCCCGACCTCATTCGCCGTGTAGAAGCGAGCACGGAAAGCGGCCTGGATGATCCTACCAGTTGGGCCGCCTAACTGGAGAGTTACGCGCCCCATGACTGCCCACCTACTACAACTTGTATCAATTGGGCCTTGGGAGCTGAACGGCTTTGATGTCGTTGTCCTGATTATCCTCCTTATTTCTATGCTCTATGCCGCCTCGCGCGGCCTATTGCGGGAAGTCATTTCCATCGGCGCATTACTTGTCGCCGCCATCGTCACCCTCTTCGTTTGGGGGCAATTTCGATTTGCGGCTCAAGATTTTATTTCTCCAGCGTGGCTTGCCGACGGAGCGCTTCTCGTTGGCGTCTTTTTCATCGTTTATTTGATCATGGTGCTTATCATGTCGAAGATAGGTAAAACGATTGCGGGAAAGGAAACGGGCTTTCTGGACCGCATACTGGGCGCCCTCTTTGGAATCGCGCGAGGGCTCATAATTGCGGCGCTAGGCGTTATGGTTCTGACAGCGGGCAACCGCGCCTCTGCCGAGGCCCAAGAGTATAAAAAAGGCCTGATTGAACAGGGAATTTACGATGAGGTCTTATCGAAAATGCCGAAAGCCATGCGAGAGCAAATGGAGAGCGACCCAAAGCCTATACCTGACATGCTGGCCAACTCGGCATTCTATCCCTTGCTTGACCGCATCGGCGCTGGCCTGAGAGCCCTTCCCTTTGCGAAGGTCAAAACCTATGCTGAGCGCATTAAAGACGGCGATATTGATGGCCTGACGGAAGACCTAATGGAGCCTAAGCCATGAGCCATCTCAGCTGTGAGTTTGATCCGAGCGAGGACAAAATTCGCGAAGAATGCGGCGTTTTCGGGATTTTCGGAATTGAAAACGCGGCGTCCCTGACCGCGCTGGGGTTACATGCTCTACAACATCGCGGGCAAGAAGCCTGCGGTATTGCGGCAACGGACGGGATACAATTCACGACTGAACGCCATCTCGGGTTGGTTGGCGATAATTTCACAGGGGATGACCCATCTCAACGGCTCGCCGGGCATATTTCAATTGGCCATGTGAGATATTCGACAGCAGGACAAACGGTCCTTCGCAATGTGCAACCCCTCTTCTCGGAGCTTCATACAGGCGGATTTGCCCTCGCCCATAATGGCCACATTACCAATGCTTATACCTTGCGTGAGCGCCTCGTTAAAAAAGGCGCTATTTTTCAATCTACGTCAGACACCGAAGTCGTCATACATTTGATCGCGCGGGCAAAAAAAGGTGAATTTATCGACCGCCTCGTAAACGCCATCCGGCAGGTTGACGGAGGCTACGCTTTCGTTGGCATGACAGAAAATATGTTGATCGGGGCGCGCGACCGTTTTGGTATTCGCCCGCTGTTAATTGGCCGGGTTGGCGATAGCTATGTTCTGGCGTCAGAGACCTGTGCGTTCGATATGATCGACGCCGAGTTCATCCGCGAAGTCGAAGCGGGCGAAGTTGTAGTCATCAATGAAGACGGCATTCGCAGCTTCACAGCCTTCCCAAATACAGAGGCGCGTCCCTGTATTTTCGAATTTGTCTACTTCGCGCGCCCAGACAGCGTCGTCGGCGGAAAGTCAGTCTATGAGGTCCGCAAACGCATGGGCGAACGCCTGGCCGAGGAAACGCCCGCCGATGTCGATGTCATCATTCCCGTCCCAGATAGCGGCGTCCCCGCCGCACTCGGCTTTGCGCAGAAAACAGGCATTCCTTTCGAACTTGGGATTATCCGGAACCATTATGTCGGGCGAACCTTCATTCAACCCACTCAGCAAATTCGAGATATGGGCGTGAAGCTCAAACATTCTGCCAATAGGTCCATGATCGAAGGCAAACGCGTCCTGCTTGTTGACGATTCTATTGTGCGCGGAACAACCTCCACAAAAATCATCCGAATGATTAAAGCGGCTGGGGCGAAAGAAGTGCATTTCCGCTCTGCCTCTCCGCCAATCAAATTCGCAGATCATTACGGCATCGATATGCCAACGAAAGACAAATTAATCGCGGCTAACTACTCGCTGGAAGAAATGACCTCTATGCTCGAAGTTGATAGCCTCGGATTTCTTTCGGTTGAGGGTTTATACTGGGCCATGGGCGAAGAGTATCGCAAAGATGAGGCCCCTCAATATGCAGACCACTGTTTCACTGGGAATTATCCAACCCCGTTAATAGACCGCGATCGTAAATTGCTCGGCAAGAAGCAGCTCTCGTTTCTCGTCGAGGTCGCTTAAAGCTCATGACTGATCATTCAGGCCGCACCATCCTCGTAACCGGGGCCTCTCGAGGTATCGGATATGCAACAGCGAAACAACTCGCGGCGCACGGCGCACATGTTATCGCCATCGCCAGAACTCAAGGCGGATTGGAAGACCTTGATGATGATGTAAAATCCGCTGGGGGTCAGTGTACGCTCGTCCCTATGGATTTGAAAGACGGCGACGCCATTGACCGCCTCGGCAAAGCGCTACACGAGCGTTTTGGAAAATTGGATGGCCTGCTCCTAAACGCTGCACAGCTCGGCAGCATCACGCCCCTGCCCCATATAAAGCCGGCCGATTTTGACTCCATTTTATCTGTCAATCTGACAGCCAATTACCGCCTCATTCGCGCGCTCGACCCTTTGCTGAGGGCATCTGAGGCTGGGCGCGTCGTCGCCGTCACGAGCTCTGTTGCGCAAAGCCACAAAGCCTATTGGGGAACCTACGCCATTTCTAAAGCGGGTCTCGAAGCCTTGGCAAATATCTACGCCGAAGAAACGGAGATCACTAATGTCCGCGTCAATATTTACGATCCGGGCGGCACGCGCACCGCAATGCGGGCCAAAGCCGTCCCGGGCGAAGACGCCAGCGTCCTACCTAATCCGGTGGATCATTGGGAAAATCTGTCAAAACTATTGAGCGCCGAATTTGATCAAACAGGCACGCTGACGAAGTTCAAAGCCTAATCCCAATCCGGACGAAAGACGCATAGCGCGTCAACCGCCTCTTCCAATACGCGAGCTATCCGAAAACCGAGCTTTAAAGATGGCCTATGTCATCTCTACGATTGATACTTGTGGAGAAAATCACCATCGACGGATTGAGACTCTAATCCTTATCCTTGCGCGGGTGCTTCTTCACGCGGCCAACATTCTCTCGGCCCTTTTTGACTTTACCGAGGCGCTCCTTGCCTTGGATCCGATCATCCGTGTCATAGGGGTTGCTATCCGCTTTGATGTTCATGCGGATTGGAATACCCCATAAATCAAAATCTTCGCGCAAGCCATTGATAAGATAACGTTTATAACTCACTGGCAGCTTAGTCGCGCGTGAACATTTAAGAACAAATGTTGGCGGGCGGGTCTTCGTTTGGCTGATGTATTTTGGCTTAATGCGGCGGCCGTTCACAGCCGGCGGCGGATGGCGCGTAATTTTTTCGGAGAGCCAATCATTAAGTTCCGAGGTTTTGATTTTGACCGACCAATCGATTTGGACACGTTCAATGGCAGGCAAAAGCCTGTCTACGGATTTACCCGTCAGGCCAGAGAACATGACCACTGGCACACCCTTGATTTGCGGCAATAGCCGCGCCGCCGCTTCGCGCAGGGCTTTTGATGTTTCAGATTTATTTATCGCGATATCCCATTTGGTCACGCCAATGACCAAAGCTCGGCCTTCCCGTTCACAAAGGTCAGCGATTTGCAAATCCTGCTTATCAAAGGGCGAGGTCGCATCCATGAGTAACACGACGACCTGCGCAAATTTAATCGCGCGAAGTGTGTCCTGAACACTCATACGTTCGAGGGTTTCATTGACCTTGGCTTTCTTCCGCATGCCCGCCGTATCATGGAACTGCACTCGGCGTCCCTGCCAGACATAGTCAATCGTGATTGAGTCGCGCGTCACGCCGGCTTCCGGACCCGTCAAAAGACGATCCTGGCCAATGAGCGTATTAATCAGCGTCGATTTCCCAGCATTGGGCCGCCCAACAAACGCAATCCTCACCGGGGCCTCAGATGTATCCATCGGCTCAGGGTCAACCTCGAGTTTGACCTGACGCAGCGCTAAATCCACAGCGTCATCCAAGTCGACCATGCCGATATTGTGCTCAGCCGCGACTTCTACGGGATCGCCCATCCCTAAAGAATAGCCTTCATTCACGCCTGCATCTGCGGCGATGCTTTCGCATTTATTGGCGACAAGAACTGTAGGCTTGCCTTGCTTCCGGACAAAATCGGCAAAAATACGATCTAACGGTGTGACCCCTTCGCGGGCGTCATAAACGAAAAGAAGCACATCTGCGCCCTTGACCGCATGTTCAGTCTGGCTGCGCATACGCGCCTCCAGCTTATCCCCTGTCGCGTTTTCAAACCCTGCCGTATCCATGAGGGTCATATCATGGCCGCGGATTTTTGATTTGGTCTCGCGCACATCGCGGGTGACGCCCGGCATATCATTGACGATAGCCAGCTTTTTTCCAGCCAAGCGATTAAAGAGCGTCGATTTACCTACATTAGGGCGCCCAATGACGGCAATCCGAGCCGGCCGCGTATTTGGCGCATCCAGCTCATCCTCGTCCTCAAAGCGCCGTTTCCGCGCCATGAGGTTATTTTAATGCGACGAGTTTGGCCTCGTCGGTGAGAATATAGACAGTCTCATTCGCAATCACAGGCGGCACGAATACAGAGCCGCCAACGCTCATTTCTTTTAAAATGGTCCCAGCACGCGGGTCCAAAAGGGTCACATCACCTCGAGAACTCGCGACCAGTAAACGATTGCCCGCGAGGATAGGCCCTGCCCAGACCGTGCGTTCCTTACGTTTTTTTGCGTTCTTGAAATTTTCCAACTGTTGGATCCAATGAATCGTGCCGTCTAACTTAGACATGGCTGCGATCTGACCTGTTGTGGTGGCTGTGTAGACCACATCTCCCACGATAAGCGGAAGACTAAGCGATCCTGCCGGCTGCGACCAAACCCGCTGTCCGGTTCGCAAATCAAAAGCTGTCGTCACCCCACTTTGGGCGGAGGCGATGACATAACCATCCGCAACCGCAGGGCCGCCGGAGATATCATTTAAAGACGCCAGCGGTGTAAGCCGCGCCGTAGATGACAAGGCGTCTTGCCAAAGCACAACGCCGTTTTGGACCCGCAAAGCAATCAATTCGCCTGACGTAAATGGCGCAATGACGACATCGTCAATCACGGCTGGCGCAGGCGCGGTGAGCATAGAGGCCGTTTCTGTAATCCCTTGATAGGACCACAAAACATCGCCCGTACTCTCGTTCAATGCGAACAGCTCATTATCATCGGAGATGACAAAAACTCGGCCATTATCAATCGTTGGCGCCGAGTTTAGCGGGACGCGCGTTTCGCGGGACCATATCAAGCCGCCCGTTTGGGCATCTATCGCAACCATCTTGCCAAGGCCTGACGCGACGAAAATCGTACCGTTAGAATAGGCAATGCCGCCGCCCACACCTTCTTTATCTGTCCCGTCACCATCGGCAAATGTTAGCGGATCGCGAATACGGTCGATAAAGCTCGTCTTGCCCTCACGGGTGGACTCGCGCTCAATCCCTTCGACTTTGAAATCCCAAACCTTATTCCCTGTCGCCTCTTGAATGGCCATGACATTGTAGCGCGCATCCATCGTAAAGATTGTGCCATTCGCGATAACAGGCTGCGCGATCACGCGGCCTTTGCGACCGGACCCATCACCAATGTCTTTTGACCAAGCTCTATCGAGAGGCCCAGTTGCGCCTGTATGTTGGACGACGTGTTGAACGTTCCCGCCCGGCTGGGGCCAATCTGTATTCACATAGGGGTCTGGCAGAACAACTTGATCGGGCGGCGTTGGAGCCTCCACCGTCAATGTTTCAGACAGCTCAAGAATAGCGATTCTCTGGTCATCCCCTGCAACGCTGCCCTGCTCCTCGCGGATTTGGGACTCCGTCTTGTCAAATGGATTAATCGCGTCGAGGGTTGAACAGGCCGAAAGCAGGCTCCCGCTGAGGACCGCCAGGAGTAGTAACTTAGTCTTCATTGGTCGTTTTACCCTGCTCTACAGTTTCATTCTCAGGTGAAGATTCCGGCGTGGACGCCTCCAAAGGCTCTGGCGCAACCAGTGAGGCCTTTGCGCTCATCAGCGCCATGGATTGTTCGGCCCGTTGCTTCACTGTGGGCGGCACGCCCGGCACAGATGTGAGATAAGCAAATTGTTCGCGAGCCGAAGCTTTATTTCCAGACTCTGAATGGGCAAAGCCGAGTAATTCTCGTGCTAAGAACTCATAGGGTTCACCCGTTTCAGCGAGGGGCGAAACGCGGTCAATAACATCGGAGTAAGCTCCTTGATCTGCCAGCAAATAGGCCGCCTTTATCTGCGCCAATTGCTTATGGCGCGGCGTTGAGAACGTCTCGGCGGCTTGATCAAAAAACCGCACGGCACCGCCAATATCGCCTTTATCTTCGAGGATCGCCGCAGCCCGCATAAAGGACAACCCGGCATAGCCTTCCGGCCCAGTATTTCCCAAATCCGCAAAAGCGGCGACGGCATCATCGCTACGGCCATCGTCTAGTTTTGAATCGGCTGCCGTATAAATTGCGGAGACGGCTTGGGCTTTCTTATCATCGGAATATTTGCGATATTCAATGAATCCGGTTCCTGCAACGACAAGGAACAAAACCACCCCGATCGCAGGGCCATATTTCTTGAGCAGGCGGTTATAGTCGTCCTTGCGGAGTTCCTCTTCCACCTCATTGATAAAATCGACCACGTTCAGGTCCTTGAGTCAGGCGATGCGAAGCATCAGAAAATTAGCGTAAGACTAACCGCGCGCTAGAGTCGATACAACAGCTAACGGCATTACGGATGGGTCAGGAAGAGGGTTTATTGAAGTGGTACAGATTGGCCTCGCCCGGGAAGCTGCGGTCCGTTACATCAGCCGCATAATTGGCAATTGCCTCGCGTGTCGCGCCGAGCTGATCGCAATACTTCTTCACGAATTTAGGGACTCTTTCAAACTGCCCCAGCATATCAGGCGTGACCAAAATCTGGCCGTCACATTGCGCAGACGCGCCAATCCCGATGGTGGGTATGGACACAGCTTTTGTCACGCGGTTAGCCAATTTCTCGGAAACGCCTTCAACAACGACGGCAAAACTTCCGGCATCTGAGGCGGCTTTCGCGTTTTCAAGGATTTCGTCAGCAATCTCCGCCGTTCTTCCGCGGGCCTTAAAGCCCCCCAGCACGTGCATGCTCTGCGGCCGCAGACCGACATGGCTCATCACTGGGATGCCGCGCGTTACGAGATATTCAATCGTTTCAGCCGCGTAAGTCCCGCTTTCAATCTTAACCGCTTGGCAGCCTGTTTCCATCATGACGCGCGACGCCGCGCCAAACGCCTGTTCTTTGCTCGCCTCGTAGGCCCCGAAGGGTAAGTCCACCACGACCATAGCCGTTTTAGATCCGCGCATCACGGCCTTGCCGTGTAAAATCATCATGTCCAATGTCACGCCAACGGTCGACGGCAATCCGTGAACAACCATGCCCAATGAGTCCCCGACAAGGATTAAATCAACGTGTTCGTCCAGAATTTCGGCGGTCGGCGCGTCATAGGCTGTCAGGCAGACAATGGGGTCACCCCCCTTGCGGGCCGTGATCTGCGGTGCCGTGATTCGGCGTGCCCGTTTGACAGGGCGTGAGTGGGGTTTGTTTTTAGGTTGAGCTGACATCCTTGCCCTTTAGAGCAAAGCGCTAGAGGTCCGCAAGCTGCGCGAGCGGGAAATCGAACACAGGGTCTGCGCCAGCCCGAATGAAATCAAGTTGTGAAGCCGCGCGCGGCATAACAGAAAGCGCGTGATACCGCGCCAAACTAACCATAGATGCGGCGTGTGCATCATTCGCCTTTATTCCGTTCGCAACGGCTTTGATCAGCAAAGCCCCAGACAGAACTTGCGCGCACAGGTTCAGATAAGGCGACGCGACAGACAGCGCGTCTTCATCTTTTGCGTTTAGCAGAATATCCGTCGCGGTCGTCAAGGTCTCAAGTCCCGTACCTAATGCTCGAATACAGACGGTCAGATCGGTTTCGCCCTGACCTGAAGTTTCCTCGGCTAAGCTCTTGATTTTTTTAAGATCAGAAATCAGGGCGCGCATTTCCTCTCCGCCGTCCCTGCGGAGTTTCCGCCCAACGAGATCCATAGCTTGAATGCCGTTCGTGCCCTCATAAATCGGCGCAATGCGGGAGTCTCGCAAATGCTGCGCCGCGCCCGTTTCTTCGACATACCCCATGCCGCCATGTATTTGGACACCGATAGAGGCCGCATCGACCCCCAAGTCTGAGCCATATGATTTAGTTATAGGCGTAAGCAGCCCTGCACGCGCATGGTTGCCGAGGTCATCTGCCGACGCCGTCGCCATGGCGATAGCCCGCGCCCCCATCAAGCGTGCTTTCATGTCAATTAGCATGCGCCGAACATCAGGGTGATGCACAATCGCGGCCCCCTTCTCTTGACCCGGAGGTGTGCCTTGCACGCGGTCATGCGAGTATTGCAGGGCCGCTTGATAGGCCCGTTCACCGATAGCCACGCCCTGCACACCCACGAAAAGGCGCGCTTCATTCATCATCGTGAACATACAGGCCAAGCCGCGATTGACCTCTCCGACCAGCCAGCCTTTCGCCCCATCAAACTCCATAACGCAGGTCGGGCTGCCGTGGATACCTAATTTATGCTCCAGACCGATGGGATAGAAATCATTTCGGGCCCCGAGGCTCCCATCTTCATTTACAAACACCTTGGGGCAAAGGAAGAGGCTGATCCCGCGTGACCCATCTGGGCTGTCTGGAAGACGGGCAAGCACGAGATGAATGATGTTTTCCGCGCAATCATGATCGCCCCATGTGATATAGATTTTTTGACCGGTAATCGAGTATGTTCCGTCGCCATTATCAACCGCTTTCGTGCGGACCGGGCCCAAGTCCGAGCCCGCCTGCGGCTCGGTGAGACACATCGCTCCGGTCCACTCCCCCGAAACCATCTTAGGAATGTAAGTCTCTTTTAAATTCTCTGACGCATGGGCCTCTATCGCCTTTGTCGCCGAACTCGTCAGCATCGGACACAATCCAAGCGCCATATTCGCGCTATAGATCATCTCATTTGTGGCAACAGACACGACCGTCGGCAATCCCATGCCGCCAATATCCGGACTCATAGCGAGGCTCTGCCAGCCTGACTCCACAAAGGCGGCGTAGGCTTCCTTAAAGCCTGGTGACGCCGTTACGTCCTTACCTGAAAGACTAGCAGGGGTTTGATCGCCGTCCCAATTGGTTGGCGCTACAACGTCTCGGGCGAAGACAGCGGCCCCGTTCAGTACATCCCCAATCAACTCATCATTTGTATCTTCGAATTTTGGTTGAGCGAGGATTTGGTCCATATCCACTGCGTGACGGAGGAGGAATTGCATTGCGTTGACGGGAGCCTGGAAAGTCATATCTATCTCTCAAATATCTTGAGGGTGATATGGCATGGGGGCTGTGTTTTTTTAAGAGCCAAATCGCCGCGCTGCACGAATATTCACAGTGTCTGATTTCCAAAATCATGGACGAACCCCCGCACATTGGGTTGAAGCTGATTTAGCTTTCAGGCATATGTTCCGCATGAAAAAACCTATTCTCTCACTCTTGGCCTGCACATTTTTCGCGGGGTGCGGCGGCGATGAAACAACGGCATCGACCGCTGAGCCCGCTCCTGCCTTGTCTAAGACGGCAGCTGTCGAAATGACGCCCGTGCAAAGGGGAGCAAAAATATATGCACGATGTCGCGCATGCCACACATTGGACGAAGGCGGACGCCACAAGGTCGGCCCAAACCTGTGGGATATCTACGGATCAAAATCTGGCTCTAAAGAGGGGTTCGCATATTCCAAAGCTATGAAGGCGGCTAATATTGTCTGGGACGACGAGACTATGGATGGATACCTCAAGCGTCCCTCAGCCTTTATGCCTGGAAATAAAATGACATTCATAGGCCTTAAAAAACAAGAAGATCGCGACGCCGTTCAAGCCTATATGAAATCAGAGACAACACCTTAATATTCTGTCCATAAGCCTATGAAAACACTTCTTTCTTTGACGATATTTCGCCCAAGAAAAGTTTGCCCCGCGCCCAATTGAATATATCGTCCAGGACGATACTGACGCGCAATTGATAGATGGGAGCTTACATCCATCTGCTCCGGAACTCTGAAGCCATCCACAAATTCTTCTGCCGAAACGATGGCGTATGATTGCCCCATAATCAGCCAGCGATGCGTTGGTTTATAGCCCACCGTAAGTGCCGCCTGGGTCTGGTCAACCTTATCAAAATCCTCGCTACGCACCGCAATTTGCGCATCGTAGAAAATGTCACCCAACAAAGTCTCGCGGCTCTGCCCTATTAGCGCCCTCGCCTCAAATTGATCGCCGCCCGGTAGAATATCAATCGCGCGATTATCAAGCTGGCTATCCACGATATAACTAAGCCGGATAGAGGTCGCCAAACCCTCTCGAGAATAAGTGCCGATTTGCGCGCCGATTTCGATATCGTCCAAGCCGTCGAAATCAAATCGCGAGTCGCCATCTCGAAAATTCAAGGTTTGAAAGCCTGTGTTCCCAACGAGCGTAAGCCAATCTGTCACGCCTTGTTCTATGTAAATCCGTGTTTCCGTTTTGGTAAATCCGCGCAAGGGGACGGCCTTGTAATCATCATCGAAGATTTGACTCGCATGGGCCCAAGAGGAGGTGGAGATAACCTGCCCTTCGCCGGCACGTTGGTTCCAAGCCCCCGAAAACGCGAGCTCATGGGTCATCAATGCGCCCACAAAAAACCCTAAAAACTTTGCATTATCCCCCAACACAGAGCGAGATTAGGCTTTGCCCTCCCTGTCCGTCAAATATAAAGCTAGGACATGGGACATAGAAATTTTGAAAAATTAGCCTTCGTTGCCTCTTCGCGCTCAAATGCGCAAGAAGCTTTAAAGGAACTGGTTTCCCTTTACGGGAATGTGGACCCTGCAGAGGCTGATGCCATTATTCCGCTCGGCGGGGATGGGTTCATGCTGGAAACCCTGCGCCGTAACCTGCCTTTCGTCACGCGAGGGCTTCCCGTTTACGGGATGAACAAAGGCACCGTGGGATTTTTAATGAATAAATATGACCCAGCCGACCTGAAATCACGATTAGAAAATGCCACGGTCACGCCCGTTCATCCGTTGAAAATGACCGCAGAAGCGGCCGGAGGGACCTTTACAGAGATTGCCTTCAATGAAGTCTCCGTCTTCCGTCAATCACAACAAGCCGCCCACATACGGGTGAGCGTGGACGGCAAGGAACGCTTGGAGAGATTGATCGCCGATGGTGTCATGCTCTCGACACCCGTGGGATCTACGGCCTATAACCTCTCCGCACATGGCCCTGTGATACCTTTGGGCGCAGATATATTGGCCCTCACCCCGATCAGCGCTTTTCGCCCGCGCCGCTGGCGAGGCGCTTTGCTTTCGGGGCACGCAAAAGTTCGATTTGACGTCTTAAACGGCGATAAACGCCCAGTCTCGGCCTCGGCTGATAATTCAGAAATACAAAACTTGGTTTCTATCGAGATCGAGCAAGATGAGGAGTCGACCCTCAGTTTATTATTTGATGAAGATCACGGATTGGCAGAGAAGATTTTGCAAGAGCAATTCGCGACCTAATCTATGCGACTTGTCGCAAACCTGAGTGAACATCTAAGATATCAAGCAGATCCGCATTAATCTCGTCCGGCAAGTTCAATTCCATCGTCACCAAGCGCTCGGCCACATAAAGCTGAAACTTTGAGGATGACGCGGCACGGTTCTCTGCTTCCACCGAGAGGTAGGTTTGAATACAGGCTGTCAAAATCTCAACTTGAGACGCTGTGAAGCGCGCTTTTAAGGCCACAGCCTTTGCACCCAAACCCGTCGAAGAAAACACCATGAGACGGGTCTTCTCGACGGTTTGTCCGGCGAGAATTGAAAGCGCCATTGTCACGAAACGTAGATCACCCCGTCCCGCACATCTCAGTATAAACCGCGGCGTTAACTTCCCGGATTTGTCCAAGGACCGCGCGTAAGCCCGCAATCGATCCTCCGGCCAACCCTCACAGATGACAAAGCTTTGCGCACGCTCTCGTGTATTCCTTGCAATTAGACCAGCCTGCATTTCCGAAACGCCGGGATATGTTCTCAGATTCGCGTCAATCTTATCCGTGCTATGCTCAATCAGTTTCGCGATGACCGCTGGCGGCATATCGTGCCGCGAGAGGGCAGCCTCGCGAATGAGATCATCATCTGCATGAAGCTCCGCAATCATTTCAGCCGTTTCCCGAGAAATCAAAGCGCCGTCATTAGCTGCGACACGCGCCGTGGCCACGCCATCACCAAAGCTAATAATGGCTTGCGAGATGTGCATACTTAAGGTCTTTCGCTGCGCGATCGCGCGGATTTTATCCGCCGCTTTGGACCTCAAAACATCCACGAGATCCTCATCTGTCAAGACTGGCGAAGACGCCAAGATGGGAACGGCGATAGAATCGATGTCTTCGATTAGAGCTCTGGCAATATGCCGGGGTAAATTCTGTGAACTTTGGAGGGTGATGGACAAAGCGCGGCGAACCAGTGCCGAGACATCCACACAGATGCGATCCATGAGTTTTGTTGCGAAGGCCCGCTCCGCGTCCGACAATTGAACGGATCGAATATCTCGGCCAATTTTCTGGACAGCATTTGCACGCGCTTCTGCCGTCTCGCCTTTCAGCGCCTGACGAATTGTGGCTTTGCCAACGCGATTTATAAATCCGGCTATAGACGTCATCGGTTCCCCATGTTCCCTTATAGGGTATAATCAGGGGAGCGTTAACCATGCGTTAGCGATAAGGCGATTGATGTAGGGAATTTGGGAAATGGTACCGCCTCTTGGTCTCGAACCAAGGACCTCTGGTTCCACAAACCAGCGCTCTAACCAACTGAGCTAAGGCGGCATCCGTCGGAAAGGGCCGATTAAGGCAGACGGGAAAAAGGTGCAACCCTTTTCCCGTCTTCAATATGTATTTTTGAGTCCGCCCGGAGCCCTAAGTCCGAATATTCTTAAATCCTTGCGACCCAAGTTTTTCCTGACGGCCGATGTAATCAAACAGGACTTGAGCCCGATCTGCCGGGTCCGGATGGGTAGATAGGAATGTTGGCTGACGTGACCTTGAGTTCGCCGCCATTTTCTCCCAAAGTTTAACCGACTGGTATGGGTCATACCCGGCATGATGCATGTAGTTCGCGCCCAACAAATCCGACTCTGTCTCGTGACGACGGGAATATGGAAGCGTTACGCCTAGCAGAGCGCCTAAACCAAGAGCTTGCTGTAGCATAGCCGTTTGCTGGTTCGCTCTTTGTAAGCAAGAGCGCCGTTGTTCTACGGGCACTCTATCACATTTTTTCGCAAGCTGAGAGCCGCCGAGAATAGTGCCGCCAACAACGGCGACTTGTGTCGCCATCTGGGTGGACATCCGAGCCCGCGCATGAGCGCCTGCAACGTGGCCCACTTCGTGACCCATAATGCCCGCAATGGCGTCATCAGACTCTGCAAAATCCATCATGCCTTTATAAAAACCAACGCGGTTTCCGGGCAAGACAAACGCGTTTTTCGTGTCCGTATCAAAAACCTGATAGTCCCATGACTCTTTCGCGAATGGCGACACGCGGGAAATACGCCCGCCGATGTTTCTCAGGCGCGACGTGTAACGCGGGTCCCTCGATGTTGGAATTTTCTCTTTCATTTGCGACCAGCTTGATGCTGCCGCTGCCGAAAGGTCCTTCGGTGCAAAAGCGAGGAACTGCTTGCTGCCTGTATGTGGATTGGTCGTACAACCCGATACTGAGGCACCTGCTGCGACGGCGCCGCCAGCAATCAAGCCTTGCAAGAGTTTTCTTCGCGGCATGAAAGCCTCATGAGGGGCTGCCTCGGCACCATGATTATGGTCTGGATTGTTACACATTTTACTACTCCTTCGTCATCTACGCCCAACGAATCTATCTTCGTCAGCCTCATTGACAGATGAGTGCGCAGCTCGTGATTCACATTAACACCGATTTTGGGACAATAATCAAATAAAATTGGAGTAAGTTACTTTACCCGTTTACTCTGGGTTCATGATCAAACGTATTCTCATCGCCATTGTCTTAGTCGCTATTATCGTCTTGGGCGCCATTTTAATCCTACCCGGATTGATCCCGACAGATACCTATCGGAGTAAGCTGGAGAGCGAGCTCAGCCAAACTTTTGCACGCGATGTTAAAATTATCGGTGACATAAAACTCTCGACTTTTCCGCTGGTCATGGTCGAAACAGGTGCGGTAACCCTCTCTAATCCCACAGGTTTTAGCGAAAACAACTTTGTTGATGTCCAAGCCATGTCCGCCAAAGTTAAGCTGTGGCCGCTTTTACGTAAACAAGTCGAAATCTCAGGCGTGAGTCTCAATTCGCCGACGATAAGGCTGGAAAAGCAGGCGAATGGTCAGGTGAATTGGAGCTTGAGCGATACCTCCGAAACGCCGCCTGCACCGAAAGAATCGGGACCCTATAAGCGAGATGGAAGATATACTGAGTATGATCCTTCCCTCGCACTTTTGCAGATTTCTAACGGGAAAGTAATCTACTCGGATGCCTCTGCCGGTCAAAACGTCGTGATTGAAAACATTAATCTGGACCTTCGCGCGCCGAGTCTTCGGTCCCCTTTGGAGCTTAATGGCGACCTCATTATCGATGGCTTGGCAACAAGATTAAATGCCGAGGTCAA
This sequence comes from uncultured Caulobacterales bacterium, assembly GCA_937923965.1. Lineage (GTDB taxonomy): Bacteria > Pseudomonadota > Alphaproteobacteria > Caulobacterales > Maricaulaceae > Litorimonas. Next base: position 29,002 of record CALDTL010000009.1, read on the forward strand.
ATCTCCCCATGACTTTTTGTCAGGCGAGGCCACGGCGTTTCAAGCAAAAATTGAGACGGATGAAGGCCAGATAGACGCCGCGGGCCAATTCTTAAAAAGTGAAGATATTGCGTTTAACGCAGCCTATTCCAGCAGTAGTGATGCGCCCTTAGCGTTGGCCGAACGCCTCCCACTGCCGAATGATCTGAAGATCCCTGCCCTCACAAAACTCGCCGCAGAAGGTGATATCTCTTATGGGCCAAACTCAACGAAACTTCCGAAACTGGAGTTTACCGCAGAAGGACAAGATCTGGATATAAGCTACAGCGGCAATGTTGATATTGCGGACGCGGTGACAGCCAACGGAGCATTTACGGCGCGCCTCGACGATCTGTCACTGATAAATCCCTATCTGGAAGACCCAATCGAAGCTTTGGATCTCCTTTCGAGCGTGAGCACAAAAGGCCAAATCTCTTACGGACCAGACTCAATTAAAATTCCGACCGTTGAATTTATTGCGCAAGGGTCTGGCATTGATGCCTCATTTGACGGCGATATTGATTTATCCGAGGGCGCAACGAGTGCCGGCGTATTTTCCGCTGACCTTGACGACGTGTCGGTCCTCCAGCCTTATTTGGAAAACCCCATAGAAGCTTTAGGCGTCCTCTCCTCCGTCGACACGAAAGGCAATGTCGAATGGACCGGACAGCAGTTTAGCTTCACAGATATCCAATCCGCGGTCAGCGGCCCTGATTTATCCGCGACCTTCAACGGCAATGCTGCCTTTGATGAGACCCTTTCGATCACCGGAACATTTGACGGCCAAACGCCTGACTTAGCGACGCTTGTTGAAACCGCAGGGCTCTCTCAACCTGACGCAGCGGCTCTTAAACGATTGAGCGCACAAGGTCAGATCGCATTTGTGGATGGCACAGCCAAAGTTTCAAATTTGACGGCCGAAGCGTCGGAAGGGCTATTGAACGGAAAATATAGCGGTGACTTTAGCTATGATGAAACCGAAGTCGGTTTAAATGGTCAATTCTCTGGCGAGATTAGCGATCTAAAAGCGCTGGACGACGCCCTACCCCGAGACATCCCATATTCTGATGTTGCAAAACGTATCACTTTATCCAGCCAGATTGCCACAACAGAGGCCGGCTACGCGCTATCAAATCTAACCGCAGCATTAGAGGACGGTTTGCTAAATGGTGATTTCAAAGGCCGTCTGGCCATAGGTGACAATAGCGATATTTCCGGACGCCTAACACTGGCCGCAGAGTCTCTACGATCAATCGGCGTCACGCAAAATGTTGATGTGCCGCCCTCAACTCCCGTCGGCTCGATTTTCGAAGCCTTTCGACTTTCCGGTGAGGTCAGCGGAACAGCAGAGCGTATAAATTTTGACAATGGATCCCTCGGCCTGGACGATATCTCTACCTCCGGCGACTTTGTCTTGAATATGACAGGCGCCAAACCCCTGCTGACAGGCCGCTTGGAGATGAACGCTCTCGACCTTCGGCCTTATATGGCGGCGTGGTCCGAACAAAAGCCTGAGGGCGTTATACTGCCTTGGTCAACGAACCCTATAAATTTAGGCGGGCTAGAGGCCGTCAACGCCGAAATCGACTTCACCGCCCCTGAAATTGTGACGGACAGACTCAAGCTTGGCGCGACGGAGGGGCGGATTGATTTGAAAAATGCAATGCTTTCAACCAGCCTAAATAAGGCAGAGCTTTATGGCGGTCTCGTCAATGGCTCTCTTTCGATAAGCGGTGCCAGCGGCGTTCCGACGATCTCCATCAAAGCCGATATTGACTCTGTCACGGCGCAGAATTTTTTAAGCGCGGCCTCAGGATTCAATAAGGTCGCGGGCACGGCCAATCTCTCCCTGTCATTAGACGGTCAAGGCGTCAGCCAAGAGGCGATCATGAAAAGCCTGACCGGCACTGGAAGTTTCAAAGTATTAAAAGGGCAGCTCTTGGGCGTTGATGCCGGTGAGCTTATCTCAGGCCTTGATGCAGCCCTCGCAAATCGACAAATTCCGCAAGGCCTAGGCCTTGGAAAATCTACAAATTTCAATGACTTGATTGGCAGTTTCTCTATCACGAATGGACGTGTAAATTTGGGGAGCTTCAAGCTTCAATCTGGCGATTTATTCATGGATGCGGCAGGATTGATCGATATTGGCGACCAACGGTTAGATTTTGGTCTTCGCCCAAAACTGGCCGCAGGTAGCGGGATAGCAAAATTCGGCATACCTTTGAAGTTTAGCGGTAAGTTTGGTGAGGCAAAAGCCGGAATAGATACGGACGTGTTAGCAGAAATTGCGGCGGCCAAAGCACGGGCATCTGCAGGGGGGCTTATTAAAGACACCGTTGGCGGAACATTTGGGGATATATTGGGCGGCGTCATCGGCGGCGATCAGGGTGCCGAAACCGACGTCGAAACCGAACCCGAAGGTTCGACAGAGATAGAAACCTCTGAACCAGAGGGTCAGGCAGAAACACCCCTCACACCCCCAAAGGTAACGGATATCGTTAAGCTTCCAGCTATCCTCGGGGGCGGCGGTGCCGGTGATCCCGATTTAGGACCGACAGAGGCGGAACCCGCCGCTCCCGAAATCGACAAACCTAACGCTACGCCCCCCGAAGCCGAGCCTGCGGCTGAACCTGCGCCCAAAGCTGAGGAACAGATTGAAAATGCGCTAAAAGATTTATTTGGTCGGAAAAAGAAAACGGACACAAGCGAATAACGAAAAGATTTTGCAGCGTTCTTCCGCTACAGGGTTGTTCATGTCTAATCATAATATCCAAGATGCAGTCGTCGCCCGCCAAACACCGCGTGAGGATTTCTCGATAGATCAGTGTTGGGAGGAATATACGGCGGAAGAACATGCTATCTGGGATCTTTTATATGCCCGGCAGTTAGATGTTTTAGCCGAGCGCGCGGCACCAGAATTTCTCTCGGGCTTGAAACGCCTGGAACTTAGCCGCTCAGGTATTCCCGATCTATCGCGTTTAAACCCAGCCTTAAAAGCGCTCACGGGATGGGAGATTGTAATGGTCCCTCATCTTGTACCAGATGATGTGTTTTTCACCCATCTCGCGAATAGGCGTTTCCCCGCCGGGCGGTTCATCCGTCGCCGAGATCAGTTAGATTATCTGCAAGAGCCGGATGTTTTTCATGATATTTTCGGGCATGTGCCCATGTTGGCGCACCCCGTCTTTGCGGATTACATGCAGGCCTATGGCCAGGGCGGCTTGCGCGCCTTGAATTTGGGGACACTGAAAAATCTGGCTCGTCTCTATTGGTACACTGTAGAATTTGGCCTCATCAAAAATTCGGAAGGCGATGGCCTAAGGATTTATGGCGCTGGCATCGTGTCTTCCGCCGGTGAAAGTCGATATGCGCTTGAAGACAAGCACCCGAATCGTATCGCCTTCGATTTAGAGCGCGTGATGCGGACAGATTATGAAATTGATAAATTTCAAAAGTCGTATTTTGTCATTGAGAATTACGACCAGCTATTTGAGGCCACGCAACAAGATTTTGCGCCTATCTACGCGCGATTGAAAGCCAAACAACACAGCTACGGCACGGATGAACTCATTTCGACGGATGATGTGTTTCGTTGAGATGATGCCGTGAAGCTTTGGGCGTTTCAGATCGTTCGCGTGAGGCTAGAATGTCCGCAATTTCCTGTTTATGAGGTCTTAGAGTTTTAGAAATCTAGGGATAAAAGTTTTTTTTAAAATCTACTGCAACAGGGCAAAGCAACGCACGCCGTAAGATCAACCAATCTACCGCCCTGTAAAAAGATCAATGACGACTTAGGCGTCGATGTTATTTATGTCAGATCGTTGATCTCTTTTGCCTGAGGCTGTGTCGTTCACGCTTCACGCCTCACGCTTCACGACTCACGCTTCATGCTTCATGCTTCATGCTTCATGCTGCACGCCTCATTCCTCACGTCTACTCCTCGCCCTTCTAAGACGGTCACATCAGCAGCAGAAAATTTGGTCAAAAAAAAGCCCAGTCCGAAGACTGGGCTTTCTCTAATTTAGGGCTCAGGCCTAGTTGACCATTGCGCCGATAGAACCGAGCGTGATGAGAACCTCAGTACGACGGTTCAATTGCTCTTTCACGCCGTCACCAGTCTGAACGAATGGCTCTGTTTCGCCTTTGCCTTCAGATGTGATCTTGTTGCGATCAACACCTTGACGGACAAGCTCGTTGAGCGCGTCAGCTGCACGGCGCTTAGAGAGCGCCAGATTGTATGAAGCCGCACCGGACGTATCCGTGTGACCTACAACACGAATGTTGTCGATGTCACAGAACTGACCTGCATCAAGAATGCGGTTGATCGTGTTGCGAGTTTCCGCTGACTGACCTTTGTCGAATTCATAATAGATGATTTCTTGGCGATATTGCTCACCGCAAAGCTCAGCAACAGATGTTCCTTCGTTTAGCGTTGGGCAGAAGTTGATGTCAGATGTACGTGATCCATCTGGACATGTAACCATAACCGGCTCTGGTGAACATGACGCTTGGTCAAATACCATGGTTCCATCCCAGCAACGGATTGTTGGCTCTGGCGGTGGTGGTGGAGCTGAACATTCTGAGCTTGAGAACACCATCGTTCCATCCCAGCAGCGATAATCTGCAGTCGCGACAGGTGTCGGAGGAGGTGTGTAAACAGGCGCAGTTACTTTAGGGGCCGAGTCACCAAAACGATAACGGAAACCTGTCAAAAGCTGATGCGCGCCAATGCCATCAAAATCAACTTGACCGTCACGCGCTGCGCCGGTTGCCGAATTTGTGAATGTCGCGGCATATTCTTGGTCACCAGCTTGCATGTAACGATAATTCGTATCCCAAGTCAGCTTGTCTGTGATCGCATAGCCAAGACCAGCCAAGAGCTGATAACCAAGAGACGTATCTTTGTCGCTTGAGTCGCAAGAGAATGCATCAAATTGATTGCGTTCGCCAATACAAGTTGGATTAACGGTCCGTCCAAGCCCAGTAAACGTCCCCAGAGGATCGGCTTCGTTTGGAAAATCATGAGCCGAAACCGTTGAGTCGCCGCGAACGAGACCAATACCAGCACCAACGTAAGGCACCCAGCGTCCAAAATCCGAGAAATCGTAAATTGCGTTTAGCATCAACGCATCAGTACGCAACTTGGCGAAGCTGGACGGCGCTTGAGCAACCGCACCGTAGTCATTCCACATTGTAGTCGCATCGACCTCGAAGCGCCAATTTTCGCCTAAATCATAACCGAAACCCAGGTTGCCAGCGGCATTGCCTTCAGCTTCGACGTCACCAACTACAGTACCCGTCAAATCAAGGTCGGTGCCAGATCCGTAACCGGCTGCACCTTTAATATACCAACCGGCATCATCAGACCCGTAAGAGTCCTGGGCCGACGCGAATGTCGGCGCAGCCATTAAAGCTGTGGCTGCTGCCGCTATAAGAAGCTGATGCTTCATGAGATTTCCTCCAATAATGGCCATGCCATTTTTCTTTAGTTAACACAGGTATCCCGTCGACGGGACACAATTGCTTACACCCGAGCTACATGGAATGCCTCCACGTTGCAAAGGCCCAATAGAACCTTCCAACAAAAAAAGGAAGGTTTTTTATCAAGAGTTGCCTTTTTGCACCACTTTATCCCTGATTCCGCCCAAAATACCCGTTATTGCAAAGACGCATCCGGGCCAAGAGAGATCAATTTTACAGTTAAGAAGCGGCATCGCACTTAAAAATTAAGCTGAGTCCCTATCTATTTGAATAGGCTAGGTTTCAGATAATATGTAAGGATTCGGAAAATGGTACGCCCTCGCGGATTCGAACCGCGGACATCCTCATTAAAAGTGAGGCGCTCTAACCAACTGAGCTAAGGGCGCTTACCAAAAGCCGCGCCTAACTAGGGTTGGGCCACAGAGCCGTCAAGCCGAAAAACAATCTAAACTCATGTTATCTCCGGCGTCCAGTTTTTCCGGAAATTGGCGACAAATTGGTCATACTCGCCCGCTGCAATAGAAACTCGGATTCTGGCCATCAAGTCCTCGAAATAGGCGATATTATGCCAAGAGAGAAGCATTGCGCCCAAAAGTTCATTCGAGCGGATCAAATGATGCACATAGGCCTTGGAATAATCTTGCGATGCCGGGCAGTTGATTCTGCTGTCCAAAGGGGATTCATCTTCCGCGAACTCGGCGCGCTTTATGTTGAAAGGCCCGGTATCGGTCCAAACCTGGCCATGTCGCCCGGAACGAGTCGGGATAACGCAATCGAACATATCCACCCCGCGATAAACGGCCTCCACAATATCTATCGGTTTCCCGACGCCCATTAGATATCGTGGCCGAGCTTTGGGAAGGTAAGGCGTTGTCACCTCTAAGGTTTCGCACATTGCGGTGTGCCCCTCTCCAACGGCGAGGCCCCCGATCGCGAATCCGCCATAACCGCCTGCCGTATCTTCTTTTATCGACGCCTCGGCGGACATCTTGCGCAATTCAGGATAATTCGACCCTTGAACAATCGCGAAAAGGGTTTGCGATTCTCTTTCGCCAAAGGCGGCCAGAGAGCGCTGTCCCCACCGCAAAGACAGCTCCATAGACTCCGCCGCTTTATCATAGCTTACCGGAAAATCCGTACATTCATCCAATTGCATCGAAATGTCAGCGCCAAGCAGATCCGCCTGAATTTCGATAGACCGCTCAGGGGAAAGCATATGTTTGGACCCGTCCAGGTGACTCTGGAAGGTCACGCCCTCCTCGGTCATTTTGCGGAGTTTGGACAAGGACCAGACCTGAAAGCCGCCCGAGTCGGTGAGGATTGGGCCATCCCAACCGCCAAATTTGTGTAAGCCTCCTAGCCGCGCCACACGTTCAGCCCCCGGCCGCAGCATCAAATGATAGGTGTTCCCAAGGATAATATCCGCACCCGCTTGGCGGACCTGATCCATATAAACCCCCTTTACCGTGCCTGCGGTCCCCACAGGCATGAAGGCGGGCGTTCGGATGTCTCCGCGCGGCGTACGCAAAACGCCTGTGCGAGCAGCGCCATCGGAATGATGAATATCAAATGGAAATTTCGCCATTATTCCGCTTTCCAAATCAAGGAACTGTCACCGTAGGAATAAAAGCGATAGCCCTCATTTATGGCCGTCTCATACGCGGCTTGTATCCGATCAAGACCGGCCAAAGCACTCACCAGCATGAAAAGTGTTGATTTTGGAAGATGGAAATTGGTCATCAGACCATCAATAATCTGAAAACTCGATCCGGGCGTTATAAAAATATCCGTCTCGCGGGATTGCGCGACCAGAACCCCGTCATCGGCCGCCGACTCTAAAGCGCGTAATGTCGTGGTTCCAACTGCGATGATGCGGCGGCCTTCTTCTTTGGCAGCATTTATTCTCTGGGCGGCCTCAAGTGATAGTGTGAACCACTCGCTGTGCATGTCGTGATCCTCCGTATCGTCAGATTTGACCGGCAAGAAGGTGCCTGCGCCGACATGAAGCGTGAGCGCCTCGCGCTGAACTCCCGCTAAATCTAAATTTTTCAGAAGCTTATCCGTGAAATGTAACCCAGCCGTAGGAGCAGCAACGGAGCCGCTGTCTTTCGCATATATGGTTTGATAATCCTCAATGTCTTGAGGGTCGGGCGTGCGTTTACTCGCGATATACGGCGGCAGCGGCGGCACGCCGCATCGTTCAAAGGCCCCCTGCAAGGCTGGGCCTGACGCATTGAAACGAAGGGTCAAATCCCCCCCATCACGCTTTTCGCTCACCTCGGCAGACAACGCGCTATCGAAGATCAATTTATCGCCTATCCGCAGGCGTTTCGCAGGTCGGCAAAACGCGTCCCATGCCGCCTCATCTCGGCGTTTGTGTAAATTCACCGTCACGGACACATCACCCCCGCCGCCATGCGCGCGGGCCGGTCGCCGCGCACGAAGCGCCGCAGGAAAAACCTTAGTTTCGTTAAACACCAAAACATCCCCTGCCCGCAAAAGCTTAGGCAGATCAAACACATGATGATGTTCAAACTCAGACTGTGCAGGAATATGCAAGAGCCGCGCACTATCACGCGGACTGGCTGGCCGAAGCGCAATTGCGCGCTCCGGTAAGTTAAAATCAAAAAGTGAGACGTCCATATTGGACTGCCTATTTTAGAGGATTAAGCGACCGTCATCTTAACGATTTTGCCGGGCATACGAGGCGGCTCGCCTTTAGGAAGCGCGTGAACGAGCTCCATCCCGGCCTCTACTTCGCCCCAGACTGTGTACTGATTATCAAGGAAACCTGCTTCATCTAGGCAGATAAAAAACTGACTTGAGGCGGAATTTGGATTCTGAGAGCGCGCCATAGAGCAAACGCCTTCTACGTGAGGATGGCGATTGAACTCAGCTTTGATCTGCTTGTCAGCGCCGCCCATACCTGTGCCATTTGGACATCCGCCTTGGGCCATAAAGCCGTCAATCACGCGGTGGAATGTGAGGCCATCATAAAAGCCCTCTTTTGCCAATCGGGTGATCTGCTCAACGTGCAAAGGCGCGAGGTCGGGACGAAGTAAGATCGTGACATCGCCCGTTTCGCCTTTGTTATTGTCGACAGTCATGATGAGTTTTTCGGCCATGTTAGGCTCCATTATTTGTAGTTATGTTATTTGCTATGTTGAGAGAGCGCCGCCTAAAGCGTGCGGGTTGGAACCGATAGATCGCATACGTCCGGAAATGTTCCGTCCTCATTTTGCTGCGTTTTAACCCAATTGGCAAACGCCGGGCTATCCGTCCTTAAAACCTGAACCTTTGGGCGGTCCGCTTCTGGCATATCGATTGCCATATTTACATCCGTCATGCGGTCTGGGACCCACCCTGGGACCTCGCCGATTGTGCCCACCTTAGGCTTCTCGAGTAGCTCATGCCCCATGACCGTATTGCCCCAAATAGAATATTGCATATCCAAATGGCTAGCTTTGGCACGCATGAGGAAAAACTGGCTATTGGCGCTATTTGGATCGCTTGTGCGCGCCATCGAGGTCACACCTTTACAATGCAGACCAAAGGCATTCACTTTACCGTCTTTCGTGAACATCGCTTGGCTCGTTGGTTGGCTCGCGATGGGGAGGCTCTTGTAAAATCCGACGCCGATCTCGCTATCTCCGGCTTTTTGCGCCGTGACCAACGTAAAGGGCAGATCAGCGCCTCGCCTAAAGGTAAATTCGGCTTCAATGTCCGGCAAATCTGAATCGCCTGTTCCGTCGCCGTTTGAGCCGTCACCAGTCTGGTTCATGAAACCCTCAATCACGCGGTGAAATACAACATTGTCGTAGAACCCCTGTTTCGCGAGAGTTTTAACTTGTGCCACATGTTTAGGTGCGATTTCCGGAAAGAGCTCAACGGCAATTTCGCCATATTTCGTATCAATGATCATGAGGTTTTCAGGATCAACCGTCCGCCACGCTTCATCCGGCGCAATGAAGCCTGTTGCTGTTGCGCTGGCAACGGCCGTGACTTCGGTGATTTTTGTTTCTGATTGTTCAGCAGCACACGCTGTTCCTACGAAAGCCGCAGAGACAGCAAGAGGCCAAAATATCCGGTGACTCATGTGAATTTATCCTTCAAACGCGCTTCGACTTCGGGGGTCACAAATTGCGACACATCTCCGCCAAGCCTAGCAATTTCCTTCACCAAACGACTCGCAATCGTCTGATATTGCGGGTCCGCCATAAGGAACACAGTTTCAATATCTGGATTGAGACGATCATTCATCCCTGCCATCTGAAACTCATATTCAAAATCGCTTACCGCTCTTAGGCCGCGCACTATCATTGACGCACCGCATTGTTCAACAAAATGTATCAGTAATCCTTCAAACGGAAGCACATCCACTTCAATGTTCTCGCGAAGCGGCGCAACGACGTGCTCGACCATCTGCACACGATCATCGAGGCCAAATAAGGGCCCTTTAGACCGGTTGATTGCGACCCCGATAATCAGCTTGTCGCAAAGTTTAGAGGCCCGTTTCATAATATCCAAATGCCCGAGGGTCATCGGGTCAAATGTGCCGGGATAAAGTGCGGTGCGTTTTGTCATACGGTAGACTATATGGGCTCGAGGCCTGGGTTGCCAGACGTTATTGGTCTTGAAGACTAAAATCAGCTGGAATCACCAGCCCTGTTTATGAAATCCAAAAGCTTTTCAGAATCAGACACTTCTAAGCCACGGTTCTTGCCGACTGACGACTTCATATTGAGGTAATTCCCCCCAATAGATTTGCAGATTTTTTCGACATCGCCAGACGATCTGTAAGGTCCAGTATATCGCGTTTTGAAGAAGTCTTTTTCAAACATTTCGTCGATCGTCACCAAACTCATTTTCCCCTCGCTAGCGTCTATGTAAACGGCACTCGGGGTTGGCGACAGCGTAATCTCATTTGATGTATTCGCACCTGAAAGCAGCCCTGAAAGTCCGGCTAGAAGGGAAGACTCATCAAGAGATTGCGCGCTACAGTCATCGGAGAGCTTCTGATCATAGGTGAACCCGCGGGGCGGCAAAAGAGAGTCTAAAGTTGATTGGGTGGTCTGAAAATTAGTCGCCAAACTATCGCCTGAAAACCGGCTCAGATAGACCGTAAAGATGCGTTCATCACCGGAGTAATTACAACTCACATCCGTTCCATTTTCTCTGAACACCTTCGTGCTGGTTCGAGGAATCCCGTCAATTTCGGGAGGACAACTCAATCCCATAACGGATTGATAGGCGGAGCCATCGGACTTTTGTGTAAACCCCGTATATTGAAGCTTACCCAAATCCTCAGGAGCGTCGGTTGTGGCGCATCCGGTGAATAGAATCCCCGCGCCAAAAACAATTGCACCGAATTTCCGCATCTCATGTTCCCCTCTTACATACAGAGGAAGTCTCTACTGCTCGCCCGCCCAGGTCAATAAGATCGTAGGACAACGCCATAACCAATTCAGACTCACATGATTCACCAGTTTAAAAGCAAAAACCCCGACACAAGGCCGGGGTTTTCTCGTCTTATTTTTAGATGGGAATTACCAGCTAGCCGCGAAACCTGCGCGTCCGCCAGTTTTCCCGCCGCTCAAGCCCGTCGCGATACCACCGTTGAACTGGAAGTTCTCGTTGTAACGATAAGCAATTGAACCAGCTAAGGCGCTTTCGCTGTCATAGACACCAACACCGCCGGACACGGCAAATGTCTGACCGATTGGCACATAAGCCGTATCCAGAGCGATTGCCGCCGCGATACCACCGCGGTTCTCATCAATTGCATCTCTATTGCCTTCAATAGCGCTAGCATTAGCCAAAATTGCAGCAGAATTGAGCAATATGTCGCTTTGGTTTTGCGTGATGAGGCCCAGGTTAGCGGCTAGTCCGGCGGACAGAGAATAATCCGTTGAAAGATTACCGAAACGGTCAGTCGTAACAACACCCACTTCACCCGTCTGCGCGGCAGCGGATTCTGCAGAGTTCACGCCGCTAAGCCGATAAGTCGCGGTTTCTCCGCCGATAGAGATCTGACCAGCTTCCGTTGCCGTAGCACCGTCACCGATTGCAATAGATCCGTCGCCGCTGGCAACCGTTTGGTTACCCAAAGCAACGGCGCCTACGCCTGATGCATTGGCCGCTTCACCAATGGCTGTAGATCTGACGCCCGACGCATTGGCAAGGTGACCGAAAGCGTGTGCCCGCTCAGCGGTCGCTGATGACTGCCAACCATAGGCTGTAGCGGCCAGGCCGTCTGCTGTTGACTCCCCGCCGACTGCCGTCGTTGAGTTGCCATTTGCCGTGGCTTGCGTACCGAATGCGGTCGCATCGACACCTGTTGCGCTGGCTTCGTTACCGACTGAAGTGGCTTGCTCCCCGTTCGCGATTGCGGCTTCGCCGACTGCGAGTGTCCGGTCGCCGGTGGCAGCCGCAAGATGACCAAGTGCATGCGCACGTTCACCTGTTGCGTTTGACCGCCAACCGAAAGCTGTTGCAGCTAAGCCGTCTGCAGTAGACTCGCCGCCGATTGCTGTCGTGGAGTTACCGTTGGCCGTTGATTGCGTGCCGAATGCGGTCGCATCGACACCCGTTGCGCTGGCTTCGTTACCGACTGAAGTGGCTTGCTCGCCCGTCGCGACGGCCGCTTCGCCCACTGCCAGAGTCCGCAGGCCGGTGGCCGTTGCAAGATGGCCGAGAGCATGAGCACGTTCGCCAGTCGCATTGGACCTCCAACCAAAGGCCGTCGCAGCCAGACCATCTGCAGCCGCTTCGCCGCCGACAGCTGTGGTTGAATTACCAATCGCAGAAGATTCCGTGCCGATCGCGACGGCGTCGACGCCGGACGCATCGGATGCGTTACCAACAGCGACACTTTCCAAGCCGCGCGCTAGGGAGTTGTTACCGAAAGCGGATGAGAACGCGCCTGTCGCAGACGATTCATGTCCATAAGCTGTTGCGCGCTCCTCTGTCGCTTCTGACCGGAAACCACCCGCCGTTGACGCGAGGCCGCTTGCGACAGCCTCCCCGCCGACTGCCGTTGATAGCGCGCCGCTGGCTACAGCTTCTGAACCGATAGCAACGGCGTTGTTCGCGCTTGCCGCGGCAAGATTACCGACAGCGATTGCTTCGAGGCCTGAGGCTGCGGCTGCTTCGCCAACAGCAGTTGAGCGCACGCCTGTCGCTGATGCCAGATGACCAAATGCTTGAGCGCGTTCTGCCGTCGCTGAAGCACGCCAACCAACCGCGGTCGTGCCAGCGCCTCTCGCTGTTGACTCTCCGCCAATCGCCGTTGTTGAAGGCCCGGTCGCAGTTGAATCTGTACCAACGGCCGTGGCATCTGCGCCATCTGCATCAGCGTTGACACCGCATTCTAAGGAGGTGGCGTCGACGTCGCCTGTATTACAGTCTGCCGTTTGGTCAGCGAAGGCCATCTGTGGCAGCGCAGCCATAAAGGCTGTCGAAACGACTGATGTGAGAAAAAGTTTTTTGAATTGAGTGTTTGACAATTTGGTCTCCCGTTGAGTTAAGCAGACGGGGACCGTAAAAGTTGTTTCTCCCCCACCCACACTCTAGATACGGATTTCGAGGGATTTGGTTGCAATTAAAGTTAAAAAAAAATTAAACCCAGTATTTTCAGATAGTTAGGCCTCTGCTGACGGCTCACTTCCCTCGAGATCATCACCATCTGCATCCTCTGTCTCTTCAATTCTGCCGACGCTCACGACGCGCTCGCTGTCTTTGACGCGGATGACTGTGACGCCGCGCGCGCTACGAGAGACGACAGAAATATTCCTGACAGGACAGCGGATTAGCTGCCCGCCATCAGTCACGATCATGAGCTGATTATCCTCTTCAATGCTCATTGAGCGGACGAGCTTCGCTGGCACTGACTTTTTACCGCGATCCAGATTTTGAGCTGTTACGCCCTGCCCGCCGCGGTTCATACAGCGGTAGTCATAGGACGAGCTTCGCTTGCCCATACCATCATCTGCGAGTGTGAGCAGGAACTGCTCATTTGCCTGCAAGAAACCGAGCCGCGCTTCGTCAATAGAGGTTTCAACGGCGTCGTCGTCTACGTCGTCTTCGATGTCTTCACCGGCATCCAAACCCGAAAGTGCGCGGCGCATCGCATTGGCATGTTTCATATAGGCGCGCGCCTCATCCGTCTCGATATCCACATGACGCAAGACGGCCATAGAAATCACTTCATCGCCATCTGCCAGTTTTATGCCGCGAACGCCCGAGGAGGTGCGGCCCACAAACCGTCGAACATCAGTTGTCCGGAACCTAATCGACTTACCTTTGGCTGTCGTGAGCATTAAATCATCATCTTCGGTTACGACGCGGACATCGACAATGCCGTCGCCCTCATCGGGCTTCATGGCGATTTTTCCATTGCGGTTGACCCGCGTGAAGTCAGACAGACTATTGCGGCGAACCCCGCCAGAGCGAGAGGCAAACATGATATCCAATTCCGCCCAGCTCTCTTCGTCCTCGGGGAGTGCCATGATAGAATTAATTGTTTCTCCCTGTTCCAGCGGTAGAATATTCACCAGCGCTTTGCCGCGCGTATTCGGGCCGCCCGGCGGGAGTTTCCAGACTTTGAGCTTATAGGCCATGCCGGTCGACGAGAAGAATAGAACCGGCGTATGGGTTGTCGCGACGAAGACAGTTGTGACGAAATCTTCGTCCTTCATCGACATTCCGGCGCGGCCCTTACCGCCTCTGCGCTGCGCGCGGTAAGTATCCAGCGGCGTGCGCTTCACATAGCCCGCAGCGGTCACAGTCACGACCATATCTTCGACCGCAATGAGGTCTTCGTCCTCGAAATCCAATCCACCCTCTGTGAAGACAGAGCGCCGCGGCGTCGAAAACTTTTCTTTTATTTCAGTGAGTTCTGCGGAGATGATAGACTGCACGCGCGCACGGCTCCGGAGGATATCCAGAAGGTCTGTGATGGTCGCCGCAAGCTTTTCCGCTTCCTCGGTAATTTCATCCATACCTAATTGCGTCAGCTTCAAAAGCCGCAAGTCAAGAATAGCCCTCGCTTGTTCTTCTGTAAGTTGGATGCTGCCGTCGTCCATGAGTTTGGACCGCGGGTCGGCAATCAACTTTATCAGAGGGCCCATTTCTTGCGCGGGCCAAGTTCGTGACGTCAGTTTTTCGCGCGCCTCTTTCGGGTTCGCAGAGGACCGAATAATTTTGATGATCTCATCAATATTTGCCACAGCCGTCGCGAGCCCGACGAGGATATGGGCGCGATCTCTAGCCTTGCTGAGATCGAATTTCGTCCGCCGTGCAATGACTTCCTCGCGGAAGGCGAGGAAGGCTTCCAGCATATCACGGACGCTCATTTGCTGCGGCTTACCGCCGTTCAACGCCAGCATATTGGAGCTGAAATTTTGCTGCATCGGCGTGTAACGGAAAAGTTGGTTTAATACGACTTCTGGGACGGCGTCGCGTTTCAGCTCGACGACAAGACGCATACCCACGCGGTCGGATTCATCGCGAACCGCCGAAACGCCCTCAATCTTCTTATCATTGACCAGCGCCACAATTTTCTTCTGCAAATTCGCTTTATTGACCTGGAACGGTAGTTCCGTCGTGACAATCGCGAAACGGTCTTTGCGAATTTCTTCAACCTCCGTCTTCGCGCGCACGGTAACAGAGCCGCGCCCTGTCATCACGCCTTGGCGCGCCCCGGAGCGGCCCATGATGAAACCGCCCGTTGGGAAATCTGGGCCCGGAATGATCTCTAGGAGCTCTTCATCCGATAATTGACCGTTCTCCATCAATGCCAGCGTGGCATCAATAACCTCTCCAAGGTTATGCGGCGCGATATTCGTGGCCATACCCACCGCAATACCGCCGGCCCCATTGACGAGAAGGTTCGGATAGCGCGCGGGCAGAACCACAGGCTCGCTTTCGGACGCATCATAATTATCTTGGAAATTGACGGTGTTCTTTTCGATGTCGGCCAACAGACTCGCAGCGGGGCGGTCCATACGAACCTCTGTGTAACGCATCGCAGCCGGCGGATCGCCGTCTACTGAGCCAAAGTTTCCTTGTCCGTCTAGCAACGGCAGCCGCATAGAGAAATCCTGCGCCATACGCACGAGCGCGTCATACACCGCCGTGTCGCCATGCGGGTGATATTTACCGATGACATCGCCAACAACGCGGGCGGATTTCCTATAGGCTTTCTCGCGCGTGAACCCGTTTTCGTGCATGGCATAAAGAATGCGCCGATGGACGGGTTTCAAGCCGTCCCGCACGTCCGGAATCGCCCGAGAGACGATGACCGACATCGCATAATCGAGATAGGAGCGTTTCATCTCCTCTTCGATGGTTACAGGGGAAACCCCATCCTCTTGGATCGGTTCCGGACGGTCATTTTCGTCTTCCGGGATGTCGGTCTCATCGGCCATTCAGCACTCGATTCGGCAGGGTTGAATTATTTGTCGGAACCTAGCACTTTACCGCCACGTATTCAAATTAGTTGCCAAATATAAAATCGGCTTTGACGGAGAGAAAAAATGAGAAAAACACTAGCGATTACAATAGTTACTGCCGCTTCTATAACGCTGGCGGCTTGCTCCGGCTCTAAAAATTCCACGGCGGTCACAAACTTCCCAATCATGAACGCGGCAGGGGCAGAAATTGGGTCGCTGGGCGTAACCCCCCTCAAGGGCGGCGGCGTCGAGTTAAACGTGTCCGTCAGTGGTCTGGAGCCCGGCACGCGGGCCATGCATTTGCATGAAAGAGGGAGTTGCGTTGCGCCAGATTTCAAGAGCGCTGGTGGACATTATAACCCGGCTGGGGTTGCACACGGCCAAGTCGCGGACGGCCCACATGCGGGCGATATGATGAATGTTCAGGTCGCAGCGGATGGCACAGGCAGTTTCACAGTCAAGAACACGAAAGTCAATTTAAGCGGCGGAGACCTTCCCGTCTTGATGGATAACGATGGCTCAGCGCTTGTGATCCACGGCGGGGCCGATGATTACCAAAGCCAGCCCAGCGGGGCCGCGGGGCCGCGTGTGGCCTGCGCCGTTATACCAGCTGGGTAATGAATGCAGCGCCGGAGAGCTAAGCGACAGTCCTGCTAATGACGCAGCACCATCAGCGGGTAGATGCCCTAAATTGATTTAACGCCGCTAAGTCAGCGACTCCGAAACGGCCATACCGTTTCGGCTTCCCTGGCGAATGATTGACAATCATTCGGTATCGTCGCCCCAAAGGTCCTTCCACCAGGTTGGGCCATTGTCATCATCTTCGCCTTTAATCTCAAATTTGACGCCTTTACCGGCCGCTTCAATATCGTCCCAAATCTTTGAGCGGTCCCATCCTGTGAGGTTGGCTAAGGTTTTGACTTCCTTCTCTTTCCGCTCATTGACCATTTTCTTATAGTCTGCGGCGGCCTCGCATTTCATCTCGCCCTCAAAGGCATGGCGCAGCACATAACGACCTTGGAAGTTCTGTTTATTCCCTGTTGTCTTGAATTTCAGGTCCTCTGGGAAGCTTTTCGCGTCATAACGCACATGCAGCCGCGTGACGAAGACGTCTTGCGCTTGCGGCATAACAGGGCGGCGGCGCGGCATGGGCTTTTGACTGCCGTTATCCCGAAGCCAGAATACGCCCAATTCCTGTAACTGCTCACGGCTGAGCGGGTCCGCAGCACAAGGATCGCACCATCCCATATCCCACGCATATTCCATAAAGACGCCGTGGCCGCCCTCGCCTTTAGCCGCCGTCTTATACATACTCTTATAAAACTCCGGAAATTCGTCTTTGATATAGACGGGCAGCTCTTGCCCTGACGGGATTTTCTGCGTGCGGTAATTCGTGGTCTCCACCTGCCCCTCGCGAGTTAGCGCATAGACAAAGAGATCTTGATCGCCTCGCGCATTCAATGTGCCAAGGCGGATAGGGAGCATGAATTTCGGAGACTCAAAGGCGACGGCGATGGGGCGCAGAAATTCATTCCCGGTCTTGGATTGCTCTTCCAAATTCACCTTCGCGACGAAGAATTTCATATCTTGCTTGATATAGCTGCCCAGCGTTTTCTTGGCCTTTTTAGGAACGCGGTAGCCATTGGTCTCGAGCCAAGTTTGCAGGCCGTCGCTTTCTTTGGCAGAGAGGATGAGAATATCATACTCGCCAACCGAGAAACTTTCTTCGATTGTGACGCCTAGAGACTCAGCTTGCTTATTAGCTGTCACAATAATTTCGTCAGCAACTGCGCCACGTTGCATCATAGGAGCGTAAACTCTTTGCCGCATACAAGGGTTATCATCGAAATATTCCACCAACCTTGGCGCGGTATAGGCATCCAGATGATCGAGCAATCCCGCGTCTGAAATATGCACTTGCGCTTTTGTAATCACTGTGGGCACGGGAATGACCATGGCAAATTCTGTCGGATCGCCAATATAATCATTGGCCATTGTTATAACCGTGCGGTCGCCATCACGCACCAAAGCCACTTTAGAACTTTGATTGAATAAATCCGTATCGGCTTTGGCGACATAGAAACCGCAAAAGGCAGAGGCGGATGGCGCGGCCGTAAGCGCGGCTATAGCGGCGGCGCTACTCAGCAGGTATTTGAATGGTTTCATGAGAAACTCCTTTGGGTGAAAGCGAGAATTTGGGCCAATGATAGCGGCCCGCGGGAATAAGTCTGTCGATGAGCGGTACAATGGGCGCGGTTAGGATAAGCGCGAGGATGATGCCGGCTGCGTTATAAAAGGCGAATTGAATGGTAAAACCAAGCGCAGCAACCATCATGGCGTAAAGCACACGCCCTAGCCTCGCATCCGGCGTGGTTTTCGGATCAGAAATCATAAAGAACGCAAAGATAAGCAGGGCCCCGCTTTGCAATTGATGCACGGGTATTGTCAGGGGATCACCCAGCCAGAGAGCCCGCCCAAATATCAAAGCGGCATAGCTCGCGAGTAAGGTTAGGCTGACATCCCAGCGTTTGGCTTTGCCCGTCACAATGCCGCCCATACCGAGCAGGAAGACGGCAAATATCGGCGCTGTCCCCCACTGCCCCGGTGAGATCCACGCGCCCGTAAAGAGCAGCGATAAGATGACGAGGCCAAAATTGGCGGGATTAAAAATATGCTTCCCGCGCCAACGCAGAATATATTTGGAGCTAATGGCCAAGATTCCTGCGGCAATAGACAGCGTTACAGAGCCTGTCCGCAATAAAAGCGTGAGCGATAGCGCAGAAATCAACGGGCTACGCGCATCAAAGCTTCGGCCTATAATCTTATCCGCGATTGCTTGCGTGCCAACCGTTGAGCCCACACAGGCCACAACATGCCACCACGGCAGTTGAAAGGCGAAATGAAATGTCCCGAGCAGGATGAGCGAAGAGAGAACAATAATTTGATAGTGGCGCGGGTCAGCCAAGAGCGCACGCAAAAGAGCGCCTCTATGCTGCATATATTGGGAAACTCCCGCCATGCCTTCACCTTTGTAACTACGTCACCATAACACGAGAAGAATAAGGCGCAATCATGACGCACATATCGAACTC
>CALDTL010000010.1 GCA_937923965.1 uncultured Caulobacterales bacterium
GAGCAAATCTTCGGCTATGCGGGATTTCTCCAACATGACCCCCATGAACACAAAAAGCGGCACGGCAATCAGGATTTCTCTGACCATGAGCGGATAGATTCGGCCTGGCATGGACAGCAGATAAACAGAGTCAAATGTCCCCGTTAGAACGCCAATTCCCGCAAAAAACAACGATGTACCAGCAAGTGTGAAAGCAACATTATATCCAGCCATCAGCGCGCCGCAGGCCGAGATAAACATCATCGCAGCGAGAATTTCTGCGCCGCTCATGAGAGGTCCTCTCGCGCGATATTATCTTGCCCAGCCCGGAAAAATGGCGGGATACCCTTTGGCCGGGCGGGACGGGTCTGTCCGCGAAGGCTCATGGCGGCGCGCGTCGCGATGGCCAGGCCTTGCATGAGCATGGTCACGGCAAATACGGGTATGAGCGTTTTCAAAATATAGACCCCGCGAATGCCGTCCGCTTCGCCGGAGCCTTCGCGGATGGCCCAAGCAAAACTCACAAAGCTCTGCGAGTCCCAAATCAGCAGGATGCAAACGGGTAGCATGAGCAGGAAAAACCCAAGCAGCTCGACACGCGCTTTGCCCAGCTCGGTCATGCGGGCGTGGAATATATCGACTCGCACATGCTGGCTTGCCAGCAAGGTCGCTGCGGCCCCGAGCATGATAATAAAGGCCTGCAAATATTTGGCGGATTCCAGCCATTTCGTTGTGGTGACACCAAAAATCGACAGTGCAAAAACAGAGGCGGCAACGGACAGAACAAGGATGGGCAGGAGCCATTTCGCTGCCTCTCCGAGATAAAAAATTAGATGATCAATTGTCGATATTAGGGCTGCGCTCAGATTGCGGATGATGGGGGTTTGGCCGAAAATAAGGTGTAAAACAGGCCAAGCGAGCACTGGCAAAAACGCCCAGCCAATGGCCTGAATAATCCCCCCGGCCACGGCTATTGCCCCAGAGCGGCTTCGCGCGCGGCAATATAGCGCCCATCCGACATTTGCGTCCAATAGCGCATTTGATTGCGGGTTTCGAAATAGCTATCGGCGATGCGGCGCGTGAGCGGGTCGGCATTACCAAAATCATCGACCACATTATCCGCAATTTCGCCAACCCGTTTTAGAATCTCGGTGCTGAAGAATTGCGGCTCAATGCCATATTTTACCTTTAGCTCCTCCAGCGCCCGCGCGTTTTTAAACGTATATTCCCCAATAGAGGCGTCATTGGCGGATTTCGCCGCGAAGCGCATCATATTTTGCTCCGCTGCAGATAGGCCGTTCCAGACATCTAGGTTTACGCCAAGCGATAAGGATGCGCCCGGTTCATGAAACCCCGGCGCGTAATAATAAGGGGCCTCGCGGTAAAAGCCGAGGGCGAGGTCATTCCACGGCCCGACCCATTCCGTCGCATCAATGCTGCCGGATTGCAGGGCTTGGTAGATTTCCCCGCCGGGCAGGGTGACAGCCGTTCCGCCGAGTTGGCGGATCACTTCGCCCGCAAGGCCCGGCATGCGAATGCGCAGGCCTTTAAAATCCTCTAGCGTTTCCATTTTCTTGCGGAACCAGCCGCCAGTCTGATGGCCCGTATTTCCGGCTTGGAAAGCTTTGATATTAAATTTCGCAGAGAGCTCATCCCACAGCGCTTGCCCGCCGCCGAAATCAACCCAGCCCATAATTTCGGCTGCTGTCATGCCCATCGGAACGGCGGTGAAAAAGGAAAAGCCCTTTGATTTGCCCTGCCAGTAATATTCGGCGGCGTGATACATATCCGCTGCGCCTGTGCTGGCCGCATCAAAACATTCTGTTGCCCCGACGAGCTCTCCGGCGGCGAAGACTTTGACCTCTATGCGCCCGTCGCTCATGAGCTGCATGGCTTCTGCGAAGCGGTTGGGCATTTGGCCGAGACCGGGAAAATCCTTTGGCCAGCTTGTGGCCATCCGGAACTGCTTGCGGTTTTGCGACAGGTTCGGGGCGGCCAGCGTATCGCTGCGCGCGGCCGGCGGCGGTTTTTTATCTGAATGACGGAGCGCGCCGACAACGCCTGCGCCTGTCGCGAGAGCCGCTGCGCCCGCAACGATATCTCTGCGCCTCACGCTCACCTGGACTGATTGCCTGAGCGCTTAGTTGCGGTATTGGGTAAGGGTTTCCAGCCAGCATAGCCGAGGACTTCGGCAGGATTGAACCGGGCCTTGTAGCTCATCTTTGGGCTGTCCGGCACCCAATAGCCAAGATAGAGATAGGGTTTCCCGAGTCTGCGGCAGAGCTCGATGTGATTTAGAATCATGAAGTTCCCAAGGGATCGATGGCTTTGGGCCGGATCAAAAAAACTATAGACTAGGGACATGCCATCATTGAGATAATCCACGAGCATGGCCGCAATGAGCGTGCCGTCAGGCGTGCGATATTCCGTAATCTCTGTCTCGGACGCGCATTCTTCGACCATCATACCGTAACGCTCGAAATCCATAGAGGTCATACCGCCGCCCGCATGGCGGTCGTGTAGATAACGCTGCAAGAGATCAAATTGCTCATCTGTCGCGACGGCGAACGTCGTTTCAATCGTGAGGTCTGCATTGCGTTTCAATGTGCGCTTAAATGAAGCGCTGGGTTTAAAATTTGCCACATCGACGCGCAGGCTCCGGCATTCGCGGCAGGTTTCACAGGCGGGGCGGTAAATCACATTTTGCGAGCGGCGAAATCCAGCATGCGTAAGGTAGTTATTCAGATGTGGACCGTCGAGCGGGTCGAGCTGCGTGAAGATCTTCCGCTCCATGCGATTAGGCAAATAGGGGCAGGGCGACGGGATCGTCAGGTAAAACTGCAGCTGGTTTGGATCAAACGGATGGCTCATAGGACTCTGTTAGAGCTGGAAGAAGATTGGCGCAAGCAGTGTGTAGCTTATCCAAAGCAGCAAAATAAGCGGTCCGCCAAAGCGGATGAAGTCATTAAACTTATAATGCCCGGGACCTAAGACGAGAAGATTGGTTTGATAGGCGATGGGCGTGGCGAAGCAGCAATTAGCGGCGAAAATCACCGTTAGGACCATCGCGATGGGATCAATGCCCGTTTGCGCGCTGATCTCGAGGGCAATGGGCGAGAAGAGAAGCGCGGCTGCGCTATTGCTAATGATATTCGTGAAGAAGGCGATGACGATAAAGACTGCGCCGATAAGGATCTGATTTCCAAAGGGTTTGAACGCGGTCACGATGCTCTCGCCGATATAGGCTGCGCCCCCTGTTTGCTCGAGCGAAAGCCCCATCGCAAAGGCGGCCCCAATGAGCAAGAATATACGCATATCTAAGGCCCGCACAGCTTGGCGAATATTCAAACATCCCGCGGCAATCATTCCCAAAGCGCCGCCAAGCGCTGCGATTTCGATCGGCAATATTGACGTCGCGGCCGCAAGAATAGTCCCAACAAAGATAATCCGCGCGAGAAACGACTTCCGAATATCCTGAAGTTCAACCATCGACCAATCGAGGAGCAGCAGGTCGCGATTGTTCCGCAGCTGCAGCATGTCACTGTCATACCCAAACAGCAGCAGCACATCACCCGCTTCCAGGCGGATATCCAGCATTCGCTTGCGGATCATACGTGAGCGCCGCTGCACGCCGAGCACGAGCGTGCCCGTTTGCCGCCGAAATCCGATTTGCTCAATATTGCGGCCAATCATCCGAGAGCCCGGCGCAATGACCGCCTCGGAGATAACCAGCGGCTCTGCGGCGTCGCTATCGGCTTCAAATCCGCCAATTGTCAGCATGCCGCGTAGATATTCGGGCTGTGAGGATAAGAGCTTGGAGAGGCTGTTTCGCGTCGCGGCGACAATCAGGATGTCCTCTGGCTCTAGCGCGTCCTCAAAAGGCGGGAGCATGGAGCGCTCGCCGCGCTGCACCATCCGCACGGTCACGTCGCGCAAGGTCGGAAAAAGCCCCGCTATTGGCCGCGCGCCGACGAGGGGATGGTTAGGCGTGACCCGGATCTGCGCGATATATTGATGGCCCGTCGCGTTCATCTCTGTCTCGAGGCCTTCGCGCTCGGGCAGTAGGATCGGGGCGAAAAAGATGATGTAAGCCGCGCCAATCACAGCGAGGGTCATGCCCGGTATGAGCTGACTGAAAAAGGAGAGCTCAAATTCTGTCGTTCTAACCAAGACGTCATTGACCAAGAGGTTGGTAGAGGACCCAATCAATGTCGTCATCCCCGCCAAAATCGAAACGAAAGATAGCGGCATCATATAGCGGGACGCAAGTTTGCGCAGCCGCGTCGCCATCGCTGCCATAATCGGAATAAACATCACCACGACGGGCGTATTGTTCATGAACATAGACACAGCAAAGGCGACGATAAAAACCATTAAAAGCGTAAGGCGAGGAGATTTGTCCAAGGAGTTGTTTATATAGACAATTGGGCCTTCAAGAGCGCCCGTTTGGAACATGCCTTGGCCAACCACCAAGAGCGCCATAATCGTCACCAACGCGGGCGCGGCAAAGCCAGAGAGCAACTGCCCGCTATCCATTGATTGCTCGCTGCCAAAGACATGGAAGAAAATCATCAGGGCCAGAATGATACCGACGCTGATGGCTTCAATCGTGAAGCTTTCGCGCACATAGAAATAGACGCCCACGGCGACAATGCCGAAGACGGACCACATTTGCCAAATTTCGGGCAGGGCCATCATAAAAATAGCGCTGTAGAGGTGGTTGCCATGAGGGTATTTGACGACATAGGACGAGACAAGACAAGAAACTAATGAGGAAATATCATGAGCAAGGTCGCTTTTCTGGGTTTAGGCGTCATGGGTTACCCGATGGCGGGGCATTTATTGGCTGCGGGCCATGAGGTGCGCGTCTGGAACCGCACGGGCAGCGTGGCTGAAAAATGGGCGAGTGAATATGCGGGGTCTTTCCATGCGGACATTGAGTCTGCCGTTGACGGCGCAGATTTCGTTATGATGTGCGTTGGCCGCGACGCAGATGTGCTGGCTGTCGCTGGCGTGGCTGTCCCCGCCATGCGGGCGGGGGCTGTTCTTGTGGATCATACGACGGCCTCGGATGGCTGTGCGAAACAGGTTGGCGCGATGTGTTCAGACGTGGAGATTGGCTTTTTGGATGCGCCGATTTCGGGCGGTGAAGCGGGCGCGGTGAATGGGCAGCTGACGGTGATGTGCGGCGGCGATCAGGCGCATTTCGACAAAGCCGCTCCAATTATCGATGCCTATGCAAAAGCGGTGAAGCTCATGGGGCCAGTTGGGGCAGGGCAGCTCACCAAAATGGTCAATCAGATTTGTATCGCAGGCATGTTGCAAGGCCTCTCAGAAGCCGTGAACTTCGCCCAGGCCGCAGGGCTCGACATGGACGAAGTCGTCGGCGCGATCGGGAAGGGCGC
>CALDTL010000011.1 GCA_937923965.1 uncultured Caulobacterales bacterium
GAAGGCCAGTGTTCCGAGAATGAAGACTTCGGTTTTCGTGACATCCAAAATGCCCTCGAGCTTTTCGTTCACGACCTCGCCGAAAATGACTTCGCGGTAGAGATGAAGCGCATAAACCGCCGAGAGGATCATGCCGAGCGCTGCGCCAAAGGCAATCCACGGATTGACCTGATACGCGCCGACCATCGTGAGTATCTCGCCGACGAAGCCAGAGGTTCCGGGCAGGCCTACATTTGCCATCGTAAAGAGAAGGAATAAGGCGGCAAAGACAGGCATCTTGCTGACAAGGCCGCCATAAAAGGCAATCTCGCGCGTGTGCATACGGTCGTAGATAACGCCCACACAGAAGAAGAGCGCGCCGGAGATAAGTCCGTGGCTGAGCATTTGGAAAATGCCGCCTTGAATACCTTGGGTATTAAAGGTGAAAATCCCCATCGTGACGAAACCCATATGCGCGACGGAAGAATAGGCGATCAGCTTCTTCATATCATTTTGGCGGTAAGCCACGAGCGAGGTGTAAATAATCGCGATCACGGACATCCAGAATATGAGGGGCGCAAGGTTCATAGAGGCTTCCGGGAAAAGCGGAATAGAGAACCGCAAGAATCCATAGCCGCCGAGTTTCAGCAAAATACCCGCGAGGATAACAGAGCCCGCTGTCGGCGCTTCGACATGGGCATCAGGGAGCCACGTATGAACGGGCCACATTGGCATCTTGACCGCAAAGCTGGCGAAGAATGCGAGCCAGAGCCACGTCTGCGGGCCGCCAGGAATTTTGAGTTCCTCAATGAGCACAGCCATATCCGTCGTACGCTCACCCAACTGAACGCCGCTTTGGTGATAGATCCAGAGTATGGCCGCCAGCATGAGAACTGAGCCGAGCAGCGTATAGAGGAAGAATTTGTAAGACGCATAGACGCGGTTCTTTCCGCCCCAAACGCCGATAATGATAAACATCGGAATGAGGACCGCCTCAAAGAACAGATAGAACAGGATCAAATCTAGCGAGACAAAGACACCAATCATCAGCGTCTCTAGCACCAGAAAAGCAATCATATATTCCAGCATTCGTGTCTTGACGGACGTCATAGACGCCAAAATACAAAAAGGCGTCAGAAAGGCCGTCAGGAGAACAAAGAGAACCGAGATACCATCGACGCCAACGCGGTATTCAATACCGCCGCCAAGCCACGGCGTGTTTTCCACGAATTGGAAGCCAGCTTCCGCCGTATCAAAATCTATCACAAGCAAGATGGATAGGATCAGAACAGCGACTGACGCAATCAGCGCGACTTTTGGGGCCTGAATATCGAGACGCTCTCTCGCCGCGCCCTTGTTGAACTGAGCAAAGCCAGCCAGCATCAACGCGACGGCCAACGGGATGAAAGTGATAAAACTTAGAATTGGGATATCTTCAAACATGGCCCTACCCCGCCGTTCCGCGGAATGCGACGAGTATGAGCAAGGCAACGCCGAGCAACATAACGAATGCATAGTGATATAGATAACCGGTCTGGAGCTTGGAGACACGCTTGGCCGCTCCGGCGGCAAAACTTGCCACACCATTTGGCCCTAAACCGTCAATGAGGCGCACATCGCCGACTTTCCAGAACAGGTCGCCAAGCTTGCGCACGCCGCGAACAACCGTCGCGTCATAGAGCTCATCAATGTACCATTTATTGAGCAGGAACTTATACATGGGCGACCCGCCGGTCTCGGCAATGGTCTCGATTTTCCTCTCAACGCTACCGCGCATATACATGATATAAGCGACGATGAGGCCCGAAATAGAGGCCAGAAGCGGCAGCAGCAGAACCCAATAAGGATAGCCGTGAACGGGGCGGAAGAGCAGCCAATCAAAGAAGCCCTTGGACTCGTAAACCTCGCCATATCCGCCCTCAGCTGCAGCTAGGAGCGTATTGGAAATCGCCGCATGGGTGTCTCCGGCCTTGCCAGGTAATGATCCATGCCAGAACCCGCCATAATCTTTCATGAAATATTTATAGAAGACTGCGCCAGCAAGGACTGCGCCGACGGAAAGCAGCACAAGCGGCAAGCGCATATTCCACGGGCTCTCATGCGCTTCGTCGAAATATTTTTTCTTCCCGCGATGCTCGCCGTGGAAGGTCATAAAGATAAGCCGCCAACTGTAGAAGCTGGTCATGAGGGCGGCTGTGATGCCAATCCAGAAGGCGAAGATCGCAGCTGTTGACACGCCGCGCGCATCATAGGCGGCCTCGATGATCGCGTCTTTCGAGAAGAAGCCCGCAAAGCCCCACGTATAGCTGCCAGGAATACCGATGCCTGTAATCGCCAGCGTCCCGATGATCATTGCGCCGTAAGTCCAAGGGACCTTTTTCCAGATACCGCCCATTTGGCGCATGTCTTGTTGATGGTGCAGCGCATGGATTACGGACCCCGCACAGAGGAAGAGTAGCGCTTTAAAGAACGCATGGGTAAAGAGGTGGAACATCGCGGCGTTGTATGCGCCGACACCTGCGGCAAAGAACATATAGCCGAGCTGCGAACAGGTGGAATAAGCGATGACGCGCTTAATGTCGTTTTGCACCAGCGCCACGGACGCCGCAAACAAGGAGGTAAACGCGCCGACGGCTGTGATGAACCCGGATGTATTGGGCGCAAGCTCGTAAATCGGATAGGCGCGGCACACGAGGAAGACCCCTGCTGTCACCATGGTCGCGGCATGGATCAGCGCGGAGACGGGCGTTGGTCCTTCCATCGCATCCGGTAGCCAAACGTGTAGAACGAATTGCGCGGATTTGCCCATCGCCCCGATAAACAGGAGGAAGGCAATTAATTCGACCGCGTTAAACTCCATGCCGAGGAACGGCAGCGTCGTGTCGACGCCCGCATCAATCGCGGCAAAGACCGTATCGAATTTCACCGATCCAAACATTAGGAAGATCGTCATAATCCCGAGCGCGAGACCCACATCACCCACGCGGTTCGTCACAAAGGCTTTGATCGCGGCGGCATTGGCCGAGGGCTTTTTATAGTAATAGCCAATGAGCAAATAACTCGCGAGGCCAACCCCTTCCCAGCCAAAGAAGAGCTGGATGAAATTATCGGACGTCACCAACATTAACATGGCGAAGGTAAAGAGCGACAGATAGGCAAAGAAACGCGGCTGATAGGGATCTTCTTCCATGTAGCCCCAGCTATAGAGGTGAACCAACGCGGAGACGGAGTTCACAACGACGAGCATAACGGCCGTCAGCGTATCGATTTTAAGGGCCCACATGGCATCCATGTCGCCGACATCCATCCAGCGGAAAAGCTCCACGGTCTGATCCGGCGCGTCCCCGAAACCGATCTTCATGAAAACAACCCAGGACAGAATTGCGGAGAGGAAAAGAAGTCCAGTCGTGACAACCTTAGAGGCCGTCGCGCTTATGAGCTGCGAGCCGAACCGCGTGCCTGCGACCCCGGCGATAATCGCGCCAATGAGCGGAGCGAATATGATTAATAGATAAATCACGCGACTAACCCTTCATCAGGTCGATATTTTCGACCGCGATGTTGCCGCGATTGCGGAAATAAACAACGAGAATGGCAAGCCCTACCGCGGCCTCAGCCGCTGCCACTGTCAAAATAAACAGCGCGAAGATTTGCCCTGCAATTGGGTCTGCGCCTGCGACAGGTTCCATATGCGTGGAGAAAGCGACGAAATTAATATTTACCGCCAATAAAATAAGCTCGACGCACATCAAAATAATGATGACGTTTTTCCGGTTCACGAAAATCCCGAACACGCCGATGGTGAACAGGATCGCCGCAACGATAAGATAGTGATGTAATCCAATAAGCATGACGATCCCCTACCCTAGACCTTGGCCGGGTTCGATATCGACAAGCTCGACGCCGTCTTCCCGCGTGCGCGCCATTTGGTCCATCGCATTTTGTGTCTTCACGCCCTTGCGCGTCCGCAATGTCAGCACAATTGCGCCGATCATAGCCACGAGCAATACAAGGCCTGCGGCTTCAAATGCACCTGCATATTGCGTGTAGAGCACATCACCGAATTGTTGAATATTGGACCGGTCAGAATTTTGTTCGACAACGCCTTTGGTTTCGCCTGAAAAATAAGCCGCGCCTACCAAGATCATTTCCGCAAGTAAGATGAGCGCAACCACAGCGCCAATCGGCAAATAGGTCAAAAACCCCTGTTTCAGCTCAACAAAATCCACGTCGAGCATCATGACCACAAAGAGGAAGAGCACGGCCACGGCGCCGACATAAACCATGACCAACAAGAGCGCGAGAAACTCAGCGCCCATCAAAATAAACAGGCCCGCAGCCGAGAAGAATGTCAGGATAAGGAACATCACCGAATGCACAGGGTTGCGCGACGCGACCACCATAAAGGCGGCAGCAATGGCGGTGAACGCCAGAATATAAAATGCGATGGCAATGAGCACGATTCGAGTGTCCTAAATGCAGTTCAGGCGGCCCTAGCGGTAGGGCGCGTCCAAGGCTAGATTTTTTGCGATCTCGGTTTCCCAGCGATCACCATTAGAGAGTAGTTTTTCTTTGTCGTAATAAAGCTCTTCGCGCGTTTCGGTCGCAAACTCATAGTTCGGGCCTTCGACGATCGCGTCGACGGGACAGGCCTCTTGGCATAATCCGCAATAGATACATTTGACCATATCAATATCGTAGCGAGTCGTGCGGCGAGAGCCGTCTTCGCGGGGCTCTGACTCGATCATGATGGCCTGCGCTGGGCAGATCGCTTCGCAGAGCTTACAGGCAATGCAGCGCTCTTCGCCGGATGGATAACGCCGGAGCGCATGCTCGCCGCGGAAACGCGGGCTAATCGGGCCTTTTTCGAAGGGATAATTAATCGTGACTTTCGGGCGGAAGAAATATTTCATCGCCAGAATAAAAGCCGAGACAAATTCCATCAGGAAGGCGCCGCGAATGACTTGTTTAATACGGGACATATCTATTTCTCCCCTAAACCGCTTTGTCGCCGAGGAAGACCACAAAGGTCGACACAATCACAACCGCGGCCAGAGCCGTTGGCAAAAAGACTTTCCACCCGAGGCGCATCAGCTGGTCATAGCGATAGCGCGGGACGATGGCTTTCACCATGGCGAACATGAAGAAGAGGAAGGCTGTTTTCAGGAAAAACCAGAAGAATGGCGGAATAAATTTAACACCGATATCAATCGGCGCATGCCAACCGCCGAGGAACAGCAGCGTCATCATCGCAGAGAGCAGCATGATGTTCACATATTCCGCAAAGAAGAACATGAGGAAAGGCGTGGAAGAATACTCAACTTGATAGCCCGCGACCAATTCTGACTCCGCTTCGGGAAGATCGAATGGCGGACGGTTCGTCTCCGCCAGAGCCGAAATAAAGAACAACACACCCATATAAAACATGATCGGGAACAAAAGCAGGTTCCAAACCCCATATTCTCCAACAGGATTGAGGCGGAACATATTCCAATTCCAGATACCGGCACCCTGTGCGTCGACAATCGCCGTTAAGTTCATGGACCCCGACAGGAAGATTACCGTCAGAATGATAAATCCAATGGAGACTTCATAAGAGACCATTTGCGCCGCAGAGCGCAACGCGCCCATGAAAGGATATTTAGAGTTAGACGCCCAGCCGCCAATGATAATGCCGTAAACGCCAAGGGAACTGAGCGCGAGAACATAAAGAACACCGATGTTAATATCGGAAATCACCCAGCCCGGCGCAACGGGTATAACGGCCCAAGCCGCAAACGCCATGACAAGGCCTAAAATTGGCGCGAGAATAAAGAGGAATTTATCGGACCCGGCCGGAATAACGATTTCTTTAAAGAAGAATTTCAACGCATCGGCCATTGTTTGCAAAAGGCCAAAGGCGCCAACCACGTTGGGACCCCGCCGCATTTGCACCGCCGCCCAAATCTTACGGTCAGCGAGAACCAGAGCCGCCACGAGCAGCGCCAGAGATAAGACGAACAGGAGCACCTGGCCGGTCTTAAACGCGGTCCAAAGGAGCCAATTGGTTTCTTCTGTTGCGGCCAGCGCAACATCAGCAGACGTTTGCATAATCGGCATCATTCTGCGGCCTCATTTAATGTCGGCTGTAACTCTTCAATGACCGCCGAACATTCCGCCATCACAGTAGAGGCACGCGCAATGGGGTTGGTCATGTAGAAATCTTCAATCGGATTTTTCAATGGCGCGGTCGACAAGGTGCCTTTTTTGCCGAGGGCCGCTGGATCAAATGCGGCCCGCTCCGGCGCTGTGTCCAGCGACATAAAGGTCGGATGATCGGCCATGAGCTTTTCGCGCAGAGCATTGAGGCTGTCATAGGGGAGCACGCGGTCAATTTTCGCTGAGAGCGCGCGCAAGATAGCCCAGTCTTCTTTCGCGTCGCCTTTCGGAGATACCGCGCGGTCGGCCATCTGCACACGGCCTTCCATATTCACATAAAGGCCAGATTTTTCCGTATAGGCCGCGCCCGGCAGGATAACATCCGCGACATGCGCGCCGTTATCGCCGTGATGCCCTTGATAAATCACAAAAGCGTCTTTGAGCTTGGATGTATCCAGCTCATCTGCGGCCATCAAGTAAACCGTTTTAACCGCGCCTTGCTGCGCCGCATCAAGGATGGCGTCTGTGCTAAGCCCGCCCTCACCCGGAAGGAAACCCATATCCAGACCCGCAACGCGGGACGCTGCGCCGTGGAGGATGTTAAAGCCGTTATGATCATCGCGTATGACGTTGGCCGCAGCCGCCAGCTCGCCAAGCGCCGCGAGGAGCGCTTGCCCGTCTTCTCCGCGCAGCGCCGCAGCGCCAACGATGATGACTGGGTTTTTCGCCGCTTTAAATGTCTTCGCAAAGCCTTTTCCGGCATCCGCAAAAGCCGCGACATCAGCCGCAGAAGTCCCGACATGCTCATAGCTATACGTCAGGTCAACCGCTTCGCCGATAAGGCCAACCTCAAGACCGCCTTCAACCCACGCCTTGCGAATACGGGTATTGACCAGCGGCGCTTCGTGGCGCGGGTTAGTCCCGACCAGCAAGATCGCATCGGCGTCTTCGAGGCCTGCGATGGTCGAATTAAATAAATATTCCGCCCGTGCGCCGCCGCCAATGAGTGATCCGTCTTGGCGGCAATCTAAATGTTTCACGCCGAGGGACTCCATCAGGTCCTTGAGCGCCTTCATGGATTCCGCATCACAAAGATCCCCGGCAATGGCCGCGATTTGCGCTGGATCACCGGAGAGTTTCTCTGCAACAACAGCGAGCGCTTCGTCCCACCCTGCCGCGCGGAGCTTTCCCCCACCTCCAACAGACGTGTCGCGAATGAACGGACGGTCTAAACGCTGACGCGCGAGGCCGTCCCAGACGAAACGGGTTTTATCGGAAATCCATTCCTCATTCACATCATCATTGGTGACAGGCAAAATACGCAGCACCGCATCGCGGCGGCTGTCGACCCGGATGTTGGAGCCAACCGCGTCCATCACGTCAATACTGTCGACCTTATCTAATTCCCAAGGCCGCGCATTAAAGGCGTAAGGCTTGGAGGTCAGCGCGCCGACGGGGCAAAGATCAATCACATTGCCGGACATTTCGGATGTCAGCGACTTCTCTAGATAAGTCGTAATTTCCGCGTTCTCGCCGCGATTGACGAGGCCAATTTCCTGCACGCCGGCAACTTCGGTGATGAACCGCACGCAGCGCGTACACTGAATGCAGCGCGTCATGATCGTATTGACCAGCGGCCCCATATTCTTGTCATCAACGGCGCGCTTATTTTCTTCAAAGCGAGACGTATCGCGGCCATAGCCCATCGCTTGGTCTTGTAGGTCGCACTCACCGCCTTGGTCGCAAATTGGGCAATCGAGCGGATGGTTGATCAGGAGAAATTCCATCACGCCTTCACGCGCTTTTTTCACTGTTTCCGAATTTGTACGGATGTTCGCAGGCGTTCCGTCGCGGTTTGGACGTAAATCTTTGACTTGCAGCGCGCAGCTCGCTTGGGGTTTCGGCGCGCCGACCCACTCGACGAGGCACATGCGGCAGTTACCTGCAATCGATAGGCGCTCATGGTAACAGAAGCGGGGGATTTCCGCCCCGCCAAATTCCTCACACGCCTGCATGAGCGTGTATTCAGCAGGCACCTCATATTCGGTGCCATCAATATTTAATTTGCGTAGGTCAGACATCTGCTTCGTCACTTATTCCTAATAATCTCTCTGCACCTACATTCGCAAGCACGCCACCAAATATTGCCAATGGTCCATTTACAAAACCAACCCAAGGCGCACTAATGCCATTACTTCTGAGCAAGTATCCCGCGCCAATCCAGATAACACCGCCAACAAAAATCCCAGCGGCCAGACAAGTTAATTTCTTCAGGAAACCCAAAATCCTACCCCGCCGCTCGGACAAAACCAGATTCAACAATTCGGCAGTTATCAATATTTAATTTTCGGAGGTCGCTCATCTCTATGAGTCCTTAAATTTTTCTGCGGCTTCCATAAAAGCACTATCTGTCAAATCTAACCGACGCTCAATTCGTTCAATTCGGTTGCCGAATTTATCTAACCTATGATGAGTTTCGGCTAAATCTACTTTAAGTTCACCGATACCGCGTTCGACTGCTGTCATTCTTCGATTAAGGCTAGACACTTCATCTTTCACGCCTTTTACATCATCGCGGATTTCGCGAAGCATGCGTAAGGTTAAATCTTCGAACTCGGCAACCACAGCCTTACTCCGCCGCCTGAACGAATGTCGGCTTATCGGACCGGTAATTATCAATCCGCTCTTCGATTTCGTGGCGGAAGTGGCGGATGAGCCCTTGGATGGGCCACGCCGCCGCGTCGCCGAGCGCGCAAATTGTGTGGCCTTCGACCTGTTTGGACACTTCGAGCAACATATCAATTTCGGACGTCTTGGCATTGCCGACGACCATGCGTTCCATGACGCGCCACATCCAGCCCGTCCCTTCGCGGCAAGGCGTACATTGCCCGCAGCTCTCATGCTTATAAAAATAAGACAAACGCGCGATGGCTTTCACAACATCGGTGGATTTATCCATGACAATCACTGCCGCCGTGCCGAGGCCCGATTGATGCTCCCGCAGCGCGTCAAAATCCATCAACACCGTGTCGCAAATCTCTTTCGGCAAGAGCGGAACAGAGGACCCGCCGGGAATCACGCATTTCAGATTATCCCAACCGCCGCGCACGCCGCCGCCGTAAGTTTCAATCAGCGTCTTCATCGGAATAGAGAGCGCCTCTTCGATATTGCAAGGCGTATTGACGTGGCCAGACAGCGAGAAAACTTTAGTGCCTTTATTATTATCACGGCCAAATTTCGTGAACCAATCCGCGCCGCGCCGCAAGATTGTCGGCACAACAGCGATGGATTCCACATTATTTACCGTCGTCGGGCACCCATATAGGCCGGCATTGGCCGGGAATGGCGGTTTGAGGCGCGGTTGCCCCTTTTTACCTTCGAGCGATTCCAGCAAAGCTGTTTCTTCGCCGCAAATATAAGCGCCCGCACCGTGGTGCATGTAAATATCGAAATCCCACCCTGTGCCGCAGGCATTTTTACCAACAAGACCAGCCGCATAGGCTTCGTCAATCGCAGCCTGCAAGCGGTTGCGCTCGAGGATATATTCCCCGCGCAAATAAATATAACACGCATGGGCCTGCATCGCGAAAGACGCGACGAGACAACCCTCAATAAGAAGATGCGGATCATGGCGCAGAATATCGCGGTCCTTACAAGAGCCGGGCTCGGATTCATCGGCATTGACAACGAGGTAATGCGGGCGATTGCCGACTTCTTTGGGCATGAATGACCATTTGAGGCCCGTTGGGAAACCCGCTCCGCCGCGCCCGCGAAGGCCTGACGCTTTAACTTGGTCAATGATCCAGCTGCTGCCCTGCTCCAGCATGGCAGATGTGCCAATCCATGCGCCGCGTTTCTGCGCCGCTTCCAGCCCTTGATCATGCAGACCATAGAGGTTCTGGAAAATCCGGTCTTTATCTTGGAGAAGTTCAGCCATCGCTTATTCTGTCCCAGAAGGTTGAGTGTTTTTCGCGCGGAGATATGCCCGCCAATAATAAACCGCTAACACAGCAAAAATTGCGACCACCAGCCAATTCATAATTGAGGCCTCGCCAGCTGTAGACAACATTACAGCCGCAGCCAACCACGCCAGAGTTGCCATCGTCATTAAAACAGCGGTGATCAAGGCTAGCTTCATGACTTAGCCTTCGCAGCCGCTTTCG
>CALDTL010000012.1 GCA_937923965.1 uncultured Caulobacterales bacterium
CAAACCCTCATTGGTGACTTGAACAAGGTCTATCGAGACACGCCGGCCCTCTATGAGCAAGATTGCGAGGCGGGTGGTTTCCAATGGATTGACGGCGGGGCGCAGGCCGATAATGTTCTGTCATTTGTGAGATGGGACAAAAGCCGAAAACACCCCACGCTTGTTATTTGTAATTTCTCCGCCGCCCTCCGTGCGCCTTACCGCATTGGCGTGCCCGCAGCTGGGTATTGGGCCGAAAAATTGAATACAGATAGCGAGCTTTATGGCGGGTCAGGTCAAGGCAACCTGGGCGGAATGACATCAGCAGATATTCAAGCCCACGGCCAAAACCAGTCACTGTCATTGACCTTGCCGCCTCTGTCGACGCTCATTTTTAGTCTTACGAAACGTTAGGCATTGATTACGGATTGGGCGACCGCTGCGCGTTTTCACGCGGCTCGCTCTCTCGCAGTATTGGTTTTTTGCCTTTGACGGCTTCCAAAAATATCGTCCCAAGAATATACCATCCGGCTAGGATGACGCCCCGTAGGGTTCCGCTGATTTTTGAAACACCAATGCGTTTGCGGTAATGCACCGGGATTTCAGCGCATTTCAGTCCATGTTTTAGCGCCCGAACTTGCATCTCGACGGTCCAGCCAAAAGTTGGGGCTTGCATGGCTAGCTTATCATAAGATGTTTTTCTGATCGCGCGGAACGGTCCTAAGTCCGTAAATTTATATCCCCAGAACAGATGCATCAGCTTACAAGCCAGCGTGTTTCCAAAACGCTGCTGCACCGTGAGAGAGCCTGGGTCGCAATCTCCCAAAATTCGGGAGCCAATCACCATATCGACTTGATCGGATAAAATAGGATCGAGGAGAGCTTGCAGATCATCAGGGTCGTCAGAGGCATCGCCGTCCATAAAGACGAGAATATCCGTATCGCCTGCCGCCTCTATCGCGGCAAGACAGGCGCGTCCATATCCAGCGTCCGGGACAGACACGACCTTGGCCCCAGCAGATCTCGCCGTTTCGGCTGTGCTATCCGTTGATCCATTATCTGCGACGATAACGGCATCAACTTGGCTTACAACGGATGACACGACGCCGGCTATTGCGCCTTCTTCGTTGCGC
Source organism: uncultured Caulobacterales bacterium (assembly GCA_937923965.1). Lineage (GTDB taxonomy): Bacteria > Pseudomonadota > Alphaproteobacteria > Caulobacterales > Maricaulaceae > Litorimonas. Next base: position 1,113 of record CALDTL010000012.1, read on the forward strand.
GCCGGGATAATTATTTTGATTATCGGATCAGGCATGTTTTTTTTCTTTCCGTCCATCCCAAGCTAAAACCAGCAAAGGAATGCCAAATTCTATCGGGAGAAGTATTTTGGCATAGATATAATAATGCCCCGCCTCTCCAATCTGGAACCTGGCAAAATAGGCGGCGGCTCCGATTGTCAGAAGCGCTAGACCTCGTGCTGACCAATGATTGAGCGCGAAGGGTAAGAACATCAGAAACCAGATGAAATACCAAGGATATCCCGTTGGCGAGAGCAGTACAAAGGCACCTGCGAGCAGCATTAAATGCGCAGCTATAGATGACTCATCTCGCGGTTTAAGAAACCCTAGCCAGAGACTCATAGCTGTTAGCGCAATTGCAATGACATATCGCGCGATCCGATCTGAGTTATCAAACAAGAGACCGATGGCGTCCCGCAGGCCTGGGAATAGAAAACTACTATTCGTCCAATTTGCGCTATAGGCTGCCAACCCAGACTTTTCGTTTAAGGACAAAATCATGGGTGCTAAGCTTAAGGCGGTCAAAATCGCGATGAGCGCAGCCACGCCGATGTAAACAAGCGGGCGATGTCGCCATCCTCTGAAGAGAACCGGTGCCAATAAGAGCGGCCAAATTTTTATGGATGCGGCGATGCTTAAAAATATTGCGGCTCGAATTGGGCCTTTCCCCGCATATAGCAGCGCCCCGATAATTGGCGCGGCTAGCAACACATCCATGTGGATGCCGTTATATGTTGTGAAGATAATCACAGGGTTAAGCCAATAGGCTGCACTCCAAAGCGCAGGCAGATTGTGCGCTCGCAATCCTAAGATCAGCATGGCTAATGCTGCGATTTCAAAAAACAAAAAGACGAGCTTTAAGCCCCAAGGTTTATAGGGCGCGATGAAATGCGCTGCCGCGAATGCCGCTTGCGCGGCAGGCGGATAAATTGTTGTCAGCGTGGAACTATTGATCTCGCCCGTAATGAAATCGGCCTCATTTGATTTTATAGCCAGTGTGGCGAGATCAGGGATCGAGCGCGCACCGGGCTCGCCGGCTTCAAATATTTCTGCGGGGCTGAAGCGGTAGGGATTCTCTCCGGCGGCCGTTACCGCGCCGTCCCATAGATATCGTTTATAGTCATTCTCATAGACGGGCGTGGAGCCAAAGAAAGCGAGGCGCAGGCCGAGGCCGAGCAGAAGACAGAAGGGGAGCAAAGCCTTGGTGGTGGTATAGGTTTTCCGAAGCCCAAATGTGAGGACGAACCATGCGGCCCCGCCAATCACAAGAGCGCTGCAAAGCGCAATTACGGGATGATTTTCGGTAAGTGTGTCAGAGGCAAATTCCGGCGTGATCCACCGAATAAATAAAAGCGCCCCCGCCAAAATAATGGCGAGAGCAAAAGGCAGGAGAATTGGGCGCGGTAATGTCATATGTCCCAATGCCTAAGCGTTACCGTTGGTTTATTTCAGCATACATGTGCCGTCATTTTGCGGCACCGTGTTTGCGGGACAATTTGTGGGACGCATCGACTCGCCCTTCATCATCATTTTTTCTTCTTTTTTCATCATGGTGTCGCCTTTTGACATCATGATATCGTCTTTCTTCATCATGGCTGCATCCGTGGCAGACGAATGCTCCTTCATCATTTTCGCGTCCGTCGCTGAAGATTGGTCTTTCATCGCTTTTGCATCTGTGGCTGATGAATGACCTTTTACCATCATGGTATCGCCTTTTTTCATCATAGCGCCTTCCTTCATGGCGTCAGCTTTCATTGCATCTTCTTTCATCTGCGCAGCTTTGATGCGGGCTTTCTCAGCTTTTTTGGCGGCTCTTTTTGCTTTGCGCTCGGCTTTTGCAGCGGCGCGGTCAACTGAGTTGCCATAGCTGCCGCCAGTATTTCCGCCATAAGAAGATTGAGCATAGGACGGCGTCGCGGCGAATGCGAGGCCAGCTGTTGCGAGGGCGATAATGGTAATGCGTTTCATTGTGTCTCTCCGACTGTTTCAAGATGGAGCCTACCTTTCATAACAACATATCAATGAATATTCACGGTTAAGGGAGGCCGCGACACATATGTGTGAGCCCATCGTGAGGTCAGATGGCATTCGCATAGAGGTCAAACATATCGAGTACGGGGCGGCCCAATGCCGCCTCGAATGCGGTTTGATTACCTGTCGCTGTTTGTATTTTCGTGTCTTCCGCCTCGCGAAGATTAGATTTAAAAATCCCCGCCGCGCTAACAGGAAGAAAGTCCTCATAGGTTAACGGCGTGCCTGATTTATCAAAATAGGCGAGGGAGAGGTCTTGCATCTCGGCTGGGTCATCTGGAAAATTTGAGAAGTCTTTCGCGGCGAGACAAGCGTCATATAAAGCCCGCCCTTTAGGGGTTAGGGCTGCGCCGCGCTGCTCAATTTCGCCGAAGCGCGCCGTATGATGCGCTGTTTCCCAACCGTTATCTGTTTGAAATTCAACAGACTCGGTGAGGGCTTTGAAGGCTGTCTGGCGAAGCAGGATAGGGACTT
>CALDTL010000013.1 GCA_937923965.1 uncultured Caulobacterales bacterium
CATGCCGGGCGCTGGGAGTTTCCCGGCGGAAAAGTAGAGGCCAATGAAACCCCCGAACAAGCGATACGCCGCGAACTCTTCGAGGAATTAAATGTCGAGCCCTGCGAGCGATGTCTGCAACCGTTCTCCTTTGCCAGTTTCGCCTATCCCGAATTTCACCTGCTCATGCCGCTTTATCTCTGCCGTCAATGGGACGGGTTCGTGCGCGCCAAAGAGGGGCAGGCGACAAAATGGATCTGGCCGGATAAATTACTGACGCTAAATCTTGTGCCTGCAGATGTGGATTTAGCGAGTCAGCTAAAAGATCGCCTGCCGCGCGGAAAACGGTTCGTGACCTCCTAGGTCTTTAAATTGAATAAAGGCGCATTAGCCGCGACCTGAGCTCCAGTCGCGGCGAATATATCCTCCACCGTGCCCGCCATATCAGCGAGAATATCATGCTGCATTTTCATAGCCTCGACGACGGCAAGCCGGTCTCCCTGCTTAACAATATCACCTGTTTTGACAAAAATATCAACTAAGGCTCCGTGTAGGGGCGCGCGAATATCACCCTCTCCCGCAACCTCTGCGGAGCGCTTTGGGCGCGCCAATATATTGGTGAGATGAAAATCATCCGCGCCGCTCTGAATACAAATTTCGGCAGGGTTTGGCAGGTGCCAGGCAATGGATTTGCGGCGGCCGTTCACGTCAAAGCTCGCGGTTGCGTTCGACCAATGGAGACAGTTTATTTCAAACTCTTCCGCCCCGCAGGTGACCAGAAAACGCTGCGGACCCCTGCAGATGAGCTCTAGGCGATGATCCTCATATTGAAATGGATGCACCAACGGGCTGGCGCTCTGCCATCCCAAAATCTCAGAAGGTATTGCCGCAAACTGTTGTGACCGCAACGCCAGAACATGGGCGGTCGCCGCCATAGCAGCAATTTCATTTGAGAGCGAGCTCGCGGTTAAATCCTCCGCCGTAAAAGTCTCAGCGATAAAGGCGGTGGTAGCCTCGCCTGAGATAAATTGATCTCGGCTGAGGGCCTTAATCAGGAATTGCCGATTTGTCCGAAGGCCAAATAAGACGACTGCCTCCAGAGCCTTAATAAGCCGCCGGCGCGCGGTTTCGCGGTCTGGCCCCGCGGCAATGAGTTTCGCAATCATGGGGTCGTAATAAGGCGAGATCTCTGACCCGGTTTCAACACCGCTATCGATACGAACGCCAGCTGGCAAAGAGAGATGTTGAATTTGGCCCAAGGCCGGAAGAAAATCTTGCGAAGGATCTTCCGCATAAAGACGCGCTTCAATGGCATGTCCGCATATTGAGACATCATCTTGCGAGAGGCCAAGCGCCTCACCTTGCGCGGCCCGAATTTGCAGAGCGACCAAATCAAGCCCCGTCACCATTTCCGTGACGGGATGCTCAACCTGAAGACGGGTATTCATTTCCAAAAAGAAAAACTCGCCGCTGTCGTCCAAGAGAAATTCAACCGTGCCGGCCCCGACATAATTGACAGACTGCGCCGCTTTGACAGCGGCCTGCCCCACACGCTCTCGGAGCGCGTCGGTCATCACGGGGCACGGCGCTTCTTCCAACACCTTTTGATGGCGACGCTGCACCGAGCAGTCTCGTTCGCCGAGATGTATGATATTTCCGTGGCTATCCCCGAAAACTTGAATTTCAACATGGTGCGGCCGCGTGACGGCCCGCTCTAAAATAAGCGTATCAGACCCAAAACTTGACAGAGCTTCGGACCGAGCATCCGTAATCGAATGCGGCAGGTCTTTGGCTTTTGTGACGAGCCGCATCCCGCGTCCGCCGCCGCCCGCTGCGGCTTTGACCATAAGCGGAAATCCGGTGGTCTTGGCCGCCTTTAGCAGGCTCTCATCATCCTGATCTTCGCCTTGATATCCCGGAAGCAGCGGGATGCCCGCACCTAACATATGACGCTTCGCCTCTGCCTTATCCCCCATGAGCCTTATGGCGGTCACTGACGGCCCAATGAAAACGAGATCGGCGGCGTCGCAGGCCTGAGCAAATTCGGCATTTTCTGACAGAAATCCATATCCAGGATGGACCGCCTCCGCGCCGCTGATTTTGGCGGCGTTGATGATATTCTCGATATTGAGATAACTCTCCGCCGCAGGAGACGCGCCTATGAAAATCGCTTCATCTGCAAGCCTGATATGGGGAGCGTTTCGATCAGCCTCCGAAAAGACTGCAATGGCCCGCAGTCCTAAGTCCTTGAGGGTGCGAATAATACGGCAGGCAATTTCTCCGCGATTGGCAATCAGAACAGATTGAAATTGCTTATTTTGATCGCTCATAATCTTGCCACACCAAAAGAATTTGGCCGCAGTTTCTGCGTCCTCCCATCCATGACCAGCGGCAATAAAAGGCCTAATAATTTACGCGTATCACGCGGGTCGATCACGCCGTCATCCAACATATGCCCCGATGTATAAAAGGCGCTAGATTGACAATCAAAAAGATCAGTGAGGGCCGCTCGCTGCGCGGCGCGTTTTTTCTCATCTGGCGTCGTCCCAGCGCGGGCCGCTTGAGCGTCTGCAACAATTTCCATAACGGTCGCCGCTTGCTCGCCGCCCATGACCCCTGTTCGGGCATTAGGCCAGCTAAACACAAAATCGGGGTCATAGCCTCGCCCGCACATGCCGTAATTTCCAGCGCCGAAACTGGCCCCAATCATCAGGGTGATACGCGGGACATCAGCATTGGTCACCGCTTGTATCATCTTCGCACCGTGCTTTATCATCCCCGCTTGCTCATAGTCTTTCCCGACCAAATAGCCTGTTGTGTTTTGCAAAAACAGCAGCGGCGTTCCGGCTTGGTCCATGAGCTGGATAAATTGCGCCGCCTTGGTTGCGCCGTTTGGATCAATAGGGCCATTATTGGACAAAATCCCAACAGGCTGCCCAAAAACTGACGCTTGAATACACACGGTTGAGACACCGTAATTCGGCTTAAAGTCAGTAAAATCTGACCCATCCACCAGCCGCGCAATCACCTCCCGCACGTCATAAGGTTTGCGGTAATCCACGGAAACAATGCCGGCGATATCTTCGATGTCCAGCGCGGGATTGAGGTAGGATTTTGATGGCTCTGCCTTCGCCCACCCCAAACGCGCAACGACATCTCGCATCATTAAAACCGCTTCGCCGTCATCTTCCGCCAGATAATCCACAAGACCAGAGACGCTAGCGTGCATCTCTGCGCCGCCCAGCTCTTCGGCTGTCGCAATCTCGCCCGTGGCAGCTTTGAGCAAGGGCGGGCCCGCAAGAAAGGCTTGCCCGCGCTTTTTCACCCCGACCACATAATCGGACAGCCCCGGCATATAAGCCCCGCCTGCCGTCGAGGACCCGTGCAAAATCGCGAGCACCGGAATCCCCGCCTTAGACAGCCGCGCGAGATTAGCGAATAACCGCCCGCCATTGATAAAGGATTTAACGGTGTAATTGACTAAATCCCCGCCCGCGCTTTCGACCAAATGCACAAACGGTATTTTTTGCTCAAGTGCGATTTCCTGCATTCGCTCCAGCCGCCAGCCGCCAGCCGTTGTCAACGTTCCGGCTTTTATACCGCTATCATCGACAACAATGGCGCAGCGCGTGCCGGAGATAAAACCGATACCGGCAATGATGGTGCTGCCTGGGATGGATTTGTCTTCGATCTGCGTATCGAACAAATAACCCGCGAGATTTCCGATCTCCAAGAAAGGCATCCCGGGATCTATCAACCGCGCGAGTCTTTCCCTCGGCAATAATTGTCCCCGCCTTTCAAATTTCGGACCTTTGGACGCAGACAGCGCCGGGGCCCTTGCGTTTAACTCCCCGAGTTTTTCTATCAAACCCAACATATCGGCCCGGTTGGCCCGAAATTGTTCAGACATCGAATTTGATTTAGAAATATATTGCGGGATAGGAAACTCCTGAAATTTATTCAGGCCTCTTGAATAGCTTTCATTTTCGCTGGGGGTCAAGAGGCACCTCGCCGTAAAGCGCTTGACGCGTGCGTCATATGCCAGCATCAAATTGAAAAATATATCAACGAATTGATTGCTTTCAGGGAAAAATATGTCTGACACCGCTTATCCCGTGCCCTCCGCTTTCGCGCGAGACGCTAATTTGTCCCCAGACGACTACCGAAAGAGCTACGCGCGCTCCATCAAAGATCCGGAAGGATTTTGGGCTGAGCAATCTAAACGGCTGAAGTGGATAAAGCCCCCGACCCAAATCAAAGATGTGTCTTGGGATAGATCGGATTTACATGTGCGCTGGTATGCGGACGGCGTTTTGAATGTTACGGAAAATTGCCTCGACCGCCATTTAGAGACACGCGGCGATAGAGCGGCGATTATTTGGGAAGGCGATAGTCCAAGCGACTCCCTGACCCTGAGCTATAAAGAGCTCCATCTTTACGTCTGCCGCTTCGCCAATGTCATGAAAGCCAACGGCGTTAAGAAAGGCGACCGCGTTACGATTTATATGCCTATGATCATCGAAGCGGCGTTTGCTATGCTCGCCTGCGCGCGGATCGGCGCGGTGCATTCTGTGGTCTTCGGCGGGTTTTCGCCGGACGCCCTTGCCGGGCGTATTACGGATTGTGACAGCAGCTTTGTTATCACCGCCGATGAAGGCTTACGCGGAACCAAGCGGGTGCCGCTAAAAGTAAATTGCGACGCCGCCTGCGAGATCGCGGCCAAGGCGGGTAAACCCGTCAAAACCGTTTTATGCGTTCAGCGGACCGGCGCAGATGTTGGCTGGGATAAGACCCGCGATATTTGGCTTCACGAAGCTTTAGAATCTGTATCAGATGATTGCCCCGCAGAGCCCATGGAGGCCGAAGACCCGTTGTTCATTCTCTATACGTCGGGGTCAACCGGGAAGCCCAAGGGCGTGCTTCATACAACGGGCGGCTATCTCGTCTGGGCAAGCCTGACGCATGACGCCGTGTTCGATTTAAAAGAAGACGATGTCTATTGGTGCACCGCTGATGTCGGCTGGGTAACGGGCCATACTTATATCGTATACGGCCCGCTAGCTAACGGCGCAACAACGGTGATGTTTGAAGGCGTGCCGACCTATCCCGATGCCTCTCGCTTTTGGCAAGTTTGCGACAAGCATCAAGTCTCGCTCTTTTACACCGCGCCCACCGCAATTCGTGCGCTCATGCGCGAAGGCGACGGACCCGTCAAAGCGACGTCACGCAAAAGCCTCCGCGTGCTGGGAACAGTCGGCGAGCCCATTAATCCCGAAGCGTGGGAGTGGTATTTTAATGTCGTGGGCGAAACCCGCTGCCCCATTGTTGATACATGGTGGCAGACGGAAACGGGCGGCGCGATGATCGTACCCCTGCCCGGAACAACGCCAATGAAACCAGGCAGCGCCGCTTTGCCATTCTTTGGAATTGAGCCCGCCCTCGTTGATGCCCAGGGCAATGAGCTCTCCGGCGCTGCAGAAGGCAATCTCATTATCAAAGGCAGTTGGCCTGGCCAAATGCGAACTGTCTACGGAGATCACAAACGTTTCGCCGAGACTTATTTTTCCGCCTATCCCGGAAATTATTTCACGGGCGATGGTTGCCGCCGAGACAGCGACGGATTTTATTGGATTACGGGACGCGTGGATGATGTCATCAATGTCTCTGGCCACCGTATGGGCACCGCCGAAGTTGAGTCCGCGCTCGTGTCCCATGACGCCGTCGCCGAAGCTGCTGTTGTTGGCTATCCGCATGATATTAAGGGCCAAGGTATTTATGCTTATGTGACCACAATTGACGGTAGCTCGGATGACGACACGCTTCGACAAGCGCTCGTGAAACATGTTCGCGCGGAAATTGGACCTATTGCGAGCCCTGACCTGATTCAATTTGCGCCAGGTCTTCCGAAAACCCGCTCCGGTAAAATCATGCGCCGGATTTTACGGAAAATCGCCGAGGATAGTTTCGACAATCTCGGCGACACCTCCACCCTATCAGAGCCAGGCGTTGTCGATGACCTGATTAAGAACCGAATGAACAAAGCGTCTTAAATGAAGAAAATCGCCCTCACATTCTCCGCGCTGCTCGTAATCTTAGGTGCATATCTTGCTTTCGCGCCTGTGCCGATTAATCCGGCCGTTTGGGTGCCGCAAACTAACGCAGGCTTTACTGGAGACTTTGCGCCCAATAATAAGCTGGCGAATTTAGAGCGTATTTCTGTCGGCAAGAGTGTCGGGCCTGAAGATGCGGCCGTCTTGAACGGTATGATTTATGCGACGTCCCAAACGGGGGATATTACGCGGATTTATCCTGCCACCAAACAAGTCGAGATTGTCGCAAATACAGGCGGCGTGCCGCTCGGTATCGAGGCCGCAAACGGCATCATCTATATTGCTGACGCACATAAAGGCTTGCTGTCTTTGACGGAAAGCGGCGAGTTGAAAACCTTGTCAAATGAGGTTGACGGTACGCCAATCCTATATGCGGATGATTTGGACATCGCAGATAATGGTATCATTTATGTCTCGGACGCCTCCACCAAATTTGGAGCCGAAGACAATGGCACAACGATGGCCGCCTCACTGCTGGAGATTATGGAGAGCCAGGGCACTGGCCGCGTGCTCGCCTATGATCCGCGCACGATGCAAACCCGTACCATTGCCAAAGGTTTGGTCTTCCCGAACGGCGTTGCCATGCACCCGGACGGTAGTGTCTTGGTCAATGAAACCGGACGCTACCGCACCGTGAAAATCAATCCTGAGACAGGGCGCATCACAGATTGGATTACGAACCTTCCCGGCTTTCCGGATAATATTAATCCGGGTCCAGGCGGAACTTATCTATTGGGCATCATCTCCCCGCGCTC
>CALDTL010000014.1 GCA_937923965.1 uncultured Caulobacterales bacterium
GTCTTTCGTTTGGTCTTCGTCTCTCCCTACGTTTGGGAACGCGCGCGGAGGCAGGAAAATTCAAGATATTATAAGGCTAGCCGAGATTTGTTGTCTTGAGAACTTTCATCGCGGAGACAACGCGCTGGAAACTTTCTTCCGTGTTGCGTTTGCCTTGGTTTGCATCGGGATGGAGCTGCTTGACGAGCTGCGTATAGCGTTTGCGCACATCCGCCTTTGTTGCCGTGTCATCCAAGCCCATGTCATTCAGCGCTTTGAGTTGCATTTTGGACAAGCGGCGCGTCGGTGCGGCTTCTTGCGGCTCGCTGCCATCGCCAAAAATATTATAGCCTTCGGACGTGGCGGAGGTATGGCCCGCGCGCCGCTTACGCTGGGCTTGGGCCCGCTCGCCTGTATTTTTGCGCACATCCCAGGTTGGACGATGGCCGTGACGCGCGCCAACTTGCCACTCTTGGATGTCTTCATCCGTCATGCCGGAGAAAAAGTTCCAGTTCTTATTATATTCCCGCGCATGTTTCGTACAGAAATTGAAGTAATCGCGCAGGCGATCAGGGCTCTTCGGCGCTTTGCAGCCGCCTTTTTCCGCGCAACCCGCCCACTCGCAAGGCAATTCCGTCGGCTTTTTCTTCTTTTTAGCTTTAGCCGCGCTAATGCTAATATCGATGCCTTTGGGTTTATATTCGTAGCCGGACGCCATAAGTATGTCTTATCGTAAATGAGTGAGCTTTGGGGACCGCGCAAAATGGGCATATTGGTAGACACAATCAAGGAAAAACTGACAGAAAGTTTCACTCCGTCGCAGTTGGAGGTCGAGGATCAGTCCCATTTGCACGCCGCCCATGGCGGCGCGGCGGAGCATAGGGCGGCCTTCCCAGAGAAGGATATGACGGCCGAAACGCATGTGCATGTGGTGATTACGTCCGCCGCCTTTGCAGGGATGAACACTTTAGCCAAGCACCGCGCGGTTTTGGAGGTCGTCAGCGAAGAAGTTGATCGCCTGCATGCCTTTTCATTGGAGGCGAAATCGGGGTGACCGCCAGCCTAGGTTACTAGGTTAGCAAACAAGTCTGGGGCCGCAAAAAAGTCTCAGCCGGGCAAGTGCGGAATGCGAATCCTTGGTAGCAAGGCCGTTCTCACATATGCAGCGCCTCCCTTGCCAGGGCTTAAAATCTCCTTCAGCAAAGGTTAATCCACGTTTACGTAGAGGATTCTCCATGATGAAAAAAATCTTACTTGCCTCCTCACTTCTTGCGCTTGGCGCCATCAGCACGGGCTGTGCGTCAACGGCTAAGGGCGTCAAAAGCTCAGTTGTAAATTCATCCGTCCCAACGGAGAAGATACGGGCAGATGTCCCCGAAGGCGGAGTTTTGGCCGTTATTCGCTATCCAGCGGTGGTCGAGGCGAGCGCGAAAGACGCTTATCATAAAGCCTATGCGCAGCGCGCCATTGGCGGCGCCACCGGACGCGGCGTTGCAAATACGATTGAGACAGTCGCGGTTGCGGATAGCACAATTGTGAAATCCAACTATTTTGCGCTCTCGCTTTATAAAGAGCTTGCGGCAAAACTGCCCGAACATGCTGTTTTGCTCTCGCCCCACGCGATTAAGCTTGGGCCAGGCGGGGAACTCACCTCTGAGCCAATGACCGCCGCAGAAGACTTGCCGTCAGTCGTTGCGGTCGATTTTGCCACTTATAGCTATCCTGACAGCAAAAAAATGATGGGGAATGTTCCGCTCACATTTGGAGATTTGGTGACCCCGCTGGTGACTGTGCGCACGGATCACCGTGCGTCGGCCCCGACGCAAGGGGTCTTAATGGCGTCCCGTCCATTGATGTCGCGCGCCGTTGCAGAAGGCCGCGAGATGGCCTTGGAGTCGATTGACGCAATGCAGCGCGGCGATTTGGATCCGTCTATTCCAGAGCTAGATTTCGTCTCATATATTACCAATGATACGCCGAAGAAAGTATCCGTTCAAAAACTGAGCACGCGGTCAAATACAAATTCCGCTATGGTGCTACCGGTCGAAAAAGTTCGTGTCCCTGCGTCTGAGATGACCCTTTTGAAGGGCGCGAGCGACGGGACAGTCGATCCGCTTGACGATGTTTATACGGACGCTCTGTCCAGCCGCATCGTGGCGCTAATCAATGGCGTGGACGGCGATAAAGCGATTATGATGGGCAAGGCGGCCTCTGTTGCCGATTTCGACCCGAGCCTTGCGGCTTTGACGTTTGTGGGCAGCGATTCGGCAGATTATGCCGCCCGCGCCGCATATGCGGACAGGCTTTTGGATGCGCAGCGTAAATATTTATCCGTGCAATCCTTGCGTATCTTTGACGGTATTCATAATGGCGAGCTCGGCGCGCAAGTCCGCGATATGATCTCGGCAGAGCATAAAGTTCTAGAGCAACGAAGAAAGCTCGCGCGGCAACAAAATATGGCCACGCTTATGGCGGTCGCAGGTGTGGCCGGCGGTATCGCCACGGGCGCTGGCGGCAGCGGGTGTCGTGATGCGCGGACACAGGCGGAATATAATCGCTGCATTCGCAATCAGCGGGCACGTTCAGCTGCTAGTTCGGCTATGATTCAAGGCGGAATTTTTTCCGCCAGTGAAGCCTTTGCGAAAGGAAAGCTCTCGCAGCAAATTGGCACGAATTACCTAAATTCTATTGTGCCCGCTCTCGAGCAGCAAACGACAGTCACGGTTGATCTTCTGGATTCAAATGAGACGATTACAGCCATCCGCTATGAGGATTTACAGTCCAAATTACAGGACCTTTACAGTTCTCGCCAACGCTCACTCGATACGGTTGCGACGCAATGCGCCTATGTGGATACTGGAAATGCAAAGCGGGGAACATGGTTGGGCGTCTGTGAAAACGGCCTTGCCAATGGATCAGGTGCAGGCGTGCTAGAGGCATCTGGCGATGTCATGGAATATTATGGTTATGCGAGAAACGGCATGGCTGATGGACCTGGATTAATGATCCGCCATACGCCGCTGGGTACGGTGTCTTATGAAGGGAGCTTTGCAAATGGACGTCCGGACGGGACTGTGCGTGTCAGTCAATCTGGCCGCGAGGACCAAATGCGCCGCTATGTGGGCGGTGTTGATAGCGGAGCCTCCAGCCAAAAAGCGGCGTCTCCTTTTGACGGCCGCTCTGGGGGCGCGATAAATTAATGACCTGCGCCTTATTCAAAAGAAAAACATGGATCACCACAGCGCTTGTTACGCTTGGCCTAGCCTTGCCCGCTGCCGCCTTTGCGCAGGCGGCTGCGACGACACAAGAGCTTTATGCGATGGGGCAGAACCAAGTGTCTGCCGCGCAAAATCAAGATCAGTGTATTACCCAAATGGCGGCTTTCCCAACGGATGATCCAACAGCTCGCTATCAGTTTTTTAAGCTGGTTAAAGATGTAGGTTACGGCGCTGATTCGCAGACCAAAGCTCTATTTGACCATTACGGTCAGCCTGCCGTTGAGGCCGGGACGCCGGTTTTATCCGTAATTGAAGATATTGCGAACCCGGTTTTGCGTCAGGCCGCGCCGGAAATTGTCGTCTCCAGCATGAATTATCTCGTGGATTTCGCCAGCACATGTGATGTCTTTATTACTGGGCAAACCGATAGTCTTGTCGCTTTTGATCCGGCTTTGGGGAATCCAGAAATTAATACAGCGATTGCCGAGGATGCGCTCTTTTTACGGCAGATCTTATCCGAGAGCCTGTCTCGGTTAGGTGCGGATAAAGATGCCGCTTGGGCCGGCGCCGCGCAAAGCTATGCCAATAGCTTGGTCACGCAGCGCGACGCCGTTGAATTTGCCGCTTTTGAGACAGATATTGCAGAGCTTGAAACGCTTTTTATGGATGATTTAGATGGCCGACTGGCGCGGTCAAATGACGTGATTAATTCCGAAATGGACCGCGAAATTCTCGGGGACTCCATTCAGCTCTCTGATGATATGAATGCATCGGCGCGGGAGCGGGCGCAGCAAGAACGCCTCTACCGGTTGCTACGGATTTTCGGCGGAGGGCGGTAAGCTGCGAGCAAAACGGCGCAGTATTGCAGTATTTTCGATCTCGGCGCTCGACTTGTTCGCAGCAGCGCTGGGGGCGTTTATCCTCATCGTCTTGGTGCTGTTTCCTTATTATAAATTAGGCGGCACAGATGTGTCGATGGAAGAGCTAGAAGACGAAATGCGAAAACGGCGATTTGCGGCGGAGACAACTCGGACCGATATGTCCGTCATTCGCGCTCTGCAAAGTGAAATTCGTTTTTTGGACAAAGAATATTTGACGACCCAAAAAGAAATGAGCGAGACCGAAGCCAAATTAGCGGAGGTTCTGAAAGCCATCACCGAAGTCGAAGTGCCGGATCCGCAGCCGCAGCCTGAGCCTATCCCTGATCCGACGCCGGTTCCGCGCCCTGAGCCGCCGGAGCCGCCGCGGTCGGTTAATCGCGGGGTGCCGTTTTCTATTCTCGGCCTCGCCACGGATAAACGCGAAGTCGTGATTTTAGTCGATATGTCAGGCTCTATGAAGGCGCACCGCAGCAAGGTCACGCAAGCCTTGAACGAAATTTTATCGCAGATGAAACCGGATAATCGGTTTGCGATTATTGGTTACCGCGGCGGTCCGACCTATGATAGTTATCCGTCAAACGGGCAACTCGTTCGCGCGGACTCGGCGACGATCTCTCGGGCGCGCGCCTTTGTCGACAGCATGCCGAACCGCTTTGGCGGGGGTACGCCCACGCAAGGGGCGTTGGTCAGGACAATGAACCTTCGTCCGGAAGCGATTATTCTCATGAGTGACGGCGCGCCGGATGACGGGCGGCCCGGGGCAATCATTCGTAATATTACCTTGCGGAATCGCGGCCGCGCAGAAATTCATACGGTCGCGATTGGGGATTACACGTCGGACAAAAAACTGACCGTCTTTTTACAAGAACTCGCCAACCAAAATCGCGGTGAATTTGTGGGGCGCTCACGATGATGGTCAAGATGAGGGCAGCATCATGAAAAAGAGAGGCGAACGAAATATCGAAGTCTTCTCTATGTCGGCGATTGATCTCTTCGCGGCGGCGATGGGTGCCTTTGCGCTGATCGCGATTATCTTGCTGCCATACTACCAGAATGAACTGCGCGAGAAGACACCCGATAATGCCATTGCCGAGCTGGCCCGCGCAGCCGAGGAGAGTTCGGTGGAGACGAAAGAAAAGAAAAAGGCGCTGCAGATCAAACGCTCTGCCATGGCGCGCAACGTATCTGATGTGAAATCAGATGCGCAAGAGCTGTTGGATAAGCTCCGCGCGGCCGAGCAGACGCTGCAAGAAAAACAGGCCGCCCCGACGCCTCCGCCCGCTGTTGTTGTGCCCGAACCTATCGAAGAAGAACCCGGGCCGCTGCCGGAGCCTGCAACAGTGTCTTTTCGGTTTTTGGGGATGAACACCACCGCCGATGATATAGTCGTTGCAGTAGATATGAGCCGCTGTATGGGCGGGCATGAGGCCAGCGTAAATAAATCCGTTGAGCGGATTATTTTGTCCTTGCAAGATAATCACGCCGTTAAAATTATCGGCTTTCAACAAACAGACTCGGGTAAAAAAATACGGCAATGGCCGCCTAGCGGCGGATTGCGCCAAATCAATGCGGGCGGAACGAAGACGGGCGCGATTGATTTTGCCAAAGGACTCACGCGGCAATTTGGCGGCTCGGCCTCTATGCTCGATGCTTTCGATAAAATGATTGGCGGGCCGGGGCAGGCCATCTTCCTCGTCTCTGACGGCTTGCCAAATCCGCGGGCCAATGACGGATTATCGCCGAACCGCCTGATTAATGAAATCACCCGGCGAAATAATGGCCGAAAAGAAATACATTCCGTCGTTGTCGGAAATTATTTCGATTATCGCGGCACAGTCGAATTTATGGAAAATTTGGCCGCCAGAAATGGCGGGCAATTTATGGCCTTGGCATCGACCTCGGCAGGCATTTGTGATTAAGACGGATAGGATTAGGTGGAATTGACATGAATAATATGACCTCTCTTTTACGGCGGCTTGTCGTCTTTACCATATCCATATTTGCGGCATTGATCACAATTGGGATTATCCGCGTTGCTGCATCGCCCGCGCTTCAAGAAATCTTGCTTGATGCGGATGCGAGTTTTTGGCCCTTCACGGTTCAAAATATCATGTGGGTTGCGCTCTTTATTGGCTTCGGAGAATTATTCCTGCGCTGGACCGCCGCCAGCGACGAAGAGAGCCAGCTAAAGCGCGGCTATCTACCAACGGATGGGCGCTCTTTGAATTTGGAAACCTTAGGACGGATTAAAACAGGAATTGTGGACCGTCGTTTTGGCCGCGCTGCCTTTTTGCCGCGCATGATTGAACGCACGATTGATCAGTTCCGCATGAGCGGCAATGAAGACCAAGCCATCTCGGTGCTGAACTCTTCGCTAGAGCTCTACATGCACGAGATTGATTTGCGCTATTCCATGCTGCGCTATCTCACATGGCTTATCCCGTCCCTCGGGTTTATCGGAACAGTTATGGGCATTATGTTCGCGCTGCAATATGCGGGTGTTCCCGCGAATGCCGAAGCTGATGATTTTCTGTATCAGGTCACCTCGCGTCTCGGTGTTGCCTTTACGACGACACTCCTCGCGCTGATTATGTCAGCTGTGCTCGTCTTGCTGCAAAGCCTGATCCAAAATAAAGAAGAGCGCGCCCTCAATGAAGCGGGGCAATATTGCCTCGATAATTTGATTTTGCGTTTGGGTGATGGTCCTGACGCTGGCAAACCAGCTCCCGTCTTGACGACTGCCGGAAAGACTTAGTCATGACTCGTATTAAATCGAACGGTTTTTATGTCGGCCTCTTTTTTGTAGCGCTGCTTCTACTCAACGCTCTCAATTTTTTTCTCGTCACAATACCGTCGATTCCGCCGGCCATAGGCGCGACGTGGCTGGTGGCTTCGGGGCTGATCCTCCCGTTCCTCGCGGCATTTTTTATCAAATGTCTTTTCTCAAAAACAGAAGGACGCTGGCCAGAAAAGTTCGAGACTAAAAAGGTAACGAAAATCAGTTTCATTATTCTGATGGTTTTGACGGTTTTGTTAAGCATACCCTTCCTCCTTTTGTCCGGAGCCACGCTCTTTATCTTTGCGGCCGAAAACGGCGCGAACGGCTTAGTCGGTGGGCTCGTGTTTATGCTGTTTCTTCTTGTCATTTTCGTCATCTGGGGCGCCCTGCTTTATTTTGCAATCCGGCTCGGATTTACAAAATTTGGCGGCAAGTCAAAGGCGTCAAAGCAAACCGTTTTCGAACAAATTGAGGGCGAAAACGAAGAAGCGAGATCTTCTTCGGCTTTCACCAGTGGCGCTCCCGAAACTCTCCCTGCCTCAACCTCGGAACAGGAATGGACGCCCATAAGCGATCAAAATTCTGGCTTTGCCGTCCGCGAGGAACGCGCGCCAATATTGAAGTGGGCGGTGAGCCTTCTGGCGCTGGCGATTGTAGGCGGCGGAGCAATTTGGCTCGCGTCCAAAGTTGTAATTGCAGATGATGTGCCGACGCTCGAGCGCGCCGAAAAACCTGCCAAACCGGAGCAACCGCAAGCCCCGAAATCCGAAGATGATCTGGCCTGGGTGAAAGCGCTAGAGATTGATACGGTCGAGGGCTACCGCGCCTATATCGCGGATTTCCCGAATGGCCGCCATGTCGAGGACGCGCGGCGCTTGATCAATGAATTTGACGACGCAGCGTGGAAACTCGCCGATGAGCGAGACACAATCGCGGGCTATGAAGATTATCTCGAAAGCTGGCCCGAGGGACTGCATGTCACCGAAGCCAAAGAGCGCATTGCCAAAATAAAGGCCGAGGAAGAGGCGCGGCGTAAAAATGCCGAAGAAGCCGCGCGCCAAGAGGCGGCGGCCTGGCAAGCCGCAGCGCAGACAAATACAATTCCGTCTTATGAAGGCTATCTGTCAAAATATCCGGCGGGTAAAAATGCGCCCGAAGCACAAACGCGCATTGGTCGCCTCCGCGCCGAAGAGGCTGCGCGACAAGCCTCCGCTGCCGATGAAGCCGCGTGGCAAGCCGCGAATGCAACCGGAACAGCCGATGCTTATCAGCAATATCTCACCAGCTATCCGCAAGGCGCGCATGTGCCAGAGGCGATTGCAAAACTGGAAGAGCTGCGCCCTGGGCCGGGCAAGACATTTAAAGACTGCGCCGCCTGCCCAACGATGGTGAGCTTGCCTGCGGGAACCGCAGAGCTTGGCGCGCCCGCGAGTGACGGAAAAGCGAAAGCGAATGAAAAGCCTGCGCGCCCTGTGACTTTCACGAATCTATTTGCCATGAGCGTGACAGAGGTAACCTTTGATCAATATGGGGCTTGCGTATCGGCAGGTGGGTGTAAGTCCATGCCGTCCGATAACGGCTGGGGGCAGGGCAGCCGCCCGGTCATCAACGTGAGCTGGTCGGACGCGGTGGCCTATGCACAGTGGCTCTCCAATACGACAGGCAAAAATTACGGCTTGCCCTCCGGCGCGCAATGGGAATATGCGGCGCGCGGCGGGAAAACCGATGCGCTCATTGGCGGCTCGCCAGCCGCCCTTTGCGCCTTTGCTAATGGGGCGTCCAAGGAATCGGAATTGCCTTGGGCGAATACCGCTTGCACGGATTTGGCCGCCGATAGGACATTGCCCGTCGGCTCCCTACAGAAAAATGGGTTTGGCGTGGCCGATATGATCGGCAATGTCTCCGAATGGGTGCTGGATTGTAATACGCTGAACCTGCGCGACGCGCCTGTTGATGGCTCCGCCGATGCGCGCGGCTCCTGTAGCCAGCGCATTGTGCGCGGCGGATCTTGGTTCTCCGGTGCAGATGATCTGCGGTATTCCGCGCGCCTCGTTCAGCGCCGCGGCGATACGAATGACTTTACGGGATTTCGGGTGGTGAGGAACTAAAAACCGGCCCGAAACTGACTTAACGACTTATTCATCTCGCGCTCAGCCGAAATATGCTACGGAACGGGCATGATGATACGTGGTTTGACAGTTTCGCTTCTTTTGGCCGTTTTGGCGGTGCCGGCCTATGCGCAGGACGCAGGGACGACTCCTGCGCCGCAGGATAATCCGCAAACACGCCAAACGGACCAGTCCGAGGATGATTATCGCCGCTCGCAGCGCCGCCGTGATACGGGCGATATTTTTGAAGATATTGGCATTAACCCCAATAGCAGGGGCAGCGGCGGCAATATGGCTGGCCGCGAGATCAAAGCGATTGACCGCTTGGATCAAGAAAGCCGTCGCCATTTGAACAAGCAGCGGGCAAAAGCGCTCGCGCAGGCTAATCCCGGTGAGCCCATTGACGCGGCCTATGAGCCGTCCGAGGCGGCCAAATCCGACGAATATGTCGCGCGTCAAGAAGAGGCAGCTTGGAAAGAAATGTTAAACGACGCCAATAGCGGGCTTTCTGGCACGCAAGGCCAAGGTCAAGGGTCTGGTGCTGGCGGCGGGCAAGGCGGTGGTCAGCAAGGCAATGGCCAAGCTGGTAACGGACAAGCTGGCGGCCAAGGTCAGGGGCAAGGACAAGGTCAGGGACAATCGGGCCAAGGTCAGCAAGGTGGCCAACAAGGTCAGGCCGGGCAATCTGGACAATCCGGCACATCACCCCTGCGCGGCGGCTCTAGTAGTTCTGCGTCTGCGATCTTAGACAGGATCAAAGGCCGGACCGGATCGGGTAATTCCCCTCAAGGGCAATCGCCTTTTGGTCAAGGATCGCAAGGTCAAGGTTCTCAGGGTCAAGGATCGCAAGGTCAAGGATCTCAAGGTCAAGGGGCTCAAGGTCAGGGTTCGCAAGGACAGCAGGGGCAAGGGTCAGGACAGCAAGGGTCTGCTCAACAAGGCTCTGGCCAGCAAGGTCAATCGCCAACGAATGGTCAGTCGCAAGGTGATGCGCAAGCCCAAGCCCAAGCAAATGCAAATGCCCAAGCGGCTGCACAGGCCGCCGCGCAAGCTCAGGCCAAAGCTGATGCAGCGTCTGCTGCCGCGGCTCAAGCGGCTGCGCAAGCCCAGACCGCGCGTCAAGACGGCTCGGATGCCGGAGAGCAAGCTGTTGCAGAAGCGCGCGCAGAAAATGCAGACCGCGCTGCGGCCCAAGCTCAGGCTGAAGCTCAACAGGCGGCTGCCCAAGCGCAGCAGGCTCAAGCGCAAGCTGAGGCTCAAGCCCAAGCTCAATCTCAATCTCAATCTCAATCCGAGGCGAAAGACGCTCAGGCCCAAGCTGAGGCGAATGCCCAAGCGCGCGCTGAAATGATTGCGGATGCTCAAGCGGCCTCTGACTCCAATGCCGCCGCCGAAGCCGCCGCGCATCACGATGAACCGATGAGCCCGCTAGAGCGCCTCAAACGCGATCCCGTTGACCGCGGCGACACAGGCGGCCGCACGAGTGCATCTGATTATTTGAAGCGCGGGAATTAGAGTTTCATCTACTGGTTAACCTTGTTCGGTCACGAGGTTTAAATTGAGTTGAATTAATATCCGAGTGTGAAAAAGCGAACCATAATAATTTTGTTTGGAGTTCCGCTCGCCCTCATAGATTACCGACACCAACAGCAGTGTTTTTAATATATCAACGTCCCGCGGTCGATACGCAGATGCAAGAGACATGAATTCTCTCGAGTCTCAATATTTGTCTATAAAGTCAGTCAATGGTCGTAAACTAGAGTGTTTAAACAACTTCGGTGAAACTGTTCGGGTAGGAATTTCTTCCGAGGAAAGCCCTCTGTCAGAAGTTGGCTTAACATCCCTAAATTCGATAATTGAAGCTCACTCTACATCCCTATCAAATTTCGGCGATTATCTTCCTCAGACTTACAATATCGGCAATGGTGTGATTTTGAATAAGCCGGGATGGCTTGATTTTAAAACGAATCGGTCTCGCCCCTGCGGTTTCGCAGAAAATGGTGACCTGGAGTTACCAACTTCGGTTTCCTGTAAGTTAAAATAACGCATTAAAAAAGCCGCCTCGAGCAATTTGCGTCGACGCAAGATGCACTAAGCAACTTTTTCAAATCTACGTAACGCAGCTAGGCGCGTTTCAAGACGCGCAAGATTAGCAACAGAATGACTGCACCGATTGTGGCATTCAGGATTGACGCGATGATGCCGCCGCCAAAGGAAAAGCCCACCATTGGTAGAACGATACCAGCGATAAAGGCTCCAATAACGCCAACAACAATATAACCAATCAGGCCAAAGCCTGCGCCTTTGATTAAAAATGAGGCGAGCCATCCGGCGACGCCGCCAATGATCAAAAATATAATTAAGCTTTCTAAACCCATGTTTTTCTCCGATGTTTTACGACTTTTTAGTGACGGGTAGAACCTGAGTTAAAATCATAGGGGTGTCTAGTATAAAAAAGGCCGCCC
>CALDTL010000015.1 GCA_937923965.1 uncultured Caulobacterales bacterium
AGACACTTGCTTCGTCACAGCCGGGATAGCCCGCTCAACAGTTGACGCTGGCGTCTTGATGACGCGGCGCGTTTCCTGTTTCGTGACAGCCGGAATACCGCGCTCTCTGACAGAGGCTGGCGTCTTCACAACGCGACGAGAGACTTGCTTCGTCACAGCTGGGATTGAACGCTCAACTGTGCGAGCTGGCGTTTTCACGACGCGGCGTGTTTCCATTTTCGTCACAGCCGGAATGGACCGCTCAGATGTGCGAGCTGGTGTCTTCACGACGCGGCGAGAGACAGTCTTCGTCACAGCTGGGATTGTCCGCTCAACAGTCGAAGCAGGGGTTTTCACGACGCGGCGTGTTTCCTGTTTCGTGATGGCCGGGATAACCCGCTCTTGCGTAGACGCAGGACGGTCAACAACACGGCGCGTGACAGTAGATGTCTTCGCCGGAATTGTCCGCTCTGATGTGCGAGCCGGTGTCTTGACGACGCGGCGTGTACGGGTCTTCGTCACAGCTGGGATTGAACGCTCAACAGTTGACGCAGGTGTTTTAACAACACGACGTGTCACTTGCTTCGTCACCGCTGGGACGCGGCGCTCTGCCGTAGCAGCCGGAGTTTTGATACGACGACGTGTTTCAGTCTTCGTAACAGCCGGGATAGTCCGCTCTGTTGTCGCTGCAGGTGTCTTCACAACGCGGCGTGTCACAGTGTTCGTAACGGCCGGAATTGTGCGCTCTGTTGTGCGCGCCGGTGTTTTAACAACACGGCGTGTCTCAGTCTTCGTCACGGCAGGCACGGAGCGCTGCTGTGTGGAGGCTGGACGATCAACAACGCGGCGTGTGACTTGCTTCGTTACAGCAGGGACGGCCCGCTCAACGGTGCGTGCCGGTGTTTTGATACGGCGACGTGTTTCAGTCTTCGTAACAGCCGGGATAACGCGCTCTGCTGTAGACGCAGGACGGTCAACAACGCGGCGCGTGACAGTAGATGTCTTCGCCGGGATTGTCCGTTCTGTTGTCCGAGCCGGTGTCTTGACGACGCGGCGTGTCAGTGTCTTGGTGACAGCTGGGACGCGGCGTTCAACAACCTTAGCTTCTTCTGCAACAACACGTGTCGTGACAGTTCCCATCTGCTGGCCGAATTGACCACCTGATGAGCGTGACCCGCCTACGAGGCGAGATCCGCCTGCAGCGCGGTCAGCAGAAGCTGCATCGCTACGGGATAGACCGTCACGGTCATCACGACCGTCACCATTTGCATCAACAAAGCCGTTAACACGTGTTCCGCCAGCGAATGAAGCGCCAGAGGCGTCAACAACACGGGCAGGGGTCTTAACAATGCGGCGTGTCACAGTGCTTGTTTGCGCTGGAACCGGGATTTCACGGGTTGTGGCTTCACGGTCGACGACGCGGCGTGTGATTTGCTTTGTCACAGCCGGGATAGTCCGTTGTGCTGTCCGAGCCGGCGTAACAACCACTTGCTTCGTGATTGTTTTATATTTCGCCGGGATCAGAACACGACAGAGGATTTCACCTGTCTGGTTCACAATCGTCTCGGTTGATTCAACAACTTGGTTTGAGACGCCGTTAAAGACGGTGAACTGACCACGTGTGCTTGTGTTCACTTGGCCGGTCTGGAATGCACCAGCATTGATAGCTTGTGACCCTGGCTTCCACTCTTCACGAGCTGGCTCGATAAGGACGCGCTCTGAACGTGTCTCATATTTTGCAGGAATAACAGTCAGGTCAGTGCGCTCTGGCTGAACAACGATTGTTTCTGTGACAGTTTTATATGTCGCAGGCACAACTTCGATACGTGTAGACGCTTCTTGGGTGACGATTGTCTCAGTTACAGTTTCATACTGCGCTGGGATGATTGTCAGCGTGTTAGCGGCTTCTTGCTGAACGTATGTTTGGTTTTCCGTGCGGAATTTCGCAGGAACAGCAACATACTCAACAGTTTCTGGCTGAACAACGACTGTCTCAGAGACAGTTTCATATGTCGCCGGAATAGCAACAAGCTCAGTAGACGCTTCTTGAACAACAACTGTCTCAGTCACGTTACGGTAAGTCGCAGGCGTAACAACAAGCTCAGTAGAGGCTTCCTGAACGACGATTGTCTCGTTGTAAGTCTCATAGACAGCTGGAACTGTTTCATATGTGACAGACGCAGGCTGAACAACAACAGTCTCAGTGACGTTTTTGAACGTCGCTGGGATAGAAACGAGCTCCGTAGACGCTTCTTTGACAACGACTGTCTGAGAGACAGTTTCGAATGTCGCAGGGATAGAGACGAGCTCTGTCGCAGCTTCTTGAACAACCACTGTTTCGGTGACGGTTTCATATGTCGCTGGGATAGAGACGAGCTCAGTAGAGGCTTCCTGAACAACGATTGTTTCGTTGTAAGTCTCGTAAGTCGCTGGAACAGACACATATTCAACTGTTTCAGGTTGAACAACAACTGTCTCAGAGACAGTTTCGAATGTCGCTGGAACGGAAACCAACTCAGTTGTGGCTTCTTGAACAACGACTGTTTCTGAAACTGTTTCATAAGTCGCTGGGATTGAAACAAGTTCAGTAGAGGCTTCTTGAACAACAACAGTCTCAGTCACGTTTCTGAACGTAGCTGGGATTGTGACGAGCTCAGTTGAGGCTTCTTGAACAACGATTGTTTCAGACACTGTTTCATAAACAGCTGGAACAGAGACGTATTCAACAGATGCAGGCTGAACGACGACTGTTTCGGACACAGTTTCGAACGTGGCCGGGATCGTCACAAGCTCAGTTGAGGCTTCTTGAACAACGACCGGATATGTTTCTGTCTCAAATACAGCCGGAACTGTTTCATAAGTGACAGACGCAGGCTGAACGACGACTGTCTCTGTGACAGTCTCGAATGTTGCCGGGATAGTGACAAGCTCTGTTGAGGCTTCTTGAACAACGATTGTTTCAGCAACTGTTTCGTAAACAGCTGGAACAGAAACATATTCGACGCCAGCAGGCTGAACGACGACTGTCTCAGAGACAGTTTCGAATGTCGCTGGGATAGAAACGAGCTCAGTTGAGGCTTCTTGAACAACGATTGTCTCAGACACTGTTTCGTAAACAGCTGGAACAGAGACATATTCAACAGATGCAGGCTGAACGACGACTGTTTCGGAAACAGTTTCGAACGTAGCCGGGATCGTCACGAGCTCAGTTGAGGCTTCTTGAACAACAACCGGATAGGTTTCTGTTTCAAACACAGCAGGAACAGTCACATACTCAACGCCAGCAGGCTGAACGACGACTGTTTCAGTCACAGTTTCAAATGTTGCTGGGATAGAGACGAGCTCTGTAGAGGCTTCCTGAACAACGATCGTTTCGTTGTAAGTTTCGTATTTGGCCGGAACAGCAGCATATTCAACCGTTGCAGGTTGAACGACGACTGTTTCAGTCACAGTTTCATAAGTCGCTGGAACAGAAACAAGCTCTGTCGAGGCTTCTTGAACAACAATCGGCTCAGAGACTGTCTCATATACGGCTGGAACCGCAACATATTCGACAGATGCAGGCTGAACGACGACTGTCTCTGTGACAGTTTCGAATGTGGCTGGAATTGTGACAAGCTCTGTTGAAGCGTCTTGGACAACAATAGTCTCAGACACATTTTCAAACACAGCAGGAATAGTCACATACTCAACGCCAGCTGGCTGAACGACAACTGTTTCTGTGACAGTTTCGAAAGTCGCTGGGATTGTGACGAGCTCTGTCGACGCATCCTGAACAACGATTGTTTCAGACACTGTTTCGTAAACAGCTGGAACAGAGACATATTCAACCGTTGCAGGCTGAACGACAACTGTTTCGGACACTGTTTCAAAAGTTGCCGGGATAGAAACAAGCTCAGATGAGGCTTCTTGGACAACGATTGTTTCGTTGTAAGTCTCGTAAGTTGCCGGAACAGAGACATACTCAACGCCAGCAGGCTGAACGACGACTGTCTCAGAGACAGTTTCGAACGTGGCCGGGATCGTCACGAGTTCTGTTGACGCGGCTTGAACAACAACTGGGTATGTTTCTGTTTCATATACGGCTGGAACAGACACATATTCTACAGAGGCAGGCTGAACGACGACTGTTTCGGAAACAGTTTCGAACGTGGCCGGGATTGAGACAAGCTCAGTTGAGGCTTCTTGAACAACCATTGTTTCGCTGACTGTGTCATACACAGGCGGGACAACAGTATATTCAACTGTCGCTGGCTGAACAACAACGGTCTCAGTGACCGTTTCGAATGTTGCCGGAATGGAAACAAGCTCAGTTGAGGCTTCTTGGACAACGATTGTTTCGTTGTAAGTCTCGTAAGTCGCTGGAACAGACACATATTCGACGCCAGCCGGCTGAACCACAACAGTTTCAGTGACCGTTTCGAATGTTGCCGGGATAGATACCAGCTCGGTGCTTGCAGCTTTAGAGACCACAGTTTCTGTCACTGTTTCGAAGACAGGCGGGACAGTCACTAGCTCAGTGCTAGCTTCCTGAACAACGACTGTTTCGCTGACAGTTTCGAATGTTGCCGGGATTGTGACCAGCTCTGTGCTGGCGTCCTGAACAACGATTGTCTCGGATTGTGTTTCGAAGACAGCTGGGACCGTGACATATTCAACAGACGCAGGCTGAACAACGACTGTCTCAGAGACAGTTTCGAACACAGGCGGTGATGTCACAAGCTCAGTGCTCGCTTCCTGGACAACGACTGTTTCTTGAACAGTTTCGAAGACCGGCGGAATAGTGACAAGCTCAGTTGACGCTTCTTGAACAACAACTGTCTCAGAGACAGTTTCAAATGTCGCTGGAATGGTCACGAGCTCTGTTGAGGCGTCCTGAACAACGACTGTTTCAGTCACGTTTTCGAACTGAGCTGGAACAACTGTGTATTCAACAGACGCGGGCTGAACGACGACTGTCTCAGAGACAGTTTCGTAAGTTGCTGGGATCGTGACGAGCTCAGTTGAGGCTTCTTGTGACACGACTGTTTCTTGCACTGTTTCAAAAACAGGCGGGATCGTGACGAGTTCTGTAGAGGCTTCCTGAACAACAACAGTCTCTGTGTAGTTCTCATAAACAGCTGGGATTGTCACATACTCAACAGACTCTGGCTGAACAACGACTGTCTCAGAAACAGTTTCGTAAACTGGCGGGATAGCAACCAGCTCTGTAGAGGCTTCCTGAACAACGACTGTCTCAGTCACTGTGCGGAATGTGTTGCCGCCTGATGTTGAGCCGCCTCCGCGATATGCGTTGACTGCTGAACGGGAGACGATGTTGCCACCAGAGGCGACAATGTTTCCTGATCCGTCAAGCGATCCGATCCGTGAACCAGATGCGTTATAAACAGTGCCGTTTGCGTCAACAGAGTATGTTGTACCGCCAACAACGAGGCGTGTACGCGATGACCCTGTGCCGATGAGAGTAAGGGGGTTAACGGCATTGGCTGCTAAAACGCTTCCGTTGTTCGCAACAATGTTGCCTGACGCGTCGACTGAGCCGATGCGCGAGCCAGATGCGTTTGAAACATTTCTAGATGAGTCGATCGTATATGGCGTGCCATTGATCGTCACTGTGACCGTTCCGCGGCCAGGAACAACGGATCCACCGCCTGAACCTGCAACGAAAAGCTCATAGCTTTCTTCCTGAACAAGAACTCGCTCAGTCACTGTTTCCATTTGAGCAGGGATCAATTTGATCTCTTCACCCGCCTGACGCAGGACAACCTGTTCAGTGGATTCTTGATACTGCGCAGGGACGATGACCCTGGCAAAGCATTCACCCGGGAGCGGATTGCCTGGCGGCAGCTCCTGGGCGATTGTTGGTGCGGCTAATACCGCGGCCGATGCGGCCATTAAAAGAGTGCGTTTCATATTAAGAAAACCCCCAAAGTCTCCAGTTATTGTTACTCGCGACATGCGAATACCTCCAAATAGCCCAAATGCCCGTCGGAACGGACGGAAGGCGTTAACTTCCTCTTAAAGATTGAGAAAGCAATTTCAATCGCTAATTGGTGTTACGCGAAAAGGTTTGAAGTAAGACGCCTTAGCGGCGTGTAACATCTCCCTATCACCTCTCGTATCACCATAAGCTTCGATTATTCTCACTGAATGTGGCGCAAATTGGTCAAAAATGCGGCGAACCTTGTTGGATCCCCAAACATTATAGCCAGTCAGGCCTTCAGCGATTCTATCTCCCACCACAGCTAGCTCCGTAGACATGACGTTTTGTTCATGAATGCTAGATGAAAGCGCCCAATACCGCAGGTAGGGGCCAATCGAAGCGCTGCATATATATAATGACTCGGCCCCGCAATTTGGGTCGTTTAAGAGTTCATCAAGCCGCGCCTTGGCTTGGGGGCGAATAAGATTCGGAATCACCTCTGTGGCAAATTGTTTCGCCCGCGCCTCAACATCCGCGGATAGATCGCCGGCGAAGAATTTG
The DNA here is from genome assembly GCA_937923965.1 of uncultured Caulobacterales bacterium. Classification (GTDB taxonomy): domain Bacteria; phylum Pseudomonadota; class Alphaproteobacteria; order Caulobacterales; family Maricaulaceae; genus Litorimonas. Next base: position 6,464 of record CALDTL010000015.1, read on the forward strand.
TTGATGACCGCCTTCTTTACGGCATGTCTGTCGATTCGGCCGAGCTTATAGGCGGCGAATGTCGGCAGGAGCTGCGTGATCTTCAAAAGCCATCGGGCAGACCCAGCATAATAGCGCAAGAAAAGTGCGAATGTGTCGCGGGTCGTGATCGTCCCATCGAAATCGAAAACGTAAATTTCGGCTGCAGTGGACTCTGTTTTGTCGTTGATATTTCCGGCGGTGAGCATCACCGGCCTCATAGGGAAATGTAATCCTGGCGCAAGTCTGAATCTGAAATGTGATTGCCAAAGGGATAATATGTTTGGCCGAGGTTTGACGCGAGCTGCATGCGGGTCTTGCGTGCCATGCGCCGGAGCCGCAAAAGCTGCCGACGACTCTTCGGCATATGAAAACGCGGGATATGAAATGCGACTAAAATTATTAACGCAAGTCTCTGTTATTGCTGTATTATTTTTGTCCGGGTGTAAGGCGCCAACGTCGCCATCCTTGTCTCCTGATGACGTGGCTTTTGTCCATATGTTATCGGATTTACCTGTCGATCCAGCGATTACTTATGGCGAGCTCCCGAACGGCCTCAGATATGCGGTGCGCCAAAACGACACCCCGACCCAAACGGCCAGTTTGCTCATGCGCATTGATACTGGATCGATCAACGAAACGGACGAGACGCGCGGCCTCGCGCATTTTCTCGAGCATATGGCTTTCAACGGCTCGGAAAATATTCCTGAGGGGGAAATGACGAAACGGCTCGAGCGGTTTGGCCTGGCTTTTGGCGCGGACACTAATGCGTCTACAGGCTTTAATGAGACGACTTATCAACTGGAGCTTCCAGAGGTGTCTGAGGAGATGTTGAACGAAACCTTAGGCATCATGCGAGAGACCGCTGAGCGTCTCTTGCTGGACCCTGAGGCCATCGAGAAAGAGCGCGGCGTCATCCAAGCGGAAAGACGCGCGAGATCAAACCCCTCATTCAAAGCCTTCCTAGATCAGTTAGATTTTTATGCCGGCCATACAATTTTGCCTGACCGATTACCCATCGGAACCGAGGCAACGATTGATTCGGTCCAGTCCGATCAATTTCGAGATTTTTATCAGCGCTATTACCGCCCTGAAAAGACATTCATTACCCTTGTGGGGGACCTTGAACCGGACATGGCGATCCAAAAAATCGAAGAATTTTTTGGAGATTGGGAAAATCCGGTCGACTCGGTCGCGGGAGTAACCGTTCAGGTGGACTCCGCCGCTATTAAAGAGCCGCGTGTCCGGATTTACACCGACCCAGAGATACAAACCTCCGTCAGCCTCTCTATCATGAAAGACTATGAGGAAAAGCCGGATAGCGCCGTCGTGAGGAAAAACAGATTAATCGAGGGGTTGGGCAATTCTATGCTCAATCGGCGTTTGGGGAAAATGGCGCGGACGGAAACATCTGCCTTCATCACAGCGGGCGTTGGGCGGAGCAATTTCTTTGATGTCGCCGAAATTTCCTCTCTATCGGTCAATTCGGAGCCAGGAAATTGGGCCGAAGCGCTGGCGCAAGGCGAGCAGGCCCTGCGGCAGGCACTGACTTACGGGTTTTCGCAAGCGGAGCTCGATGAACAGCTCGCAAATATAGAAAATTCACTCGAAGTGTCTGTTCAAACCTCTCCGACGCGACGGACACCGGGACTTGCGCGGCAAATTATGGGCGCGTTTGGAAATGAGTCTGTCATAACAACACCCCAAACCTCACTTGAGCGTTTTCAAGCCTATAAAGCGGAGATTACGTTGGAGGCTGTCACCCAAGCGTTTCGTCAAGGCTGGTCTGGTTTGGAGGACGCGCCTCAGCTCTATTTGCAAACCTCAGATGTCATTGAGGGCGGAGAAGCCGCGCTCAATAAAGCGTATCTCGCCTCAAAAGCGGTTCCCGTCGCCGCACGGGCGGAAGAGGCGACTCTGGAATTTGCCTATACGGATTTCGGCGCGCCGGGCACGGTCGCAAAGCGCGAACGCATCGAGGATTTGGATGCGACGCTCATCACATTTGAGAATAATGTCCGTCTGAATCTGAAGAAAACGGATTTCGAGGATAATGTTATCCGTCTTTCAGCCCGTATAGGGGCGGGCACCCTCTCTGCGCCGGTCAAAGAGGCTCCTGGTTTTAGCTCATATGCCTCAAATATGCTGTCCCTATCTGGGCTGGGACAACATAGTGTGGATGATATTCGGACTCTTATGGCCGGAAAATCCGTAGGGGTCGGGCGCGGCTTAGGCGATACAGTCACAACGCTCTCGGGATCAACGACGCCCGATGATCTGGAGCTACAACTCAAGCTCATGACGGCCTATGCCACCGACCCGGGGTATCGCCCCGAGGCTCAGGCCCAATATGATAAATATATACGGTCTTGGTATCCGACTTTGGACAGCACGCCCGGCGGCGTTGCAGGGCGGGACTTAGGCCGGATTTTGCGATCAGGCGATACGCGCTGGGGTATTCCCGCCAAAGAAGATTTGCTGGATGTGGATTTTGACCTCATCAAACGCTGGATGGACGAAAAGGTTCTACCCGGAGCGATTGAACTCACCGTCGTCGGGGACTTTGACAAAGACGTGGTCATTAAAGCCGTTGGCGAGACCTTTGGCGCTTTGCCGGAACGCCCCGCGACACCATATCGTCCGGACGCGTCTTTGACCTCTATTAAATTCCCCGAGGGATCGGACACGCCCGTAAAACTAACGCATGCCGGCGACGCCGAAACAGCGCGGCTTTATGTCTATTGGCCGGGGCCGGATGGGAGCGACCCGATTGTCTCGCGCCGCGCGGGCATGCTCGCAAACCTATTTGAACTCCGCCTGACGGAGGTTTTGCGGGAAGACGAGGGGGCCACCTATTCGCCCAGCGTATCAAGAAGCGGCTCCCGCCTTTATCCGGGTTACGGATTTATCGGCGCGCAAATAGAGGTGAGTCCCGAACGGATTGACCTCATGGCGGACCGCATTCGCGAGGTTGCGGCTGAATTTCGGGCCGGGGAGATTGATGCTGACCTCTTTCAGCGCGGGATTAAGCCAACGCTGGAGAATTTGGAGACGAGCCTCGAAAGCAATAGTCTGTGGATGGGTGTGCTGAGCCGGGCTCAAACGGATCCAGAGCCGGTGGCGCGATTTAGAACACGCGAAGAAACCTATCAAAACATGACGCATGAGGATTTAAAACCTATTGCGAAGCAAGTTTTTGAACCAAAAAACGCTCTCGAAATTCAAATTCTGCCCGAAGGCTAAAGCGAAACCAATAGCTGGCTTGCGCCTTGCAACGCCGCGCCGTGTCGGTTTGGGCACATTATTTTTCCGTTTTTCACGAAATTTAGGCTCTTGTTTACCATAAATAAGCGCCGTTTGTGCCGCTCTGGCACGCGCCAATTCCTTGGCAGGGAGACTGCACCTTTCACCCCATATTGAAGTCGCACTGTCCCAATTCGGGGCCCGCGGCAAAAAAAGGATATGGATGATGAGACGGACCCTTAATCATACCGCAGCCTCTTTTAACCAAGACACTGGCGGAAACGTCGCAATCATGTTTGCGATGAGTTTTTTCATACTTGTCGGACTGCTCGCATTCGCAGTGGATCTTGCGAATGGCTTTTCGGCGAAGCAAAGATTACAAGATACGACGGACGCTGTCGCGCTTTTGGCCTCTAAGGATAAGAGCTTAAACACGCCGCAAAAACTCGAATCTGCCGCGCAAGCGCTCTATGCAGCGACCTATCCCGGCGACACGGGCGTTCGCATCGAAATTCAAGACATTGTCCGTGATGGTGATGCCGTAACCGTGGTCACCAAGAATAATATCGACACCTTCTTCTCGGGCGTTTTTAACAAGAAGAATTTGGACGTAAGTGTGAGCTCTACGGCTGTCTTTGGGAAAAAATCTCTCGATGTGGCTTTGGTTTTAGACACAACCGGGTCGATGGGCAGGCCGGTCACCGGCAACTCCGGCCAATCCAAATTAGAGGGTTTAAAAATTGCGGCCCATAGTTTGATCGATACGGTCGAAAAAATGGAAAATAATGACGTGCGTTTATCTGTTGTTCCGTTCGGCCAATATACGAATGTTGGGGAAGTCCACAGCAAGGCGGGTTGGCTTGATTTCTCTGAGGTCCCTGAAGATAGCTGGACCGGATGCGTCGGGAGTCGTTTGAATGGCCTTGACGAAATTTCGACACGGCGCGGCGGCAAAGTGCCTGCGCTGCCAACCACATCTTGCGGGAGTGAGCTATTACCCCTGACCTCTGATATGATGCGGGCCCGCTCATCCATCGCGGGGCTAGAGCCGAAAGGGTGGACCTATATCCCGTCTGGAGTCACTTGGGGCTGGAGAACTTTAGAAGGTCAGCTACCCGTCAGAGTAAAAACGCCGAATAAAAAGGCAAAGCACAAGAAAGTCATGGTGATCATGACGGATGGTCAAAACACGCGCTCTAAATCAGAGCTGTCACATGATGGCCAAAATATATCTGATGCCAATAGCAAGACCGCTCGGCTGTGTGAGCGTGTTAAAACTGATAATATTGAAGTTTATACAATCGCTTATGCTTTAGACGATTTGACAACCAAAAACCTAATGCGAAATTGTGCGACGTCCGCGTCAAAGTTCTTTGACGCCTCAAGCGCTGCGGAATTGAAAACGGCTTTTGAAAAAATTGGCCGGAGCTTGGAAGTCCTTCGCATCTCTGCATAAATTCGGATGACCTAAAACCAAAAAGCCCCTTCAAAAAAAGGGGCTTTTTTTATGCGTATCTGTTGGAAGTGGCTATTCGCCGTAAGCTTCAGGTCCGCTCAGAATTTTATCTTCCGGGCACGTATAAACCTCGGTGTCGCTTTCCCCCGCAACCGCCAAAAGCTGCATGTTAAACAAGAGCGTTGCGCCGCCCGGGATGCCGCCGCGTCCATTATCGCCGTAAGCCAAATCTGAATTAATATAGAGCGTCCGCGCTTCGCAGACTTTCATCTCGCCGAGCGCTTCGTTCCAACCTTTAATAAATCCATTCGAAGGTCCTGTCAGCGGCTGCCCGCGAGTATAGGAGCTATCGAAGACTTCGCCGTCGATGAAATACCCATGATAATGCGCCGCAATAGGCTGGCCGGGCGCGGCTTGCGCGCCGTTTGCAAGGCCGTCTTGGGCCACCTTATATTGGAGACCCGACTCCGCCGTGATGACGCCCTTTGTTTTCCCATTCTTTTTCAGGAATGCCGCGCCAATTTCAGCGGGCGTTGCGTCTGCGCCTAAAGGCACCTCAACCTCTGCGTCCGATGCAGAGCAGGCGGTCAGGGCAAAAAGGGCAGCGCCCGCGATTAAATACTGTTTCACGATGGTCTCCATTGCGTGTGAATTTGCGTGTAAATTTTGATTGAGTTTTAGCGTGCGAGCTCTTTCATCGCGGATTCTAACCCTGTCAAGGTCATGGGGAACATGCGGTCCACGCCGATAATTTCCTGAATCATTTTTGTGCTTTGTGAATAGGCCCAATATTTTTCTTCCGTTGGGTTTATCCAAACTAAATGCGGATAAATTTCGACGAGTCGCTGGAGCCAAACCGCGCCGGGCTCTTCATTCCAATGTTCCACAGATCCGCCGCGCATCGCGATTTCATAGGGGCTCATGGCGGCATCACCGACAATGACGACCCGGTGATCACTGCCATATTTGTGAAACACATCCCAAGTCGGCGTGACTTCGCTCATGCGGCGGACGTTATCTTTCCACACTTGCTCATAAAGGCAGTTGTGGAAGTAGAAATACTCAAGGCGTTTGAACTCGCTACGGGCGGCGGAGAATAAGTCCTCGACCTGTTTGATATGGCCGTCCATTGATCCGCCAATGTCAAAAAAGGCCATGACCTTAACGGCGTTCCTGCGCTCTGGGCGCATCTTAATATCGAGCCAACCTTGTTTGGCCGTGCCTTTGATTGTGCCTGCGAGATCAAGCTCATCTGCCGCGCCGTCGCGCGCGAATTTCCGCAAGCGGCGCAAAGCAACTTTAATGTTTCGCGTGCCGATTTCTTTGTCGCCGTCGAGGTTTTTGAAGACGCGCTTGTCCCAAACTTTCACGGCTTTGCCTTGGCGGCCTTCTTTTTGGCCGATGCGCACGCCTTCGGGATTATAGCCATAAGCTCCAAAGGGTGACTTACCTGCCGTGCCAATATTCTTATTGCCGCCTTCATGACGCTTATCCTGATTGTCGAGGCGTTCTTTCAGGGCTTCCATGATTTTATCGAAATCCCCAAGCGCTTCGATCTCGGCCATTTCTTCTGGCGTCAGGTGTAATTCCGCCATTTTCCTCAGCCAATCCGCCGGAATTTCAGCGTCATCTTTACCGAATATATCGCCGAGATAATCCACGCCGCGAAAGACATGGCTGAAAACTTG
>CALDTL010000016.1 GCA_937923965.1 uncultured Caulobacterales bacterium
CAAAGCGTCATCATCATAGCCAAACAAAGGAGATTTTAGCGTTTCCGCCAGAGACAAATCATCCGTTGGCAAGAGACAAAAGCGCGACAGCGCAATCAAATCCTTCACAATAATTGCTTCAGACAGCTTCAATCGATCCGCTCCAGCGATCGGAATTTCATGCCGTTTGAGCTGGCGAATAACAGCCTCAAACAATGGGCCTCTGCGGCGAACCAGTATCAATACATCCTGCGCCTTGATAGGCTGCGTCGCATTCAAGCTACGGTCGAAAATGGGATCGCCATTATCAATCCAGCCTTTGACCGTTTTGGCAATATCCTTCGCCAGCACTTCAATTTGATGGCCCTCGCCCTTGGCATCCACAGGCGTTGTATCCCAAGGCTCTTTCTCTTCGGGTTTTTCCGGCGGCTGCGTGATCGGCCAAAGCTCGACCAACCCCGTATCCTCGCGGTAAGCAATATGGCGCGTCTCGTCGCTGGCCGGCGGAAACTCGTCGGGGTCAAACATCGACAAAATCCCGCCGCAATCAAACAAAACAGAGTCTACCACATCCAAAACCGCTTGGGTCGACCGAAAAGACATGGTCATGCGGATATCGGTGGTGGCATGTTCAGAGTGGCTACGTATTTCTTTCAAGAAACGCTCAGGCCGCGCGCCCTGAAATCCATAGATCGATTGCTTCTCGTCACCCACGGCAAATAATGTGCGCGGACGCATTGGGTCATCATCCGGATGCGGCTGAAAAAAGGGCGCCGTCAGAATGTTGATAATTTCCCATTGTTCCGGCGACGTATCTTGCGCCTCGTCGAGGAGAATATGTTTGACGCCGCCATCCAACTTATAGCGCACCCAATCTGCGGCTTCTGAGTTTTGCAAAAGACGCCGGACGAAAAGGATTTGATCCGAATAATCAAGACCGCGCGCCTTGTGTTTCGCCTCAATATAGAGCTCCATATATCTAACGGAGAGATGAAAAACGGACTCCGTTAGCGCGTAAATCAAGCAGGATCGAATTTTCTCATCTGCTTCAATAATGTCCCGCGAGTTGCGCTCTATCCACTCCACAGCCATCGGGTCGGTTTTCTTATCGTAATAGGTTTTACGTAAGTCGGCGTCATCTTTCTTATAATATAGATGTCGCAATTCGCCCAAGGCTGTTACCGCGTCGGACGCAAGCAGCGCATCATCAATTAATGTCGCCCGCTTTTTATCATTTGCGCCGCCGCCCTTTAGAGCTGCGGAAACCGATCGAAGCGCTGCAGGGTCCAGCCGGCTCCACACCGCGCTGGCAATTTCTTCCGGCGCGCGCATATTCCCCAAATTTAAATCATCGGCCAAACCGTCCAGTCCGACGGCTTTCCAGTCCGTTATCTTCTGCGGGTTTGAGGCCATCCATTTAAACAAATCCTCAACAGAATTATCTGCGCGCTCCAGCGTCATGACGCTGAGCGCTTTCGCGATGCGCCCATCCGACGTCCTCATGGCCTCATTGAGAATTTGTGATTGCACCTCCGCCTGCAGCTCTGCCATTTCCACGTCATCAAGGGGCTCAAACCCCGGCAATATTCCGGCCTCAATCGGAAAGCGCGACAAGATACGTTCGCAAAAGGCGTGAATGGTTTGGACCTTCAAACCTTCGGGTGTTTCCAGCGCTTTGGCGAAAAGCTCGCGCGCCTTTGAAAAGTCAACTGGCGGATTAAGGGTTTCAGGCGGCTGGCCGAACAGCTCGGTTAAGGCGTCGCGTAGCGGTTCAGGCTCTAAAACTGACCACCCGCCCAATGTCTCGAATAACCGCTCTTGCATTTCTGAAGCGGCCGCTTTTGTGTAGGTAAGGCAAAGAATATCTTGAGGATCGGTGCCGCCTAGCAGGATCCGCGAAACGCGGTTCACAAGCACGCGCGTTTTGCCGGACCCTGCATTGGCAGCGGCAAGCCGAGTTCCCGAAGGATCAGCGGCCATTCGCTGTGCACGGGTCGCTTTTTCAACCGGCGTCATCTCATTGGCCGCCTTAGTCATCCGTATCGCCCCCGCTTATGCCCGCCCATTCTCCGCGCCGCGCGAGGTCATCGAAATCCGAGTAATTATTTATATATTTGGACCGCACCTGCGACTCATAGGGCGTTGCTGGATCGTCATATCGATCAATGAGCTTCGTGAGCGTCTCAACGGAGTCGTCCAAAAGCGCGTCCACAGATTTGCTCTTTCCTCCGATGGGGTAATATTTGAAATCATCATTAGACCCTTTAACACGCAGATAGCCGAGCTGGGCGGTGTGCGCGGGCTTGTGACCCTCTAGCCCGCCCTCTCTTAGAATAAACGCCGCGAGCGGGAGCTGCGGATCAAACCCCGCTGCAACTTCCTTTTCTTTTGCGGGCATTCCCGTTTTGAAATCAATAAAGCCATATCCCTCAATGCCGCGCTCAACATAATCCATCTTACCGCGAATGGTGAAATTACGGTCCGGAATTTTTGCCTTGCCTGGCACCTCAATACCCGCCTGCTCATAACTATCAGCAGCGCGGCGATTGAGTTCATGGCGCAAGGCTTTCGCGATAGCTTCAAACCGCGTGCGCTCTTTCGCGATGACCTCTTCGGGATATTTAAAGTCCTCAAAGGCTTGATTGAGAGCTTGAATTAAAGCCCCATCTTGCGCTTTCGTCAGCGGCGGAGGGTTTGCGTTTAGGAAAGTCTCAAGTCCGAGGTGAACAGCAGACCCATATTCTGAGTTACTATTTTTCTGATCTAACTCTCGTAGCCGTTTTAAGCCGAGCACATGTTTTCCGTAAATCGAATAGGGATCACGTATGAGCGTTTTGACTTCCGTGATGGATAAGCTGCGGCCTCTTTTTGTGGTCCATCTTTTGTCTTTTGGCGGCGCAGGTTTTGGCTCTGTGGCAGGCGTCACATCTTTGGCAGATACATAGTCGAGCTTTTGCGCCCATGTCACATAATGGTCGGCTGTCCCTAGGAGGCGTTTGACGCCCTCTTTCTTCACGGCGCCTTGAAGCAATGTTTGCAACCGCCAAACCCAACGAGACGCGATTGTCGGGCCAGACTCGGAGCGCTTGGAGCGCGTCAAATAAACGTGGGGGTTTGAGGCGAGTTCAAAAAAATCATGCGCCGCCAAACCATAGCGCCGCTCTGGCAGAGAGAGTTTCATATCCCGCCGCATGCCGCGCGATAAAAATGGCCCGGGCGACGGCGCGGCAGGCCATGTGCCTTCATTCAGGCCGCCAAGCACAATCACATCCGCTTCTAACATACGCGCTTCGAGCGGTCCCAAAATGGAGAGCCGAGGATGGGTGCCGAACTGCGGCCGAACAACAATACCAGTCATAAGACGGCGCATGAGACGTAAAAACCCGCGCGCATCGACCTGGGGTAAGTTGTCCCCATAAACAATGATATGCTCCAGCATGCGAGCGGCGTTCTCGCCCGCCTCCCCGCGCCATAACAAAGAGCTGCCATGATGCTCCGCGCTGCTGGCAATTGTCTCAGAAGCCGCAATCAATGCAGAGGCCCAGACCGGCGCTGCGGCCTGCCCCTCTAATTCTATCAGCGGGCCCAGCGCCTCCAATAACGCCGTTTCAATTCCATCGCGTTCTCTTTCGGTGTCACTGGGGCGTTGTTCTTTGCGAAAATATTTTCGCTCTAGTCGCTGCCAACGCCGTAAAATTTCATTCGATGTCTGCCCGAGGCTTGTAAGCCTATGACCGAAAATTACGGCTTTTTCTAATCCAGCCTCAGGCGTTTGAGAGGCGGCCAAAACCGCATCCAGAAAGACGCCAATCGAGGTCTCTGCCAATGGCTCACCTTGAGACATATCGACATCAACATTCCACCGCGCGAGGCGGGCGCGCACGCGGCGGGCGAGCGCTTGATCCGGCGTCACAAGCGCGGCAGTTTTCGCGGGGTCTTCCAAAGCTTCCCGTAAAATCAGCGCGATCGATAAAGCCTCTTCCGCATCTGATTTCGCCTCAATGAGCGACAAGCCATCCACGGCTTGATCAAAAATGACTTTGCCGGACTCGGTCTCCAGTTTTTCAATGCGCTTCAACCAATCAGATGTTCTGGAGGCCGGCACGAGGGCTTCTTCCAAGACCCGCGTTCTCGCGAGACGGAGGGTATCTTTCGTATCATCTTGGACGATGTCCCGCACAAAGTCTCGGACGGCGCCTCGGTCAATGTCCATACCATCAATCAAAAGCTTCATCGCATATTGGGGATGTTGTTCATCAATACTTCCCCAGGTCAGATCATTATCCGTGACTTGGAATCCCGGCAGGATAACCATGCCTTTGGGAAGGGTGGCCACCACCTTCATAAGGCGGCGCGTGGCGCGAAGGCTCCCTGTCGAACCCGCAATTATAACAGGGTAATCTGGCGGGTTTTCCGTCCAATGATCGACGAGTTCTTTGAGGAGTTTCACCTTGCGGGTTTGCGGCTCCTCCATATTTAACTCCGCAAGGCGCGCGGGCCAATAGTCTTGAATTATCTTATAAAGCGTCGCGGCATCTTGGAAATGTTTCGCCGCCTCGCCAACGAGCTGCTTCCACGTCTCGGACTCCGTCAGTTTGGACTCCTCCAAAGCCGCATCATCTAAAATGGCCAGCAAAGGATCAGCCATCGCCAGCGCCGTTGCCGCATCCAGCGGCAAATCAAGCGCCCGTTCGTGATAGGCGGCCACTATTCGCGCCATCTCAAATCGCCGCAACGTGCCATCAATGGCAGGGCGCACTTTCCCAACAAGTTCGCCCGGTTCAAACGGCGGCTCTTCTGGGTCAATATCTGCAAGAGGCCGGAGACGCGGCAGTAAGGCCGCCTGAATGCCGTCATCCTTGGCCGCCGTAACAAAGGCCTCCCCTAACCCGCGAACCGCGCGGCGTGTGGGCAGAAGTATAAGTCCAGATTGTAGATCCTCTCCGAAACGCTTGCGCAAGCCTTTTGCCAGCATTTGCAAAAACGGGACGCCTGACGGCATGTTGTAAACCTGCGGGCCGCTCATGCTTCTTTTGCCTCACCGGCGCGCAATCTCGCTTCGGCCTCATCGCGGGCTTCCGGGTCCCCAACATGCATCCAAAACCCGTCTAGTGGGTGACCATATAAGGTGCCTTCGGCTAGGGTATGCGCCCAAATTCGTTTGCGCGTGAACGGCTCAATGGGCTCTTTAGCCAAACGGTCTAACTTGGTAATTTGCACGCCAGCATAAACATAAGGCGCAGTTTCGCGGTCTCCGCGATATTCTAACCGCCCGTCATGCGCAAAGAGGAAATCGCCCTCTCCGTGATAGCCCAAAGTCTTTTCGACGGGGGCCAGAACCAGTAGGTCATCCATAAAATTGCCGTCCCAACGGGCCAAGAGCGAGGGTATTAGGGGCGCGGCGCCTTCCTGCCAAATCGCGTCAATATTGCAGACTAAAACGGGGCCTTCTCCTAATAATGGCAAGGCTTTGACCATGCCCCCGCCCGTTTCCAAAAGCGCTGCGCGTTCATCGGAAATAACAATCTTTGGGCCTTTTGTTCGCGTCTTTAGATGTGCTTCCAAATGATCCGCATGAGCGTGAACATTTACGACCGCGCGCTCAATGCCGGCCTCTTCTAGGCGGTCCAGCATATGATCGATC
>CALDTL010000017.1 GCA_937923965.1 uncultured Caulobacterales bacterium
CACTGGCGCGCATATATTGCTGCAGGAAGGTGTCGGTGGCGAATAATACCGTCGCGCGTGTGTCCATAATACGTTTGGCGATGGTCTTTGTTTGTAGCGGAGACGGGTGCAGGACGACAGGGTGGCCCGTAAAAATTGGCCAAAGCGTCCCCGCCGTCAAGCCGTAACAATGAAAGGTGGGCAGGGGGTTGAAGAAAATATCCGTGTCTTGAAGCTCAACATGTTCTTCGATTTGTTCAATATTGGCGAGGATATTGCCGTGCGAGAGGACAACGCCTTTGGGGGTGCCTTCTGTGCCGGACGTAAAGAGGATAATGCCGGGATCATTATGGTTTGCCCTCGCGGAAAAAAGGCTCGGCAAGATCGGCCCTAAGACGGCCCGGAGTCTGCCGCCCATCCCGATGTCCTCTTTAAGGTCTTCGAGATAAATAATTTTTACGGCCCCCGACAGCTCTTCGACTAAAGCCTCGAGCCCGCCAATTTTAATAAATTTCTTCGCGGTGATAACCGTCTTGAACGGCGCAGTTTCAGCTGCCGCTTTTAGGTTTTTTAACCCAGCGGTGAAATTCAGCATAGCAGGAATACGGCCCGCAGCATGGACGGCCAGCAGGGAGAAGACTGTGGCCGCACCCGTCGGCAATAAAATGCCAATTCTCTCATTGGCGGCGCTCAGGCGTTTGATCGGCGCGGAGAGGGCAAAGGCGGCGCGCATAATATCTGCGTAGCGATAGGTTTTATCGTCGCCGTCCGTGATGATAATTTTATCTTTGCCGTGTTCGCGGCAGGCCTCCGCGAAGGCCTCAAAGAGGCTGCGTTTTATCCGGCGCTGGGCATGTTTTGAGAGAGGCTTTGATTTGAAAATTTCGGATGAGGAAATTTGGGATGTCAAATGTGCCGAATCCATGTTTATCCCTTTGTTTTTAGGAGATCGCTCATCTCCAGTCTCTCTGAGTGTCACAAAACGCCCGCCATGTAAAACCTATGCAAATCCCCTGCGCCCGCATTTAAAACTGTCGCTTGCCTGATGGGGACGGCCTGCCTAGTGAGGCCATATGACCGTCTATGTCGATACTGCGCGCCATCCCTTCAGGGGCTATGTGATGTGCCATATGGTGGCAGATAGTCTTGAGGAACTTCACGACATGGCCGCACAAATCGGTATGGAGCGCCGATGGTTCCAAGCGCCGCCCAAGGCCAGCCATCCGCATTATGATATCCCGGAGCATAAGCGCGCCCGCGCGATTTCACTTGGCGCGCATGTGGTCTGCCAGCGGACGGGATTACATTTTGCCGCAAGGCTTGGGCTCGAATGGTCGGCTCTGGAGAATGATTATGCGCGGCAAAATAAATATGAACGCACAATCGCTCGAACCCAAATTTATGCCAATGAATTGATAGGATTATCGCTATGAGCCAACCGTTGCACGGCGTTCGCATCATTGAATTGGCGGGGATTGGTCCCGGACCTTATGCGGGGCAACTCCTCGCGGATATGGGCGCGGACGTGATTGTGATAAACCGCCCGGGGCCAATGGGCGCGATTCCGAATCTGTCTAATCGCGGCAAGAAAATGCTCACGTTGGATTTGCGAAAACCCGAAGGGGCGGAAGTTGTCTTGGACCTCGTGCGCGGCGCCGATGTGTTATTTGAAGGCTTGCGCCCCGGCGTGACGGAACGGCTCGGCGTGGGGCCAGACGCGTGTCACGCGGTCAACCCAAAGCTGGTTTACGGCCGCATGACGGGGTGGGGACAGACGGGGCCGTGGGCGAGTATGGCCGGGCATGACATCAATTATATTTCGATCACCGGCGCGCTCGGCGCGATGGGCCGTAAAGGTACGCCGCCGTCCCCGCCGCTAAATTTGGTCGGGGATTATGGCGGCGGTTCGCTCTTCCTCATCAGCGGGATTCTCGCGGCGCTCTTGCAGGCTGAACGCACGGGCAAAGGCGACATTGTCGACGCCGCGATTATCGACGGCACTAATTCCATGATGAGCGTCTTGCATATGCTTTCAGGCCTCGGTCAATGGACGCCGGAGCGGGGAACAAATATGCTCGACGGGGCGTGGCCATTTTACCGCTGCTATACCACTTCGGACGAGAAATTCATGGCCGTGGGTCCGCTCGAGCCGCAATTTTTTGCCGAGATGCTACGCCTGCTGGAAATTGATCCGGCTGACTATGGCGGGCAAATGGATAAGTCGAAATTTGCCAATCAACATGCGATGTTGGAAGCGAAATTTGCTTCTAAAACGCGCGAAGACTGGGCGGAGATATTTGACGGCACCGACGCCTGCGTCACGCCCGTTCTGACCTATGACGAAGCTCCGTCTCACCCGCAAAATGCTGCGCGCGGGGGCTTACGCCAGCAAGGGGCATTCATTCACCCGCGCCCCGCTCCGGGATTTGAGGGCACGGACATCGACCCCGACTTCACGGTGACAGGACCTAATGACGCCGCAGTAGAGATTTTTGCAGAACTTGGATATGACGCCGCGAAAGTGGAGGCGCTGACGGCGGCAGGGGTGACTGGCTAAAGGGTCAATAAACTCCCTAAATTTTCGTCTCTTTTGTTTTCAGCGCATCCGCTAATCGCATTTTTGCGCTTCCCGGCTTTAGAGGTTTTTGTTGGCTTTCATGCGGGGCCCAGCCTGTCATCCAGATAATTTCAAAGGTGGTTTTCAGCTTGCCGTCGTCTCTGGCGAAATGTGTCTTATAGCTAGCCGACAAGGTTTTCAGCCAGCGCCGAGACAGAGCCTGCGCAGACCGCGCGGCAAGGACATTCGTAAGGCCTAAATCCCGCAGGTCCGCGACGAGACTGCTAATCTCCCCGTAATGCACTGTGAGGCGGTCCATATCCACGACGGGCAGGGCGAGCCCCGTTCGGCCTAAGAGCATGGCGGCTTGGCTGTAATCTATCATCGGATAAACTCGCGCCGCCGCGCCGCCTAAAACGGCTTGGTCAGCCGCATAGAGGCTTTGCCGAAGCTCCGTCAGGGTCTCGCCGCCTAAAAACCCAATTAGCAACATGCCGTCTGGCGCGAGATGTTGGCGGCACCGCATGAGCGTCGCTGGGACATCATCATCGCTTTGCAGCTCAAATATCGACAAGATTAAATCATATTGCCCCGTCAGCGCGGCGGGCGTTTCGATATAGTCGAAGGCGTCCGGCTGGCGATCTGGACGAAGGTTCGCCTTTATTTCGTCTCTCATGTCGGCCGCGCAAATAAGACCTGCGCGGGTGAACCTCCGGTTGATATCCTCAAGCCGAGAGGCCGCATCCTCTGCGGTTCGTATCAGTAAGAACGAGATCCCGTGCCGGGCTTCCCGTGCCGCGCTGCGGGCTTTTGCCAACTCGCGGGCGCGCGGGTTAAATATTTTTGGGGGCGACGTGTTCATCTCCCTCCGCTAGTCTCATTTCCATGCCCGAGGTGCAAGAAGACAGTCTGACCCAATTTACGTCGCGCCGCCTGAAATCTGCTGGCGAGGCAGTGATCGATACGCTTCTGCCGCCGCAAGATTTGCTCGGCTTTGAGTCCGACCCCATCGCGCGGCGCGTGTGGGCGGATGTGACCTTCCTTGATGCGCCGTGGTGCGAGGCGTGCGGTTTTCCATTTGAATATACAATTCAGGACGGCGGGCTTTGCGGGCGCTGTTCCGTACGCCGGCCCGCCTATGACCGCGCCCGCGCTGCGATGGCTTATGATGACGGCTCGCGGGCGTTAATTCTGTCTTTCAAACATGGGGGCCGCACCGAAGGCCTTGCGAGTTTTGCCGCGCAAATGCGCCGCGCGGGTCGAGATGTTCTAAAAGACGCGGACCGGCTTATTCCTGTGCCGCTCCATCCCACGCGGCTGATTAAGCGGCGATATAACCAAGCGGCTTTGCTCGCGCGGGCGCTTGCGAAAATAACAGATATAGACTTTGCGCCGGATATTCTCTTTCGCATCCGCCGCACAGATAGCCAAGGCGGATTTAACGCCCGTGCGCGGGTGCAAAATGTGCGCGGGGCTTTTTCGGTGAAACAGCCCGATAAAATTAAAGACCAAAATCTCGTTTTGGTAGATGATGTCTTCACCACGGGCGCGACCTTGGAGGCATGCGCGCGTGAATTAAAACGCGCTGGGGCGGCCCGCGTGGATGGCATTTGTCTTGCGCGCGTGGCAAAAGCTGCGACACTCCCTACATAGGTTATTCACGCCCTACATAGTTTATTCACGGAAGAAAGAGTCTCATGGCCAAAGTTGAAATGTACACCAAGGCGTTTTGCCCTTTTTGCATTCGCGCGACATCCCTCCTGAAGAAGAAGGGCGTTGATATTATCGATATCCCCGCTGCGATGGACCGCGATAAGCGTAAGGAAATGAACGAACGCTCCGGACGAAATACTTTCCCGCAAATCTTTATTGATGGAAAACATATCGGCGGGTGCGACGATCTTTTCGCCCTCGAGTCCGCCGGCAAACTTGACCGTTTGTTGGGATAACTGGTCTTGAAGACCGCCGCCATTCAGATGCGTTCAGGCACGGATGTCGCCGCCAATATTGCGGCGGCCTCTACGCTTGTGCGCGCGGCGGCGAAAAACGGTGCGGCATTTATCGCGACGCCCGAGATGACGCATTTGCTGCAGCGTGATCCGGTTGCGCTCCGCGGCGCTGTTCGAACGATGGATGAAGATTTGGGCGTAAAGGCGTTTTCGGATTTGGCCACAGACCTCTCTGTTAATCTTCTCATTGGATCACTGGCGATTTTGCGAGAGGACGGCAAAATTGCCAATCGCTCGCTTTTATTTGCGCCCGACGGCCGCCTGACCGCACACTATGATAAAATCCATTTATTTGAGGCGGCTTTGTCCAAATCGGAGACCTACCGCGAAGCAGATAGCTATGCGGCGGGAACGAAAGCCGTGACCGCGAGTGCTGGAGGATTTAGGCTAGGTTTGTCTATCTGCTATGACCTTCGCTTTCCTGCGCTTTATGGCGGGTATGCCCGAGACGAAGTTGAACTGATATCGGCACCTGCGGCCTTTACGGTTGGGACCGGCAAGGCGCATTGGGAGACTTTGCTGCGGGCCCGCGCGATCGAAACCGGGGCCTATGTTATCGCGCCTGCGCAAGGCGGGCATCACGAAGACGGACGGAAAACCTGGGGCCGCTCTGCCATTATCGCGCCGTGGGGCGACGTCATTGCGAGGCTAGATAACAATGAACCGGGATTCATCTCCGCTGAAATTGACAAAGCGAAAGTCACTCAAGCCCGCGCGCGCATTCCGGCGTGGAGAGGCGGCGCGTCATGATCCGCTATAATCTCATATGCAGCGCCGATCACGACTTTGAAGGCTGGTTTTCCTCCTCTAAGGATTATGATGAACAGGCGGCCTCTGGCCTTCTGACCTGCCCCGTCTGCGGAAACACAAACGTCGAGAAGGCTATTATGGCCCCTGCCGTCAAGACGGCCCGTAAAGCAAAAGCGACTAAGGACAGGGAGGCTAAGGCGGCGATGACGGCGGTTGCCGCGAAAATCCGCCAAGAGATTGGCAAGAGCTGCGAAAATGTGGGATCAAATTTCGCCGAGGAGGCCCGCGCGATTCATTATGGCGAAAAACCGGAGCGCGGTATTTATGGGTCAACCACCCCCAAGGAATCGGCAGAACTGAAAGAAGAAGGTATTGCCGCCCATCCGCTGCCTGACATTCTCGTGCCGGATACAGACAAACCGAAGTTGAACTAAGGGCCCAGATGACAAACACCGCACATGCAATTGTTCTCGGGGCTGGGTCATGGGGTACGGCGCTCGCGCAGCTTCTGGCCAGTCATGGTCATGTGGTCACCTTGTGGATGAGAGACGCCGCCCAAGCGGAGGCGATAAATGCGGCGCGTGAAAATGCGCGCTATCTGCCCGGCGCGAGCCTGCATGAGACTATAACAGCCACGGCGGATGTGCCTGATTTCGCTGCCTGTGATGTTTGCCTCTCCGTTATTCCTGCCCAGCATACGCGCGCGCAGCTGCAGCGCTTTGCGGGGCATATCCCAAACGGTTTGCCCATTGTTCTATGTTCAAAGGGTATCGAAATTTCGACTTTGGACTTCATGAATGAAGTTCTAGCGGAGACAGTCCCTCACGCGGTGCGCTTTGTCCTGTCTGGCCCGAGTTTCGCGAAAGATGTCGTAAAGGGCCTGCCGACAGCGGTGACTTTGGCAGGGGATGACCTAGAGGCGGCTAACCGCCTCGCGCCGCTGATACGCGGACTAACCTTTCGGCCCTATACCACGGATGATATGATCGGCGCAGAAGTCGGGGGCGCGGTGAAAAATGTCCTCGCTATTGCGTGCGGCATGTTACTCGGCATGGGCCTGGGGCAAAGCGCTCATGCGGCCCTGATCGCGCGCGGCTTTGCGGAAATGAACCGTTTGGGCGCAGCCTTGGGCGCGAGGACTGAAACACTGTCGGGATTATGCGGCTTGGGGGATTTGGTTTTAACCTGTAGCTCTGTGCAATCGCGGAATATGTCTTGCGGGATGCAACTCGGGAAGGGCGAGAGTCTGGCTGAGATATTGGCGGCGCGAAATTCAGTGACGGAGGGCGTAGCGACCGCGCCTGCGCTTGTTAAGCTGGCACAGCGTGAAGGCGTTGATATGCCAATTTGCGTCGCGACCAACAGAGTCTTGAGCGGTGAGATAACGCCCGCTCAAGCGATGACAGATCTGCTCGCGCGTCCGCTGAAAAGCGAATATTAAGCGGCCAATGGCATTGGCGCAGCGGGGCCGGCTTTGCTGAAGACGCCCAAAATATCTTGTTCTTCCGCAAAGGGTCCCAAGGCCATGAACGCGCGGTCCTGTAGGGCGTGAGTCGGGAAGGCCGCATAGGTTTTTGCGCTCTCAAAATCGATCACTTTGCTGAAAAAGGCTCGGCGAATACGCGGGGAGAGACGCGCTAGGGTCAGGATTTCTTTAACAATCTTGCTAGTTAAAAACAGCTCTGACGCAATGTGATTGACATCTTGTGTCTGGCGAAACATGTCGACCACGGTTGTATAAAGGTCGCGGTTGGACATCAGCGCCGGCGTTTGCATAGATGTCGCCGAAATATCTTGAACGTCCACATAGGGAATATTGACGAGAGAGCGTGGGAGTTTACCCATAAATTCAAGGCGTTTAATTGCGGCTAGTCTCTTACGCCCGTCAATTATAATAAGACGACCATTCACTTTGGATATTATGATTGGGGAGAGCAGGCCGTATTTAACGATAGAGGCTTGCATTGATTTCACATCTTGCAGAAGATCGCCTATCAGTAGACGAGACCGCAAAGTTGTGAACATATTCACAGGGGCTGTTTTTATCTGGGACATGGGGGCGTCCTTTCATCGTTAATTAATCACTAACTTACAATAAATACGCTTACAGGAACCCGAAGGTTCCATTAAACTTAATCTAAAGTGATTAACCTGCGTTAACTTATTATCCTCCTGATATTCATAATCTTTTTGGCTAAATTAAGACAGTCACAGTCAATGACACTTTTGCGAGTAAAAGTTTATCTATTAAGGTTTTATTAACCCATTAATTCGAGGCAGAATTGACCCCAACGGTGACATAGTTGATCGACTTATCCCCAGAAAGTGTCCACACATTGTTGATAGGATTCAGGCTCATCCCGATTTGTTCGGTTACCTCTAATCCGGCGTCCGTCATCCATCGTGATAGCTCGGCTGGTTTGACGAGCTTCGCATATTGATGCGTTCCGCGCGGTAGCCAACGCAGTACATATTCCGCTCCGACGATGGCAAAAGCAAAAGCCTTCAGCGTGCGGTTAATGGTGGAGCAGAGCATAATCCCGCCGGGCCGGACCATCGCGCCGCAATCCGCCATAAAGCCGGGCGGGTTAGCGACATGCTCAATCACTTCCATGTTCAGCACAACATCATATGGCGCTTCGCCGGACTCGACCATTTGTTCAATTGTGCCGTGGCGGTAATCGACCTCAAGGCCGCTTTGCGCCGCGTGAGTTTTGGCGGTTTTCAGATTCCGCTCCAGCGCGTCAACGCCTGTGACAACCGCGCCGAGACGCACCATAGGCTCGCACAGCAGTCCGCCGCCGCAGCCAATATCGAGAATCCTTAAGCCTGCCAAGGGCCGCTCGATGTCAGGGTCCAGCCCAAAATGTTCGCACACAGTGTCTTTAATGAAACTCAGCCGCGCGCCGTTCATGATATGTAGCGGCTTGAACGGACCGGCGGGATCCCACCAATCTGCTGCCATGCGCGAAAAACTCGCCATCTCTGCGGGGTCGACGGAAACGCTTGTGAGGCGCTCCGGTGTTTTTTCACTCTGGGCCATGACTACACTTTCTTCGGAACTAATGCGGCGAAGCACGAGTTCTATATACGTAAGTAAAAGCAATTGGAGAGAAAAATGGAGTCCGAAAAATTCAAAGGCGCGGCCAACAAATTGGCGGGTAAAGCGAAGCAAGCTGCTGGAGACGCCCTGGGTAACTCAGAGATGAAGGTCAAAGGTAAACTGCAGGAGATGAAAGGGCATTTCCAAGACGGGATTGCAGATGCGAAAGACGCCCTCGAAGAAGAGTAGGTTTATCCACACACACGTCATAAGACCGCGGACCGAGAGGTGCCGCGGTTTTTTTCTGTGCGCCGCAGGTGGACGCAGAGTTAGCGTCTCAAATTTCTTGCAGCACAAGGCTTTCGGCTCTAAGAGCCTCCTCCCTAACGGTAAATCGCAAGGCGTTTTACGACATTCACTCACGGAGCGCCTGATTTTGGCCCGTATCGTCATGAAATTCGGCGGCACATCTGTCGCCAACTTGGAACGTATTCGCCATGTGGCGTCGCTCGTCGCGGAAGAAGCGAAGGGCGGTAATGAGGTCGCTGTGGTCGTCTCGGCCATGAGCGGAGAGACGAATCGTCTCGTCGCGCTTGTGGACGCACTGGACGCGGACTCCGACCAAGGCACGGCGATCGAGGATGAATATGACTCTATCGTGGCGACGGGCGAACAAGTTACATCGGGCCTCCTCTCTATTGCGCTGCGCCGCCGAGGCCTCAAGGCGCGTAGCTGGCTCGGCTGGCAAATTCCGCTCCGCACAGACATGGCCCATTCCAAAGCGCGTATTGCTGAAATTGAAAGCTCCGCAATTGGCCCGTCTATGGAAGCGGGCAACATTGCTGTTGTCGCTGGATTCCAAGGCGTAAACGACACTGGCCGCATTTCGACTTTGGGGCGCGGCGGCTCTGATACGTCCGCGGTCGCAATGGCTGTGGCGCTCAAAGCTGACCGCTGCGATATATATACGGATGTCGACGGGATCTATACAACGGACCCGCGTATCGCCAAAGACGCGCGGCGCCTCAACCGTATTGCCTTTGAAGAAATGCTAGAGCTCGCCTCGCTTGGGGCTAAGGTTCTGCAAACCCGCTCTGTAGAGCTGGCAATGAATAATAACCTACCGATCCGCGTGTTGACCAGCATGGCGGATGTCGGTGATGCTAACCCCGGCACTCTGGTCTGCCACGAGGACGAAACCATGGAAGAACGCGTTGTCAGCGGCGTTGCCTACTCACGCGATGAAGCTCAAATTACATTGCTCCAATTACAAGATGCGCCCGGCATGGTCGCAAAAGTCTGCCGCGCCATGAGCCAAGCCAATGTCATTGTTGATATGATTGTGCAGGGGATTTCGCGCTCGGATAATTCAGCCAACCTAACCTTTACCGTCGGGAAGCGCGATTTAGATAAAGCCCTCAAGGCTTTGGAGGCCGACAAAACCAATATTGGGTTTGAAGGTATAAAATCTGATTCAGCTGTCACTAAAGTCTCTGTGGTCGGTATCGGCATGCGCAGCCATACCGGCGTTGCGCAGACAATGTTCGAAGCCCTCGCAGAGCGGAATATCAACGTTAAGGTTATTGCGACGTCAGAGATCAAGATCTCCGTATTAATTGATAGTGAATATACGGAACTGGCGGTTCGGGCGCTCCATAGTGCGTTTGATTTGCACACAACACCCGCACCGAAAGTCTCCGCGCCTTAACGAAAGCTTCACCACACTTTCATCTTTTGCCCGATTTAGGCCGCATTTAATCCTATTGGGTTAAAGCCTCGCATGCGCTCGGGGGCGATGGGAGAGAAATACGGTGGCTTTAAATTTTAAGACAGCTCTTTGTAGTCTTGTTGTGGCGTCAGCTTTGGCGGCCTGCGGAGGGAGCGGCGGCTCATCTTCCCCTGCGTCATCATCCTCAGGCGGAATCGGATCTGGACCCCCGCCGACAACACCCACCACCACAGAGAAACCCTATACCAATTTAGACACCCGCGAAGAGGCGTCGCGTTTTCTGATCCAAGCCGGATTTGGCGGCACGGATGCTGAGATCGACGCGCTTGTCGGCACGGACGCTGCTGATTGGATCGTCGCCCAGATGAACCTGCCCGCCACGCGAACATTGCCTCTCATGCAAGCCCGCTATCCGGCGCGGGAGGACACAGACTTTAATCACAGCCGGATGCTCTGGCAGACATTACTTACTGCAGATGATGAACTGCGTCAGAGGATGATGTTTGCGCTCTCTCAGATTTTTGTGATCTCGACTGATTCCTTTTTCGACCAAGGGTATGGATCTGCCTATTATTCCGACATTTTGGTAGACCAAGCCTTCGGGAATTACAGAACGCTTTTGGAAGATGTGACCTATTCACCGGCTATGGCGCGTTATTTGACCTATTACCGGAACAGAAAAGGCGACCCCGAAACGGGTCGTATGCCGGATGAAAATTATGCCAGAGAAGTGCTTCAACTCTTCTCTATCGGACTTGTAGAGCTCGAAATGGACGGATCCCCTAAACCGGGGTCGCCAGAAACCTATGACAATGAAGATATTTTGGGGCTCGCCCGCGTTTTTACAGGGCTTTCTGGACACGGTCCAAGCTTCAGATGGTCCGATCAATTACCGGATTATCGGCATCGGCCCTTGCAGGTCTTTGATGAAGCGCATTCCCAGCTTGAGAAAACATTCCTCGGAACGACAATTCCCGAAAATACACCCGGCGCGGAGACCATCACTCAAGCCTTAGATACGATATCCGCCCACCCAAATGTGGCACCCTTTATTTCGCGGCAACTCATACAGCGTTTTACAGCCTCCTCGCCGTCTCCGGCTTATGTGCGGCGGGTGGCCGAAGTTTTTGAGTCCGGCCGTTTTTCAGCGCCTAATGGTCAACATTTTGGCCGGGGTCAGCGCGGCGATTTGCAGGCCGTGATTGCGGCAATCTTACTCGACCCGTCCGTTCATGATGATGTGCAAGATTTGAATGAGGGCAAACTCCGAGAGCCCGTGGTGAAATTCATCCAATATGTGAAGGCGTTTAATGTGACCAATATCGATGTGTGGGCGGAGTGGCGATTTTACAATACAAATGACCCCACTTCGAAATTATCTCAGCATCCCTTTCTAAGCCCGTCGGTTTTCAACTTTTACCGACCAGGCTATATCGCGCCTGGTACCGCCACAGGGGACGCCGGACTCTCTGCGCCGGAGCTACAAATCGTGAATGAGGGCAGCGCGTTGGGGTTCGCGAATTTCATCTCGCATTACGTTTTACGCCCCGCGGACGATCCAGTGAACCACCCCGGATTTCAACCGGACTTCACCGCCGAAATTCAATTGGCGGATGACCCCGACGCCCTGGTTGAGCACCTCGACGTTAAACTCACGGCCGGACAGCTCTCGGACGCGGCCAAAGCTGATATTATTGACGTTGTTTCGACCCTGATAGTCGACGGCGAAGATGCGGATGTCGCGCGCCGGAAGCGCGCGCAGACAGCCATAATTATGATCATGGCGTCCGGCGCCTATGCAGTACAGAATTGAGGCGCGAAAAAGATGGCATATTATAATCGACGTCAATTTATTTCGCGCTCTACCCTCGGATTTGCGGGCGCAGCGATGGGCTTATCCGCCCTCGGACACGGCACAGCGCAAGCGGCGAATGTCGGCGGATATAAAGCGCTTGTGGGCATTATGCTCAAAGGGGGAATGGACCAGAATGATACGATTCTACCGGTTGATACGCCCAGCTATAATGCCCTGAAAGCGATGCGTCCCGGTATCTTCGGGGCCTATGATTCAGAGGCCGAGACCAGTTCGCGCAATCTCCAAAATATTTTAGAGCTTAACCCAACAAATGCGGCGCAATTCACAGGCCGGCGCTTTGGCCTGCCGCGCGAGTTATCAAATATTCACGGTTTGTTTGAATCTGGAGATGCGGCCATTGTTGGTAATGTTGGCCCTTTACTCGAGCCTGTCACGCGGGAGAGTTTTCAAGCGGGTTCAGCGGAGCTGCCGAAACGTATATTTTCCCACAACGACCAGCAGTCCACATGGATGGCGCTCGGGACCGAAGGCACGCGGCTCGGGTGGGGCGGTCAGTTTGCCGATGCTGCGTTAGCGTCTGATGCGGCGGCTAATCCGCTCTATGCGGCGATCACGGCGACAACGCCGGATGTCTTCCTCGCGGGCGAGCGTGCGCGGGCTTTCCGCGTTCCGGAGATCGGCCGAGACGTGTCTCTCGATCTGGAATCCAAGCGCTATTATCTCGGCTGGGAGAATGATAGGGATGAGTTGCGCGCCAAGATGAGCGCATTTTTACGTAAAAATGATTATGCTCATAATAATTTATTCCGCCGGGACGCGGCCAATATGGCGGGACGCGGTATCGAAAATCAAATCGCTTTTTCCGAGCGGATCGCCTCTGCAGCGCCTTTGAGCACCGTCTTCCCAGACACCCGAATCGGACGTCAATTGGGCGGCGTCGCGCAGACGATGTCTTTGCGGACAAATTTGGGTGTCAGCCGCCAAGTTTTCTATGCTGCAACGGGCGGCTATGACTCGCATGATAATCAAGCCCGCGACATACCCCTGCGTCATACGGAATTAGACGAGGCCGTTGAAGCGTTTCATGCCGCCATGATTGAGCTGGGACTTTGGAATGACGTGATCCTTTTCACCATGAGCGATTTTGGCCGTTCTATGGTCGATAATGGCGACGGATGTGATCATGGTTGGGGCGGGCATCATTTCGTGATGGGCGGCTCTGTTCGCGGTCAGCAAATTTACGGCGATATCCCAGAGGTCGATGCCTCTCACCCGCAATATACGGGAACCCGCGCGCGGCTCATCCCGACAACTTCGGTTGAGCAACATGCGGCGGCATTGGGGCGTTGGTTCGGACTAGATGCGGGCGAATTGGGCAAAATCTTTCCGAACCTGAACCGATTTGACCGTACAGCCCTAAGCTTTGCCTAAGGCCTATGCGTTTATAGTTTTAGCGTGTTTATGCCGCGACAGTAGGAAAGCGCCAATCGCGATCCA
This sequence comes from uncultured Caulobacterales bacterium, assembly GCA_937923965.1. Lineage (GTDB taxonomy): Bacteria > Pseudomonadota > Alphaproteobacteria > Caulobacterales > Maricaulaceae > Litorimonas. The sequence continues at coordinate 13,381 of CALDTL010000017.1, forward strand.
GACGATTTCAATGCCAATCTCAACGTAAGTCTGCGTGGGGCCAGCGCCGTCCAATATCAGGCCCAATATGCGGCCAATCATGAAGCAAAGCGTGATGAACATGATAGCCTTGGTTAGCGCGACACGGTCGGATTTCAACGCGCATAAGACGCAAATGACGCCTATACCGATAAGAGCCGTCCAAACCGCCCGGATTTGATGCAGTCCCAGTAAATCAGGCGTCCAGCCCATCACGTCGCGCGCCATCGTGCGCGGCATGAACACGCCGTAAAGACCATAAAAGACGTAGAAAAACCCATTTAAGAGACCGTAAATTTTCATTGTCATGCTCCGCAACCGATAAGCGCTCTTTTGGAGGGTGAGGGTTTCGCTGTCCAGTCTCGCCTTTCCTTTGTGCCATCTGTGACGACTCGGCTTGCCAAGCCCAACATAGGCGACTATAGGGCCGCCTTCACAGCATAAGTTGTGACGCAGCGTTTTGGGTTAAATGGCATACCCGACCGCTCGAAAGGCAAGCTAGTATCTTTTCGTTTAGATCGCTGGCTCATTATATTGGAGACCGAAATGCCCAAAATGAAAACGAAGTCGAGCGCCAAAAAGCGTTTTAAGATTACCAAATCCGGTAAGGTAAAAGCAGGCCAAGCTGGCAAGCAGCATGGTATGATCAAACGTACGAATGACCAAATCCGCAAATTGCGCGGCACAACAGTCCTCAAAGACTGCGACGCCAAGGTCATCAAAAAGAAGTACATGCCCTACGGCTAAACGCCGCCTTACACCTATCACCGGAGAATTATCATGGCACGAGTCAAACGCGGCGTAACAAAGTCCGCACGTCACAAAGAAATTTTGAAACAGGCAAAAGGCTATCGCGGCCGCCGGAAAAACACTTTCCGTATTGCCAACCAAGCCGTCGAGAAGGCGGGTCAATATGCTTATATCGGCCGGAAGCTGAAAAAGCGTCAGTTCCGCGCCCTTTGGATTCAGCGTATTAACGCGGCAGCCCGCGCGCACGGCACGACATATGGTCGTTTCATGGATGGCCTTAATAAGGCTGGCATCCAGATTGACCGCAAAATGCTTGCCGATATGGCCGCCAATGAGCCAGAAGCGTTCGCAGCCCTAGCTGAAACAGCCAAGAAAAACGCCTCTGCGCCGCATACCGTCAAAGCGTAGGCTCAAGCACATACCGAATTTAGAGGGCTCCCAATTGGGAGCCTTTTTTATGGGCCAGACACCATTTGTTCAAATGGTTGACAGACCGCACGCAAGCGCATAAACGCCCGCTCATTCGCGCAGTTTTAACTCTGCGCTCCGCGCTGTGCAGGATGCAGACGGAGTACCGTGGTCGACGAGTTTCGTTCGCCGCGGGTTTTTGCGTTTTGATGATGAAAGGTAACTGAAAGCTTGTTTGAAGCCTTAGGTGATAAGTTAGGGAATGTGTTCGACGGTCTTACCGGCCGTGGTGCGCTATCCGAATCCGATGTCAACAAAGCTATGCGCGAAATTCGCATTGCTTTGCTGGAAGCCGATGTCGCTTTGCCGGTTGTCAAAGACTTTGTTGAAAAAGTCCGCAAAGAAGCGGTCGGCGAAAAAGTCATTAAATCCATCAAACCCGGCCAAATGGTCATCAAGATCGTCAATGACGCGCTCATCGATATGCTCGGCGGAACGCTCTCTGATGATGAGGCCGACAAAGCCGAAGCGGCGAAGGCCAGCGAATTAAATCTTGCAGGACGTCCGCCGGTTGCCATTTTGATGGCGGGCCTGCAGGGCTCGGGTAAGACGACAACGACGGGTAAGCTCGGTCTCTATTTGCGCACAGCGCTCAAAAAGAAAGTGCTCTTTGC
>CALDTL010000018.1 GCA_937923965.1 uncultured Caulobacterales bacterium
GAACAGTCGTGCTGAACGCACGGATCGCAAATCAAGATGGGCTCATCCTGAATGTGCGGCTGAAAGATGGACGGGAAACCTTCATGGTTTTGCCGCTTTGAATAAAAATACACATAATTTGAAATGGGATGGGGATCTCTAGGAGACTTAAATGAGAATATTAGTTGTAGAAGATGATGAAGTCGCGGCGGAATATGTCCGCAAGGGCTTGATGGAAGCGGGTCACGTTGTTGACCTGGCGCCTGATGGTGATCTCGGTCTTGAGATGGCCCGCGCGGCTGATTATGACGCGCTCATCCTTGACCGAATGCTGCCTAAGCGCGATGGGTTAGAGCTGCTAGGCGAGTTGCGCGAAGACGGCGATGCGACACCCGTTCTAATCTTATCAGCGCTGGGCGAAGTTGATCACCGTGTTGAAGGCTTGCGTGCGGGCGGTGATGATTACCTTGCTAAACCATATTCTTTCACCGAATTATTGGCCCGCGTCGAAGCTATTGGCCGCCGCTCTGACCCAACTGCGGCCGTAACTAAGCTTAAAGTCGGCGACCTTGAAATGGATTTGTTGGCCCGTACCGTACGCCGTTCCGGACAGAAAGTATTGCTACAGCCGCGTGAATTTCGTTTGCTGGAATGCTTGATGCGCAATGCCGGACGCGTCGTAACACGCACGATGTTGCTTGAAAAAGTCTGGGACTATCACTTTGACCCCCAGACCAATGTCATTGACGTTCACATTTCGAGGCTGCGCGGTAAGATAGATAAAGATTTTGATGAGCCGCTACTGCACACTGTACGCGGCGCAGGCTACCGCCTGCAGGTCTAGGCCTTGCTTCGCCCCCTACGGTCGACTAGGTCTAAAAACCAATGATCGAGGCTATCAAAAAACTTTCAAAAAATACGCTCTTCAGATTATCTCTGTTGGGCGCGTTGCTTTTTGTCCTCTCGCTCTTTGTCGCGCTGGGATATATTTATTATGCGACCATTGAAAGTGAGCTGCGGCGCGTAGACCGCGCGAACGAAGCGGAGATCGCAGAGCTGCAACAGAATTATGATCTGGCAGGCGCTGCAGCCGTTGAGCAAGCTCGGCAAATTGGTATGCTGGGCCCGCAAGAGCCGATGACCTCTCTGCCGGTGAGGTTAATCTACCATCAAAATGGAATGCAGCAGATCACCACGCTCGTGATCGCGCGGGGGTTATCCTATGGCGACCAACCCTATGAGCGAGTCTATATATTGATAACGCCGGACGGCGTGACGGGTAATCTCGCGTTGGAAGAGCTGGAGAGGACCGATGAGGAACTCAGCATTCTGCCCGAGGGCGATGATGCACGTTTTTCGCGGATTGATTTGGTTTACCCCCTCAAAAAATTGGACGGTACCGAGTCTGAAGACCGGAGGGCCCGCGCCATAAGTGGGCAGATCTTCCTGAATGGCGAGTCCACCGCCGTCATTTTGGTGGGCCGTGATGTGGAGAATATTGAAAGAACCGGGGAGCGTGTTCGGACCGCGATTTTAACATCCGCCGGGATAGCGCTTCTCTTGGGTCTATTGTCTTCCTTCTTTGTCTCCCGCCGGTTTGCAAGCCGCGTGGAAGGATTTAACCGGCTTGCCACGGATGTTCGCGCAGGCAATTTGGACCGCCGCGCACCGCGTAATTATTCCGAAGATGAGATGGATCTTTTGGCCGAGCATTTAAATGCCATGTTGGATCATATCTCGCGATTGATGCAAGCTATGCGTTACGCGGGTGACAGCGTCGCTCATGATTTGAGAACGCCTCTGACACGTCTCCGAACCCGCCTAGAGACCGCCGCTGTTGAGTTGGGCGACAAGAAGGAAGCGGACATTCTCTATGCAGCGGCCAATGACGCGGACCAGCTTTTATCAACATTTGATTCTGTCCTACGCATTGCAAGGCTGGAAGCAGGTGAGCGCCGAGAGCTGCTTAAGCCGCTGGACCCAAAGCCGATATTGGATGATTTGGCTGAACTCTACGAGCCAGCCTGTGAAGATGCCGGGTTGAGTTTCAAAGCTAAGGTTGCGCCCAAAACGGTCATTCTGGCTGATAGGGGACTTCTCTCACAAGCGGTCTCAAATCTCTTGGAAAATGCCATTAAATATACACCGCGCGGCGGCACTATTCATCTAGAGAGTAGAAAGAAACGCGGCGGCGGAATTGAAATTGCCATTAAAGATAATGGCCCGGGGATTCCCAGCTGGGACCGCGAGCGGGTGAAGGAACGCTTCGTGCGATTGGATAAATCACGGTCCTTACCGGGAAGTGGTCTGGGCCTTGCGCTTGTCGAAGCTGTGGCCGACCTCCATCGCGCAGAATTTGTGATGAGCGACAATGAAGATTTGCCGCGGGCGGATGATGGCGGGGATGCGGACCGGCCCGGTCTTCGCGCAGCTCTGATTTTTCCGAAAGCCAAAGTCCCGAGCTCTGATTAACGGCCTCTCTTTTGAGGTCCAAACTCAGAACCAATCTTCAGATAGAGATGGGACGAGTTTAATCCCCAATAAACTTAACGGTAATCAAGCTGCGTTGTGCTGAGACGCGGGTAGAGGCGGCGGCGTTGGCCTCGGGGTTTGGGGATGCGCGGCAGGCCGAGCCGCAGCCTGCGGCTGCATTGGGGCTTGATCATGGGTTGGTGCCGCAACAGCTTGATCGCTGGCGTGAAGAACATCGGCGATATCCTGAGCCAAGCGAGAGATTTCGCTGCCAACTTCATTTTCCACAGGCTTAGTCTCTTTGACCTGTACAGAGAGCGGTAGGGTAAAGGTTACGGTTGTGCCCTCGCCAACGACTGAACTAATTTGGAAGTTGCCCCCATGCAACTCGACAAGAGATTTTGACAGCGCGAGACCAAGTCCCGTTCCTTCGTGTTTGCGTGAATGCTGACTATCAATCTGCTCGAATGGTTGCGCCAGGCGAGCGATGTCTTCTTCTGAAATGCCAATCCCTGTATCGGAGACATGGATGATTAAACCTGCAGATTTAGGTTCGACCACAACGCGGACCATGCCGCCCTCTGGTGTGAACTTAATCGCATTGGTTGTTAGGTTAAGCAGAATCTGTTTGACCGCTCTAGGGTCAGCTTCGATTTCAGGGGTCTCCGGTCCGTCATAGATTAATTTTAAACGATTTTCATCGGCGCGGCCGCGCACTAGTCTCATGACCTGAGAAATCATATCAGACATTATCATAGGTTCAGTGTTAAGCGTCATCTTACCCGCCTCAATCTTGGACATATCCAAGATATCATTGATGAGTGAGAGCAAGTGCTGTCCCGAAAACAGAATATCATTCACATATTCTCTGTAGCGCGGGTCGCCGAGCGGGCCGAACATTTCCTTTTTCATAATATCAGAAAAGCCGTTAATCGCGTTAAGCGGGGTGCGGAGCTCATGAGACATATTCGCTAAAAATTCAGACTTGGATTGGTTGGCTTCCTCCGCCCGTATTTTTTCCTGCTCATAGTTTTCCGCGAGTTCCACGATACGAACTTGAGATTTCCGCAGGACATTAATCGTCTTTTCCAATGCATTTTGGTTGACTTGCAATTCATGCTCTCGTGTTCGGATGGCTGTCACCTCTGTCCCGATAGACACACGTCCGCCGTCATTCGTATAGGTTTCCAAATACCGCACCCAGCGACCATCCGCGAGTTGGATTTCATTGCCATCGTGTCCTTGTATATCCAAGGTTTGAGCTATGCTTTGGTTCGCATGATATTCGACCATCGCATATTCCATGCCTTGTTGAAGTTGTCCGGGTTGGAAGCCAAAGAAATCTTCAAACTTACTATTCCAAAGCACGAGACGCTGCATTTGGTCCCAGATAACGAAGCTGTCGTTCATGGACCGCAACGCATCGAAAAGCCGCGCTTCTGCAGATTTCAGTCGGGCCTGCGCGCCTCTGGCTTCCGTGACGTCAAGCGCCATCCCAATAACGATTTTGGTTTGATCATCGCGCTGGGCCGGGCGTCCCCTGCAGGAGAGAAAAATCGGCACTGTGGCCGCGCCGAGCTCTATTTCAAAAGCTCCATTCACTGACGCGCGCTTTAAGAGGCTATAAAACTGATCTCTGTGAGTTGTGCTGAACAATCCCAAAAATTGCGTGAGCGGCAATGTCGCTTCCGTTTCGCTAAGGCCCATTGTTTTGGCTAAGGATTGGGAGATGTAGGCAATGTTTCGCGTGAGGTCGACTTCCCAAATACCGCCATTTGAACCATCGACAGCGGCGCGATATCTCTGGCGCGAAATTTCTTCTTCGGTATTTTGGTGCCTGGCGACGTCAATTTGCTTGAGTAACTGGCTGAGCAACACCCAGATTAACCACGCTGAACCTAAAAAGAGCAAGCCAAACAACATCAGATTCTGCGTGATGCCGGCATTCGCCCCGCGCGGCTGAATATCCATCACTGAAATGTAAGAGTTCGGAATGCGCGCGGTTCCGAACCAGACTTTTTGGTCGTCCCTGACGATCGGCGAGACAGATGATGTGTTTGTGCCTCTGACGGCGTCTGACAATCGGTTTGCGGAGATCCGGTAAAATGTTTGCGGCCCCTGAGAGGCCACAGCTGCAGGTCCGTCAATCACTCTACCGGAGTCGCGGATAAGCGCTCGCGTGCCTTGGCGATCGCCAATCAATGTGCCCGGCGCTAGGGCGACAACAAGATAGCTACTTTCTAATTTTCTGGTCACGACAGGCGTGGCAACACCTTTATCATTTATGAGGGAGTCAATCGTTACGCCATTGGCTGGAAAATTTCGTCTGTCCAAAGCCGCTAATTGCGGTCCAGCTCCGAGAGTTTCAGCTAAAACGCGATTATTTCCGTCGATGAGAGCGGCCCCAACAATGTTCCGAGAGCGCGCCGCAAAATTCACGATCTGTTGGGATGTGCCGCGCAGAGCGAGAGCTGTATCAATCCACTCAATTTCAGAGTCCAGCGCCCGCGCGACAGCGCCGGCGTCTGCAGTGAGCGTCGTTTCAAAATTATTAATTTGGTCGCGCCGGTCACTGTTTATATCGTGAAAAAATTTCGACGCGGCGAGAATGAGAAAAAGGGTAAAAAATAAAACCGTCGTGATAAGTAAACGCTTGAAGACGGCACGTCCGCCAACGCGCTCGGATAGGCGGCTGACAAAATCTTCGCCGCGCGACGTGATGCCAGGCGGCGGCGCAAAAGAAGATGGCGCGCTATGAGGTTGACTATGTCCAGCTCTGGGCGCTTGCGGGGCAGGCGGCGGTGGGGCTTGCCGCCGAGATGTGGGGACTGGGCCAACGGCGACAGGCCTATTGCCCATCGAACCCACGCCTTGCGGATTGGGGCCTCGTTGATACGGAATTTGGCCAGGCCTATTTTGCAATGATTATTCCCCTATGCCTAACGGCAACCCTTACTATCTTCGCTTAGATGCTCCCATTGCGACGATAAGGCCACGAGAGCTGACGAATCATCCCTCTACAGGGTAACGACGACCTCATGCGCAGTCGAACAAAACGTGGTTAATATTGTGTTGAAATTTGGGAATAGTTAACGAGATTATATGCGATTTCGTTGCAAAACCGTTATGAAATTCTGGGCTCGGCTTCTGGACGCCCAATGGCGTAGCCTTGGGCCGCGTCAAACCCGAGATTTGTGACGAAGTCGCGAATCTCGTCAGTCTCCACGCCTTCAGCGATAAATCTCACGTCCAAGGCTTCGCGCAAAGACAATAAGGCCTTTAAAATCTCTCTGTCTCGGGCGGTGTTAAAGGCGGCCGCGACAAAGCCCCCGTCAATTTTTAACCAATTGCAGGGCAGGGCGCGTAAATAGCGGATCGACGCAGCCCCTGCGCCAACATCATCAAGGCAGACCGGATGTCCGCGTGTTTTGAGTTCAGCGAGTAAGATTTCGGCAAAACTCAGATCTTTCATGTTCCAGCTCTCTGTCAATTCAATGATGAGCTTGGTGGGGGAGGCTTCAAGCGCCGTTAAACAAGCCATAACTGACGCTCTGAAATTTGGATTATCCACGGATGCGCCGGATAGGTTTATGGCGATGCCGGACCCGTCAGGATGCTCATTGAGGACAAGAATCGCTTGGGCCAACATGGATAGATCGAGATCCTTAATCACGCCGGAGACTTCGGCCGGGCGCAAAACCCCCTCTAGGTGATCATCATGGTCAAACCGAACCAGCCATTCGTGATGATGAATCTTTCCGTCGGAAAGTCCAATAATTGGTTGTCTCAGCACTTTGAAACGCTGCTCCGAGACGTGATCGCGAAAACCTTCAGCTGTGCGTAATATCGACATGCGGCATGGCTACCATAGAAGGCAAAACAAAGGGTTTACGACAGCCGTTTCTATCAAGAGCGGTTTTTCTGCCTATCCTCGCGTCTTTTTTGCGATTTCCATCACATTTTTGCTGGGCTTGCTTTTAATAATTCTATCGAGTTGAGCTTTGATCAAATTCTGCCGGGGTATATCTAACTTCCGCCAGACTTCAAATGCTCCAAGCAAGCGCGCGGCGATTTGCGGATTGCGGCTGTCCATGTCCAAAACTTGATCCGCAAAAAACGCATAACCAGAGCCGTCAAATCTGTGGAATAGAGCCGGATTTCCCATGGCGAAACTGCCTATCAGGGACCGAACTCGGTTTGGATTGTTGCGCTGATAGCGAGGCGACTCGGTCAGCTTTTTAAGTGCGTTGATACCTGCCGTGTGTTGCCGCATGGCTTGGACCGAGAACCATTTATCTAAAACGAGCGGGTCGGTTTCCCATTTGGCGTAAAACTCCTCCATCGTTGTCTCCACTCGCTGTCCCCCGAGGTGGGTTAAGCTCATCAAGGCGGAGAGTTCATCCGTCATATTCGTTGCTTCTGAGAGCTGTGTTTGTGCCAGCTTGGCGGCAAGGGGATCCTTGCGCGCCGCGAGTAAGGCCAGGCATCGATTGCGAAGCGCGCGGCGACCTGCGGAGCGCGCATCTGGGTTAAACTCGGCCGTGTCTGTAAGGGCCATATACCTGTCTGCAAGGTCATCGCGCAGGTGGTCTGCAACCGCGCGGCTCAGCCATTTTCCGGCTTGGTGAACGGCAATGGGGTCAATCTCATTTAAGCTTTGCAGGACTTCCATATAGGCTGGAGGTGTGAGCGTTAAAGCTTTGAAATTATTATCAAATTTTGGATTGTCTAATGTGCGTTTTAGAGCTTCGCAATAGCCGCGAAGCGCTGCATTCGGCGCCGGCGCTATCCCAGACTGGATAGATTTTGCGAGGCGCGCCATGAGTTGACGTGCGAGGGTTTGTCCGGCCTCCCAGCGATTAAATTCATTCGGATCAGAGGCCATCAGGCGCAATAAATCCTCCGTCGAAAAATCTGTGTCCAAAGTGACGGGGGCAGAGAAATTCTGCAGGACAGACAGCGAGTAAGGGTGATCAATTCTTGGGCAGGTGACGCTGCTTGCGGGGCCCGTGAGAAGTTTTAACTGAGGCTCAGAGATGGGGCCATCGTTGCCGACCATTTGCCAGCGGATCGGTATGACAACGGGCTGCTTTTGCGGTTGCCCTGGTGTTGGCGCTGTGGATTGCGCGAAGTGAATGCGGGTTTCGCCCGAGGGCAATGTCTCGCGCTGGACGCGCAATTTGGGCGTGCCCGCTTGCTTATACCAGAGCATGAATTGCGAGAGGTCCTGGCCTGTGGCTGTTTCAAAACATGAAATAAATTGTTCAACGGTGGCGGCGGTCCCGTCGCAGGTTTCGAAATACAGATCGCTGCCTTTCCGGAAGGCCTCGGGTCCCAAAATCGTCTTGAGCATGCGGATTAATTCCGCGCCTTTTTCATAGATGGTCGCCGTGTAGAAATTATCGATCTTCATATAGCTATCGGGCCGCACAGGATGGGCGAGGGGGCCTGCATCTTCGGCGAATTGACGGGCGCGCAGGGCGCGAACATCTTTAATGCGCTGCACGGCCGCGCCGCGTTGGTCAGCCGAAAATTCCTGATCGCGGAAGACGGTGAAGCCTTCCTTGAGGCAAAGCTGAAACCAATCCCGGCAGGTCACGCGATTGCCGGACCAATTATGGAAATATTCATGGGCGACGACGGACTCGATCCGCTCGAAATTCATATCAGTTGCAGAGGCCGCATCCGCCAAAAGCAGTGAGGAGTTGAAAATATTCAGCCCCTTATTCTCCATCGCGCCGAAATTGAAATCGCGCACAGCGACAATCATAAACAAATCGAGGTCATATTCGCGGCCAAAGGCCTCTTCGTCCCATTTCATTGAGCGCTTAAGAGCGTCCATCGCATATTCGGCTTTAGGCGCATTGCCGGGGTCGACATATATTTCCAGCGGAATGCGTCGGCCCGACACAGTGGTGAAACTATCTGACAAGACATCAAACTCTCCGGCGACAAGCGCGAAGAGATAGGCAGGCTTTGGGAAGGGATCATGCCAAACGGCGAAATGACGATTGGCCCCGATGGCGCCGTCCTGGATTTTATTCCCATTGGCTAGCAGATGCGGGTAGCTTTTGATGTCAGCCTCAATCCGCACGGTAAAGACGCTCATGACATCTGGGCGGTCGGGATAATAGGTGATGCGGCGGAAGCCCTCGGCCTCGCATTGGGTGCAAAACCGCCCGCCAGAGACATAGAGCCCCATTAGCGTAGAATTTGCCGATGGATCGCAGACAGTCTCGATTTCCAGCGTGAAACGCTCCGGCGTTTTCGCGAGGGTCAGCGTGTCCTGATCCAGCTTATATTGTGACCGCTTGAGGGCTTTGCTGTCCAATTTGACGGATTTCAGCGAAATGTTCTCCCCATTCA
>CALDTL010000019.1 GCA_937923965.1 uncultured Caulobacterales bacterium
CCGCGAGACCCAAAGCTTGGTTTTCTATCCCGCGGCGGCCATCAGAGATGACGAGGCAATGTAGCGCCTCATCTGCCATTATTTATAATAGACTTCTAAAATCTCATAGCCTTTGGACCCGCCCGGCGCGATGACTTCAAATGCGTCGCCGACCTCTTTTGTAATCATGGCGCGGGCGATCGGAGAGGTCACAGAAATCTTGCCATCTTTTACATTGGCTTCGTCTTCGCCGACAATCTGATATGTGCTCTCTTCGTCCGTATCCTCATTGACGATTTTTACGGTTGCGCCAAAGCGAACGACCTCGCCCGACATGGTGGTCGGATCAATGACCTGCGCTAATGAGAGTTTCGACTCCAGCTCTTGGATGCGCCCCTCAATGAATCCCTGCTTTTCTTTCGCCGCATGATATTCGGCATTTTCGGACAGATCACCATGATCGCGTGCAACAGAAATTGCATTAATGATCTCTGGACGTTCAACAGATTTAAGATGCTTAAGCTCAGTTTCTAGCGCCGCATGGCCTTGGACTGTCATTGGAAATTTTTGCATGGCGAAGTCGTCTTTCCGTCAAATTTAGAAGCCGCAAACAGATAGGGCCAAAAACACAACCGTCAAGGTAAAAACGCGGATGGCACAATCTTGAAGGTGAGAAACGGCTCCTTTGCGCAACTCGGCCTATATCTTAATCCGCTCAAAAAATGAAAAAGACGGCAGGGGTGCCACCCTGCCGCCGAAATGTCTAAGTCAATCGAAAGGAGACGAAAATCCAAAGACATACGGAGGTTACGGGATATTCAAACCCAGTGTCAAGGCCACGCTGCGGCTATGGTTAAACAGTCAGATCTGCCGACCGCACAATCTCTTCAAAGTTGCGCTTGACACGACTCAATCAGGGGGTGGGCATTGTGATTTTAGAGAAAAGTCGGAGGGATGCGTGGATTTTATTTTTAATGATGTAGATCAAAATCAAGTTTGGAAGGCTTTTACAGTCCCGAAGTTGGAGTCACATCAGCCGTGGGTTGAACCATGACAAAATGTGACCACATATGTTATTTCACCAGATGGAGACCTCTTAGAGTACGAAGGTTATGTGCAGCTTGAATGGACAAGTCAAAATTTCTCAGACGAGCAAATAGAGACCTTAATAGAGACTGCGACTGCAGAGAATGAAAGTGATGCGGCGGGAGAATGTATATGAAACACTTAGTAAAATCAGTAATCGTCATGGGTATCTTTATCACTTTTTCGAATACCGCCCTTGCGTCAAGTCCCATGACGAAAAACCAATCGGTAGAAAATGGTATCGTTAAATGTGATGACGTTACAGGTATATTTCTTCAAGAATGGATTGACGGCGAGAGACTTTTGAATAGTTTCTTATTATTAAAAGACGTCTCAGAACCTGTGAATTACACGGCCCAAATTAACAATTACTTTGAGTTCCGCGCGCCCGAATCGAGCTTAGAAATTGGTTGTCTGCAAAATCTTGAGGGTGTTGCGATTCGCTATGATAACGAGTTGAAGGTTTCAACGATTATTCAAATTGATAATGATGGACGAATTCAAACATATCCTGAAAGTTCTTCATTCGGTATTGACATTGAAAAGTCATTCAGAATTCCTAGTTAGTTGCGCTCACCCCGCAGCTATGCTCTGCAGGCTCTCGACTTCATAATCCCCTTGATCCAGCGCTTTGATGGCTTCGACTGTGGCACGGGCGGCCGCAGCGGTTGTGAAATAGGGTATTTTCTGCGTTAGAGCTGTGCGGCGCAGTGAGAAACTATCCTTCAAGCTTTGCTTGCCGCTAGTCGTGTTGAAGACGAGCGCTATCTCTCCGTTTTTCATCTGATCAACGATATGCGGGCGGCCTTCATGAACTTTGCGGACATATTCAACTTCGACGCCGTGCTCACGTAGATATTTTGTCGTCCCGCCGGTGGCGATAATCGTGAAGCCCAAATCAATCAAGTCTTTGGCCATCTCGACCATGCCCGCTTTGTGGTCTTCGCGAACGGAGATGAACACTTTGCCGGATTTCGGCAGTGTGACCCCGCCGCCCAATTGGCTCTTAGCAAAGGCCATACCGAAATTGTCAGCGAGGCCCATGACTTCGCCGGTAGACCTCATTTCAGGCCCGAGTACCGTGTCGACCCCAGGGAAACGCGCGAAGGGGAAGACCGCTTCTTTGACCGCGATATATTTCTGCGGACGCAGGTTCAGGTCAAATTCGGAGAGCTTCATACCCGCCATGACTTTGGCGGCGATATTCGCCACTGGCAGACCAATGGCTTTAGCGACGAACGGCACCGTCCGAGAGGCGCGCGGATTGACTTCGATGAGATAGACAACGCCGTCCTTGACCGCGAATTGCGTATTCATGAGACCGATAACGCCCAGCTCAAGCGCAAGGGCTTCTGCCTGACGTCCGAGCTCTGCCACGATGTCGTCGGATAAGGTATAAGGCGGCAAGGAACAGGCGCTGTCACCAGAATGGACCCCGGCTTCTTCAATATGCTCCATGATGCCAGCAACAAAGACGGCCTCGCCATCACAAATGACATCGACATCGACTTCAACGGCGTCACGCAAATATTGATCAATCAAAAGCGGTGACTTACCGGAAACCTTCACGGCCTCAGTGATATATCGCTTTAGCTCCGCATCTGAATCCACGATTTCCATGCCCCGGCCGCCAAGGACATTGGAGGGGCGAAGAACAAGCGGATATCCCACAATATCAGCCGCCGCTTGGGCCTCTTTGGCATTGCGCGCGATCGCATTATTGGGTTGCTTCAAGCCTAGCATATCAACAAGGTCTTTAAATCGCTCGCGATCCTCCGCGCGGTCTAACGCATCGCGTTTCGTGCCAAGCAAGGGTATGCCGTTGGCTTCCAAGGCTTCGGCCAGTTTCAACGGCGTCTGTCCGCCAAACTGGACGATCACGCCAAGTATTTCACCTGACGACATTTCGCCTTGGATAAGTTCAAGAACGTCTTCTTCCGTCAGCGGTTCAAAATAGAGGCGATCCGATGTGTCGTAATCCGTGGAGACAGTCTCTGGATTACAATTGACCATAATAGACTCAATATCGAGCTCCGCCATGGCATAGGCGGCATGGCAGCAACAATAATCAAACTCAATGCCTTGCCCGATGCGATTTGGACCGCCGCCGAGGATAACGACTTTCTTTCGGTTTGAGACGCGGGCTTCATTCTCGACAGCGCCGTTAAAGCTGGGGTTCTCATAGGTCGAATACATATAAGGGGTCTTGGCCGCAAATTCGGCGGCGCAAGTATCCACCCGTTTGTAGACAGGCCGCACGCCAGCTTTATGGCGCGCTTTGCGGACGGTTGCTTCTGATTTTCCGGTCAATTGGCCAATGCGGACATCGGAAAAACCTTCGGATTTAATCGCGCGCCAAGACTCCGCCGTTTTGGGCAGGCCGTTTTCCGCGAGCCAATTTTCCGCTTTGATGAGCGTTTCGATCTGGCGCAGAAACCAGGGGTCAAATTTCGTATATTGCTGAACTTTTTCAACGGTGAAACCTGCACGGAAAGCCTGCGCAATTACGAGAATACGATCGGGCGCTTGAATTGAAAGGCGAGATTTCAGAGCAGAAGACATCTCTTCTTTGCCCTCAACACCCAAATCAATTGGGTCGAGGCCAACCAAATCCGTTTCCAATGACCGAAGCGCTTTTTGCAAAGACTCAGCGAAGGTCCGTCCAATGGCCATCGCCTCACCAACGGAGCGCATGGCTGTTGTTAGGATTGGTTCACTGCCCGGGAATTTTTCAAAGGCAAAGCGCGGTATCTTGGTCACGACATAATCAATCGTCGGTTCGAAGGCGGCTGGGGTCGCGCCCGTGATATCATTGTCTAGCTCATCGAGCGTATATCCAACGGCTAGCTTGGCTGCGATTTTCGCAATTGGAAAACCTGTCGCTTTGGAGGCAAGCGCCGAAGACCGAGAGACGCGCGGGTTCATTTCAATGACGACCATACGGCCATCTTTAGGGTTCACGCCGAACTGCACATTTGAGCCGCCGGTTTCGACGCCAATCTCGCGCAAAACAGCCAATGATGCGTCTCGCATGATTTGATATTCTTTATCCGTCAGCGTGAGCGCAGGCGCAACAGTAATGGAGTCGCCCGTATGGACACCCATCGGGTCAATATTCTCAATGGCGCAAATGATGATGCAGTTATCCGCTTTGTCGCGGACGACTTCCATTTCATATTCTTTCCACCCAATGAGGCTCTCATCCACGAGCACCTCATTCGTAGGAGACGCCGCGAGACCAGAGCGAACAATTTCTTCGAACTCTTCGAGATTATAGGCCACGCCGCCGCCCGTACCGCCCATTGTAAAGGCTGGACGGATAATCGCTGGCAGCCCTGTATCGGCGAGTTTGCGCACGGCTTCCGCGACACCCTCAGCGATATTCACTGTACCATCCGCCATGATCGGCGCGGTAATCATAGTTGCACGGGGGTTCTCTAGACCGATTTTGGTCATGGCAGCAGCAAAGCGCTCTCGAGACTCGGCCTTGTCGATAACGTCAGCTTTCGCGCCAATCATCTCGACATCGTATTTCTCCAGCACGCCCATCTGTTCCAGCGCCAGCGCCGTGTTCAATGCAGTCTGACCGCCCATCGTCGGCAGCAGCGCATCGGGTTTTTCGATCGCAATAATTTTCTCTACGATCTCAGGCGTGATCGGCTCAACATAGGTTGCGTCCGCCATGCCGGGATCTGTCATGATAGTCGCTGGGTTAGAGTTTACGAGAATGACGCGGTAGCCTTCATCCCGAAGCGCCTTACAGGCCTGAACGCCCGAGTAATCAAACTCGCAGGCTTGCCCAATAATAATCGGTCCGGCCCCAATAATCAGAATGGACGAGATATCGGTACGTTTTGGCATGAGAATCGTCTCTTTTTCACGATGAAAGCAAATTGTCTCGCCATAATAAAGCGGGCATGGCGGCGCAAGCTTAGGTCGCCGAAAAACACCTGAAAACTGAGGAAAACATGTTATCCAAAGCTAACCAAGCGGCGCTAATCTGGTCTTTCGACTTGGACATGGGCCGAGCAGAGGCTAGTCTGCCGCAAACTTAGGAGGCTCGATCATGGTTTTTCGGCGACAACATAGAACACGGACGCCCGTGCGCAGATCGGCACAAGGCATGAACCAGCTGGGCGGCGGCAGACCGCTTCGGCGGCGCGGCGGCTTTCGCTGGCAGATCATGCTGCTCTTTGCAGTGGGCGCCGCAGCATATTACTTCATGAACCAAGAGACCGTGCCGCTGACGGGCCGCAAGCAACTGCGCACCATGGAGCCAGCCCAAGAAATGGCCCTCGGATTGCAATCTTATGAGCAAATTTTGCAAGACTCGCAGGTTCTCTCTCCGAACGAGCCGGTTGTCCAAGCTGTGCGGCAAATTGGCGACAGACTTGCTCGCACCGCAGATCAAATGCTTATCGAGGAAACAGGCGAACCCTCTGGCTTTGAGTGGGCCGTCAACGTCATTGAAAGCGATCAAGCCAATGCCTTCGCCCTGCCCGGCGGATATTCTGCGGTCTACACGGGCCTTATCCCCATCGCAGAGAATGAGGACGGCCTCGCTGTTATTATGGGGCACGAAATCGCCCACGCGCTTGCCCATCACGGCGCGGAACGCATGGCCCAGCAAAACATGCAGCGGATTGTTGGAGCTGGCGTGTCTCTGGGTGCGGGCGGTATGGATTATGGGGCGCAGCGCGCCGTCATGGGCGTTTTCGGCGGCATTAGCCAATATGGCTACGCCCTGCCATTTTCTCGCAAACATGAAAGCGAAGCGGATGAAATCGGCCTCTGGATTTTAGCGCGCGCGTGTTATGATCCCCGCGAAGCGCCGCGGCTTTGGGAGCGTATGGGAGCCAATGGCGGCGCAACCCCGCCGGAATTTCAATCTACTCACCCGAGCCCTGAAACGCGGGTCGCAGATTTTGAACGCTGGATGCCTAAGGCGATTGATATTTATAATCAGAATTGCCCGACAAAAATAACAATGCGGTA
>CALDTL010000020.1 GCA_937923965.1 uncultured Caulobacterales bacterium
GGAGCGGATCATTTGCTCGACGAGGTCCACGCCCGTGATGAGTTCTGTCACCGGATGTTCGACCTGCAAGCGGGTGTTCATCTCGAGGAAGTAGAAATTTTTGTCCTTATCGACGATAAATTCCACGGTCCCCGCGCTGTCATAATCTACGGCCTTGGCGAGGGCGACAGATTCTGCGCCCATCGCGGCGCGAGTTTTTTCGTCGAGGAAAGGCGACGGGGCTTCTTCGATGACTTTTTGGTTGCGGCGCTGAATGGAGCATTCGCGCTCGCCGAGATAAATACAATTGCCATGCTTATCGCCGAGGACTTGGATTTCGATATGGCGGGGTTGGACGACGAATTTTTCGATAAAGATACGGTCATCGCCAAAGCTGGTCGCGGCTTCGTTCTTAGAGGATTGGAATCCCTCGCGGGCTTCTTCGTCATTCCACGCAATCCGCATGCCCTTCCCGCCGCCGCCGGCAGAGGCTTTAATCATGACGGGATAGCCGACTTTTTTCGCAATTTTGACGGCTTCTTCTGCGTCCTCGATCAGGCCCATATGGCCCGGCACGCAAGACACGCCCGCTTCCTGCGCTAGTTTTTTGGACGTAATCTTATCGCCCATCGACACAATGGCGTGGGGGTTGGGGCCAATGAAAGTGATCTTCTCTTTTTTCAGGCGTTTCGCAAAGTCAGGATTTTCCGACAGGAAACCATAGCCGGGATGGACAGCGTCCGCGCCCGTATCCTTCACGGCTTGAATAATCTTATCCATGACGAGATAGGATTGATTAACGGCAGGCGGCCCAATATGAACCGCCTCATCCGCCATCCGGACGTGGAGCGCATTTTTATCCGCGTCGGAATAAACGGCAACGGTCTTAATGCCCATTTTCCGCGCGGTCTTAATCACGCGGCAGGCAATTTCGCCGCGATTGGCGATTAGGATTTTTTTGATTTTGGTCATGACGGAATACCTAATGACTGGAATTCATTTGAATAAATATCTGCGTCCTCTTTGAGAAAGCAGCAAAAAATTATCTCTTTGAGTTTTGGATTTTTCTTCGCGCATTCAGAAACGGTTCTGACGGCGATAGAGGCCGCGCGGTCTTTAGGAAATTTGTATATTCCCGTAGAAATGCAGGGAAAGGCGAGGCTTTCAAAACTTTCTATTTCCGCGATCTGCATAGAATTTCGGTAACAGCGTTCAAGTTGTAGGTCTGGCGTTCCCAAACCATTATTCCAAACAGGGCCAACCGTATGAATGATATGTCCCGCAAGAAGATTATACCCTTTGGTCAATTTGGCTTCGCCCGTTTTACATCCGCCGAGCATACGGCATTCAAACTCAAGATCCTTGCCAGCTGCGCGATGAATAGCCCCATCAACGCCGCCCCCGCCAAGAAGGGATGAGTTTGCAGCATTGACGATGGCGTCAACGCTGATCTTTGTAATATCACCTTTTTCAATCCGTAAAACCATCATTGCCCCGCGAAACGAGACCTTGCCACGTTTTTCTCTAAGTTACGCCAGTGGTTTCGTTCACCCATAATGCCTCGGAGATGATTTACAGGTTTCCCAAATTTGTGTTTTTTCAAAACACGTTCGACTATCCAATCCCGCGGGAAACCGGCCCATTCTCCAGCAATATTCATTAGGTTAAACTTGAAAGCAGGGAATGCCTCATTCCAAAAAATTGCATCAAGATCGGGTAAAGAGTACTTAGAATTCGCACAAATTTCCACAGTTTTTTCGAATCTGATATTCACATCAGTATCTAACCAAAAAATTTCCATGGCTTCCCAAACATCCAAACGATCATCAATATCTTCATTAGGCGGCAGCATTTCTAAAGCGGCAAGTTCCCATGCTTCTTCCACGGGTTTTCTAGCTTTTTATCTTTCGCCAGCGCCAAAGCCCGGCAAATCCGTTTCCTTGTCGAGCGCGGCTGTATGACTTCGTCGATATATCCACGTTCGGCGGCGCGGAACGGGCTTAGGAATTTCTCTTCGTAATCCGCGACATGTTCAGCCGTTTTCTCGGCATCGTCCAAATCCTTACGGTGCAGGATTTCCACGGCGCCCTTTGCGCCCATCACAGCGATTTGCGCGCTGGGCCACGCATAGTTGATATCGCCGCGCAGATGTTTCGGCGCCATCACGCAATAGGCCCCGCCGTAAGCTTTGCGGGTAATGACGGTGATTTTTGGGACCGTCGCTTCGCCAAACGCATAGAGCAATTTCGCGCCGTGCTTAATCACGCCGCCATATTCTTGATCCGTGCCCGGGAGAAAGCCCGGCACGTCCACGAGGGTCAGGATTGGAATGTCGAAACAATCACCGAAACGCACAAAGCGCGCCGCCTTGCGAGACGCATCACTATCGAGGCAGCCCGCGAGGACCATGGGTTGGTTCGCGACCACGCCAACGGTTTGGCCTTCGAGGCGGATGAAGCCGCAGAGGATATTCTTGGCGAAATCTTCTTGGATTTCAAAAAAATCGCCCTCATCCGCGATCTTCGTGACCAGCTCTTTCATGTCATACGGCAAGTTCGGATTATCCGGTACCAGCGTATCAAGGCTCTCGTCAATGCGGTCATGCTCGTCGTAAAATGTGCGAACTGGCACGCCGCTGCGGTTGTTCAGCGGCAGGAAATCGAACAAGCGGCGAATTTCCGACAGCGCCTGCATATCATTATCATAAGCCCCGTCGGCGACGGAGGATTTAGACGTATGGGTCTTCGCCCCGCCCAATTCTTCGGCGGTCACGACTTCATTGGTCACCGTTTTGAGAACATCCGGCCCCGTTAGGAACATGTAAGAGCTATCGCGGACCATAAAGATAAAATCCGTGAGGGCGGGCGAGTAAACCGCCCCGCCTGCGCTGGGTCCCATGATGACGCTGATTTGCGGGATGACGCCGCTCGCGAGGATATTATTCTGGAACACATCGGTATAGCCCGCCAGCGCCGCGACGCCCTCTTGGATGCGCGCGCCGCCCGAGTCTTGCAGGCCGATGATCGGCGCGCCGTGGCGCATGGCCATGTCCTGCACCTTGGTAATTTTTTGAGCGTGGGTTTCCGAGAGCGAGCCGCCGAAGACGGTAAAATCTTGCGCGAACACGAATGTCTTGCGGCCATTGATCGTGCCCCAGCCCGTGACGACGCCGTCGCCCGCCATTTTTTTCTTCTCCATCCCGAAATCGGTGGAGCGGTGTGTGACGAACATGTCGAATTCTTCGAATGAACCCGGGTCGAGAAGCAGCTCGAGCCGCTCACGCGCGGTCAGCTTGCCCTTGGCGTGCTGACTGTCAATTCGGCGCTGTCCGCCGCCCAATTTCGCCTCATCTCGGCGCGCGTGCAATTGGCCATGAATATCGCTCAAGGTGTCTCCCCCATATTTGTTCGATATTAACGGTCTACCCTAGCCACCAAGCAAGGGAGTTCAAGTGCGTTTCAGCGCAATTATATATGTGATTTGAGGAATTTCGGGCGATGAATTTTTAAGCTTATACATTCGTGACGGGCCGCCTTTCGCAGTTATCAGTTGCACAAAAGATAGAACAAGGCGCATGAGCCCCCTATAGGGACATCCTTTTCAAGATTGTCGTCAAAGATTGTCTTGCAGATGAATTAAGCCCATTTGCGGATGAAGGCCGTAAAAACACTATGAAGTTGAACACATCTTATATC
>CALDTL010000021.1 GCA_937923965.1 uncultured Caulobacterales bacterium
AATTCTGGTTACGAGATAGGGCCAGGCCATCATCTATTTCACCTCAATAAGGACGGAGAGATGATTGAGCATAGGGAAGGGGAAAACTAATGCGGAACTATATTTATGGGCGCGTCTTATTGGTTTTGGGTTTTTGCATAATGTTGGCCGCTTGCGGCGTATCGACAGATCGCTCGTCTGTTGACAAGATTTCTGAATCGGAGACTCCCCCAAATATTGTTTGGATTATTGCTGATGACCAAGCTTATTCCGACTTTGGGTTTATGGGGCACGATCTTGTAAAGACTCCGCATCTTGACCAGCTAGCTTCAGAGTCGGCCCTTTTCCCTAATGGCTATGTCCCCACCAGTCTATGTCGGGCGTCGCTCGCAACGTTAATTACGGGGAAGTATGCTTTTGATCACGGCATTTGCTTTAATGATGCGCCGGATGGGGTCCCTTATGAAGCAACGTTTCGTTTTTTAGAAATGCAAGTTCCGCTACCCCAAGCGCTTAAATCAGCGGGCTATCGAAGTTTGCAGACAGGAAAGTTCTGGGAAGGTATCTATACAAATGGCGGCTTTACAGACGGTATGACCGAGGGCCGAAGAGCTGGTGGAAAAGGGTTGCGGATTGGCCGCAAAACGATGGAGCCCATTGACCAGTTCTTAGGTGACGTGGGTGATGATCCTTTTTTCCTATGGTTTGCGCCTTATCTTCCGCATGCCCCTTTTGATGCCGTGGAGAGCTATAAAGAGCCATTTCAAGGCAAAGGCTTAGGCAAGCGAACTATAGGTTACTATGCCAATATTTCATGGCTTGATGACACTGTCGGAGAGCTAATGGCCCTGCTCGAAGAAAATGGCAAAGCGGACAATACCGTCATTATTTTCATTGTTGATAATGGCTGGCTGCCTAATCGCGACGGAGAGAGCTTTAGAGATCTGCAAAATAGAGTTTTGCGTTTTGATCCGCGTAGCAAAAGCTCACCTTATGAAGGGGGCGTAAGAACGCCTATTTTCGTGAAATGGCCAGAGCAAATTCCTGTTGGGAAATATGATGATTTGGTGAGTTCAATTGATTTATTTCCGACAACACTTGCAATGGCAGGGCTCCCGCAAAAAGAGGATCTCGACGGAATAAATCTGCTGCCTTTCATGCGGCAAACAATGTCGCTTGAAGAGCGAACAGTCTTTGGCGAAATTTATTATCATACCTCTGTTGATCTGGATAATCCGAACGTAAACGTCACGCATAAATGGGCCAGACGGGGAGACTGGAAAATAATCCTGAATATTCATGATGAAGGCAACGTCGAGCTTTATAATCTCGCCGATGATCCAATGGAGTTGAGAAATTTTTCCGACCTACCTGATCACCAAACCAGAATAAATGAGTTGCGAGCGGAAATTGAAGAATGGTGGCCGTCAGAGTAGGGCGCTTCCCGCAAATGGGTGATCTAAGAGAGAGCTGCTTTGCGCAGGAGTTTAGATTGCGCTTCAACGGTTAATAAAAAGTCTTTTTGAAAAGAAGGCCCTGGCTTGGGGAAACCGCATGAGTGATCATAAATTTACACGGCGAATTTTTCTAAGCGGGGCAGTTGTGACTGTGACAGCCTTAAGTTTGACGGGATGCACGGAGCCCAAAACTCAGCTTGTCAAGATTGAACAGGCCGGGGCTTTTTTTAATCCTGACGACCTAACCTTGCTGAATGACATTGCCGAAATTATGATTCCTCGAACAGGTACGCCGGGCGCGGCGGATGCTCAGGTTGCCGCTGTTATTGACGCTATGATGATGACATGGGCAAACGGAGCTACCCGCGACCTGTTCAGCAACACGCTCCAAAAAATAGAGCTAATGGCAGAAACCTTGAAAGGGAAGCCTTATTCATCTTTGACGTTGAAACAGCGGCAGTCCTTAATCTCTGAGATAGATGTCAGGGCTTTCTCTGATGAGGTCCCGGATTATGCGGAAGGGTATAAACGGCTAAAAGACCTTATCTTCCGAGTGTTTTATTCTTCAGAGGCGGCCAATGCAGACTATGTACCAATCCCCGGCCAATATCGTGGAAATCTGACGCTCGATGAATATGAGAGCCTAACGGAGGCTTATTCTTATGGCGGATGAATTTGATGTTATCGTTGTCGGTTCAGGCGTTACCGGCGGATGGGCGGCAAAGGAGTTTTGCGAAAAAGGGTTTAAGACTCTGGTCCTTGAGCGTGGCCGCCATCTCGATCACCCTGATCCTGAATATACAGATATGCTGGCTCCATGGGAGGCCGAGAACGCAGGTCTGATGCCGGAGAGTTTTGAAGATGCGGGGCGGTATAGCATGCTGAGAAAGAAGGGGCGGCTATATAAATCACAATGGGCGCGTTTTTTTGTGGATGATAAGGAATACCCGTATTCGTTCCCAAAAGATCGCCCCTTTATGTGGACACGCGGATATCAACTTGGCGGGCGATCCATAACATGGGGGCGGCAATCCTACCGCTGGAGCGCAAAAGATTTTGAAGCCAATGCGAAAGACGGCAATGGCGTCCCCTGGCCAATCGGATATGATGATTTGGCTCCGTGGTATGACTACGTCGAGGCCTTTGCGGGCATTTCAGGCGCAAAGGATGACGTGGAAACTTTACCGAATGGTGATTTTTTAAAGCCGTGGGAAATGAGTTGCGCGGAACAATTTGTATCCGATAATCTAAAAAAAAATCGTCCTGACCGACCGATGGTCATTGGACGTTGCGCTAATCTTTCTGAAGTTAGGCCTATCCACACGGAGCTTGGTCGCGGCCCCTGCCAAGCTCGCAATATGTGTAAGCAGGGGTGTTCGTTCGGTGCGTATTTTTGTTCACTTTCATCAACGCTTCCAGCGGCTGAACGGACAGGAAACCTGACGATAGTGACCGATGCAATCGTGACGTCTGTTTTATATGATGACAAAAAAGGACGAGCCACCGGTGTATCTGTTGTAGACCGTAAGACTAAATGCCTCCGTAAGTATAAAGCGAAGGTGGTATTCCTTTGTGCATCAGCGTTGGGGTCAGTGCAAGTCATGCTCAATTCTCGCAGTGATGCCAGACCCAAAGGCATCGCCAATTCCAGTGGCCTTCTCGGGTGTTACATTATGGATCATTTTGGCGGCGCAGGCGCTACAGGCGTGGTTCCAGGGTTTGAAGATAGATACTCATTTGGGCGCAGGCCAACAGGGATTTATATGCCAAGCTTTCGTCATGAAAAAGCCGATGATGTCGATTTTGTTCGCGGCTATGGTTATCAAGGAGGTGGTTCTACTCGACCTCGGACGTCCCATACGGGAAAAAAGGTCGGTATCGGCGCGGCGGTTAAAGAACACGTCGGCAAAGCTCTGCCTTGGCGCATGCGCCTTATCATGTATGGCGAAATGCTGCCCTATATAGATAATCGCGCCAGTCTCCATCCGGTAAAAACAGATGATTGGGGCATGCCGTTACTGCATATTGATGCTTATGGGCGGGACAACGAGAAAAAAATGCTTGTTCAGGCCGCAAAAGATGCTGAGGATATTTTAATCGCGGGCGGCTGTATAAACGTGAAAAGCTCGCATGTGAATCCCGAAAATCACATTGAGTTAGGCTCGCGCACCCATGAAATGGGCGGTGCCTGTATGGGATCAGACCCCAAAAACTCTGTGCTGAACAAATGGTGTCAGGCCCATGACGTGCCTAATCTTTTTGTCACCGACGGGGCCTCTATGTCGTCTTGTTCAACACAGAATCCATCACTGACTTACATGGCCTTGACAGCCCGAGCTACTGATCACGCTGCAAAATTGCTAAAAGAAGGGGTTTTATGATGCGTTCGCTATTACTTGTATTGGCCTTAGCGCTTGGCATTACGGCATGCTCAAATGGCAATGATGACACTCGTCGTTGGACCGAGCTATTTGACGGTGAAACACTTGATGGATGGTTTGTGCATCATGGGGATTTACCTTTTGAACTGCGAAATGGCGAAATTGTTGGGGCAACAGCGGAAGGTATCCCTACGCGCTATTTAACCAGCGTGGATCAATATGATGATTTCATTCTCAAACTAGAGATGAACAATGCGGATGGTGAAAATTCGGGTGTCCAATTCCGTTCTGTTACGGATGGGCTTACCTATACCGGTCTTACCGGTTATCAGTTGGAAGTTGACCCGTCAGAGCGCGGCTGGACGGGCGGAATATTCTTTGAGGGTGTCAGGACGTGGCAGCATCCGCCTATTCATAATCCACAATGTAAAGCGGCTTGGCGCAAGGGCGAGTGGAACGATTTGCGCATTGAAGCTAAAGGTGAATTGCTTCGAACTTTTGTAAACGACGTTGCCTGTGCTTACCTGTTTGATCAATATCTCGGTAAGGGTCACATTGGACTGCAAATCCATAGTATTGGCTCGCTCCCGGGCAAGGCCGGGGCGGAAACACGTTGGCGCAATATTCGTATATTAGCGAACCCAAATTCAGATGATTACACGCCTGCGGACATGACCGCCGACTCAAATAGCCATCTAATCGGCAGGCTCAGCCCGTTGGAAAAAATCAATGGGTGGACTTTGGTTCGCTCTCAGGCCGAGCCAGCGTCTGCGTGGACCAAGCAGCGTATTGAAAATCCAATTGACGGCACGGGCTGGACGGCGGATGTGGCCAAGATAAGTGCGGATGACGGGCCATCCAGCTTGCATATTCCCGTATCCGGAAAATCCTATCATTTAATTGCTGATGTCCAGATAACGCCTGGCACGTCAGGGGAAATATTGTATCCGCTATTTAGTGGTGGGCCAGACAATATGGTGGTTGAATGCATGGCCTCCTACCGGATATTTGATGATCGTTCGCTTGAGAAACGTTCAAGATATGATCCCAATTTAATGGGGTCCCTGACGGGCCTGATTCCAGCCAAAAATTTATCCGAGCCAAATCGTGGAAAGCGAGTTTTAACGGATAACGCGTGGCGTAGAATTGAGTTAAAAATTCAACCCGAAAAGGTAGAGCATTGGCTAAACGCCGTTAAGTCGCTCGAGTATCAAGGCTGCCATTCCAGTATGAACACAAGTCAACAAGTCGAGCCAAAAATAAAAATATCTCTCGACACAGGGCAAGTGATACTACGAACTATAAAAATGAAGTCAGGAGTATGAGAAAATGGCTGAGCACCATGAAACCCGTTGCAAAATAAGGTAGGTAAATCTGAATGAATTTACAAAATGGGCAAAAATTCTGCCAAACAACGCGCAACCTTTTTTGGGGGCTTGCCTTAGTCATCTGTCTTATGATTGCGGCATGTATGGCCACAGAGAAAAACCCTGAAGTTATTAAAGAAGACGATAGGCCGAATATCCTTTGGCTTGTTTTAGAAGATACAAGCCCAACTCTGGCGCCATATGGTGACACAACAATTGATACACCTAACATAAGTCGTCTAGCAGAGGAGGGCATAACCTATACCAATGTTTACTCCCCTTCCGGGGTTTGCTCCCCCAGCAGAGCCAGCCTCGCATTAGGTATGTATCCATCAGCGATTGGTGCCAATCACATGCGCACCACGTCCCATACCGACGTTACCGGGCTGCCCGCTTATGAAGCTGTCCCGCCGCCACAAGCCAAAATGTTGAGCCAGTATTTGCGGAGCGATGGTTATTACACAACGAATAACTATAAAACTGACTATCAATTTAAGGCTCCAAAAAATGCGTGGGACGAGAGTGGGGTGTTTGCGCATTGGCGTAATCGCCCGCAGGGCAAGCCATTCTTTTCGGTGGTCAACTTTACGACCACGCATGAGTCCGGCTTGTTCGAGCCTTACGGTTTTCGCAAAATAGAGAGCCGCCACTATTTTTCAGATGATGCAGAGCGTATAGCGAAACTACCCACACATCCCATGGATAAAACAGCCGAATATAGTACGGCTATTCATGTTCCAAAGGACGCAGATTTTCCAATTCCGCCATATCTGCCCGACACCCCTGTCGTTCGCAGGGATATGTGGAAAATGTATAATAATCTTGCGGAGGCAGACCGGCAGATTGGGGCCGTCCTTGCGCAATTGAGAGAAGACGGACTTCTCGAAAAAACTGTCATCTTTTTATATTCAGATCACGGCGGACCATTGCCTCGCCAAAAGCGCCTCATTTATGATAGTGGTTTGAAAGTCCCTCTCATTATTCGTTTTCCGAACGCTGAAAATACAGGTGATATGGACGACCAAAATGTGAGCTTTGTCGACTTCGCACCTGCGACGCTAAGCTTGGCAGGAATTGAGACACCAGACCACATGCATGGAAATGACTTTATTCTTAATGATAAAAATGCCCGTAGGTATATTCACGCCGCAGCCGATAGGTTCGATGGTTTTACGGATACGATACGGTCGGTGAAGGATAAGCAATATAAATACATTCGCAATTATCGCCCGAAACAGGGATATTATTTGCCTGTAACTTACAGAGAGAAAATTCCGGCCATGCAAGAATTATTGCGTTTGCGAGACCAAAGCAATTTGACCCCCGAGCAAGCAAAATGGTTTAGAGAGTTAAAAGCCGTTGATGAACTCTACGACACCATAGCTGATCCTCATGAATTAAATAATCTTGCTGAAGATCCTGAGTATGCAGAGGTTTTGAGCAGGCTTAAAAAAGAGATGGATAGGTGGCTAAACTCCATTGGAGATGACCCCAAGCTGTCTGAGCGCACTATGATTGCGAAGCTTTGGGGCGGAGAAAAATCTAGGCCTGAAACGGCTATTCCCGAAGTTACAATTAAAGATGGGATGGCCGCACTCTCTAGCCCAACGCTCGGGGCTTCGATTAGCTATAAAATCATTCGGAATAATTATGAACCTACCGCTTGGGGGCTTTATTCTGAACCGTTCAAAGTGACAGCTGGCGAGACTCTTCAGATTCAAGCCCATAGAATTGGTTACCATGAAAGCAGAATCAAACTGCATCCAATTCCTTGATGTCTGAGGCAGAGACATTCGGCGTTATTGGCGCCGAACTCTGAGTCAGTGGCTAGCTGTTTTGAGATCACTGTTCGATATTACTGTCGAGATCCGTAAATATATTGTTTGCGCTGATTGTTATGTTGGACGAAGGGATGGATCTCGTAATACCATCATGACGTCCAATTGTAATGCCAACAGTTGTCGATGCGTCAGCGCGCCCGCCATCTACACCGATAATCTGATTATCTGACACCGTGCCATTCGTGGCGCCTTCAATGACAATGCCTTCGTAACGGGTGTACCGAACCGGATTATTTTGCATTGATACGCGGGAGCCATGGTTTCGAATGATATTATCGGAGATTGTCACGTTATTGGCAGATTCAACCTGAATGCCGCGTTGGGTCCCATTTAAAACATTATTCGTAATCACGACAGGGTCGACAATCCGTTCGCTGGTTTGGTCGTTTGTGCTGCGCAGAGGACCGGCAAGTGACTCCACCGCCAAAGCGCGGACAACATTGACAAAAACATTGCCATCCATAGTGATGCGTTGCGCGCCGCGCTTCGTGGCGATCCCGTCAAACCCGCCATAGAAGAAATTATTCTTCATATTATAGTTTCCGCCCAAAGATGCGTCATAAGGGGCCGCTGACATATAAATGCTGGCATCACGAATGCCAAAGAATTTGGAATTTTCTATCAAAGCAGAGCCAGCACCCATAACAAATACGCCGCTATCGCCGCCCGCATTTCGCCATGTGTCGCTCTCACTGTCTATCGCAGGCGCCGTCTCCGGATTGGCCAGATAAGCGGTGCGGTTTCCTGGCGTGATCGGCGCGGCTACAATTGTGAGGTCTTTGATTGTGACGTTGTCGACCTTGGCTCGAGGGTTTGTGCCGCCCGTTGCCCCGCGAAAGGATAGTCCATCAGTCGTGCTGGCCGTTGGTGTGCCGACCGATGTGCCGCCGACAGAGCCGCCTTGAGGCACAGTGCCTGACAAATGCGTCTTTGAAATATCCAACTCCCCACCAGTCCAATCAATATTGACGAGTGTCTCGCCGCCGCAATAGTCACTAAAGCTCCCCGATGTTGCGTCAAAATCGATAATATCTGAATTGACATTGGGGCCCGCAAGGAAAACCGCTCCAGTTGCGACGATCGCGAAGTCTTTGTTTTGGATTGTGACGGATACGCCAGCCGGATCGTCGATATTATAGGTCCCCTCCGGGATTGTCAGCGTGTCACCCTTGGATGCAGCTTCTTGGAGTGATGTTGTAATGGCGGCCGTATCATCTAGGCCGTCGTTAGGAATGGCCTGCCAACCGGCGGTTCCGTCGCATAGACCGCCAGTTGCCGCAAATGTGACAGAAGATGGCGGTGGTGGTGGAGGCGGTGATGATGGTGCATTTACAAGCGCGCTTGAGCCGCTTCCACTATCGCCGCCGCAGGCCGCTAAAGCGAAAAACAGCCCTAAAGTGCCGATAATATTAACGTAAGGCTGGTCTGAGAGCGTCATTAAGCTTTCCCTTTGGTGTGGTAGATAGGGGCAACCCTTATAAGCTCTACCTTCCAGACCTTATTGAGACCGACGCGTTTAATTGCAGTCATTTTCACACAACTACAATCAAAAATAATCAAATTACTGCGTAAAAGTCCGAGGACCCTCGGCCCCGGATCACTTCAAAACCAGCACGATTAGGTTCGAGCGGGTGACCATTGCGAGACGCATGAGCTATGGTTTAGCGATATTGCTTAGAAACTGGACTGCGCAAAGCTTCAGTGTGATCGCGGGTGCTGGGGATGAATGTGAGACTTTCCGATGAGCCTATTAAAGGGTTTCTTCATTCGAGATTTTTGCACTACTGTAGTGTTTTTTTAATTTTATATATTATTAATTGTTTCTGCATATCTAAAATCAAGATACGAAATCATCGAACTGATGAAGTCGTTTGGTGGGATCGCGGTTTCAGTGTCAATTAGACCTGCACTCAAACAATTTTAATGAGCCCAACATTCGCGATGAATAGATATGCCCATTCCGTGGAGCCCGAATATGGTTGGCTATAGAAAAATGCCAGATATTCTCACAACGCCACGGCGAGATGCGATTGGATTTGCGGCGACTCTGGCAATCCCATCGCCTTCGCATTCCGCTAACTATACCTATTCCAAGAAAAGCGCTGTCCGCACTGCGGCAGGAATGACGGTTGGGAACACCAATCATGATACAACTTCTTGTTATCCCGCGAGAAAACTATGACTCTTAGCCGAGTCGTCGTGAAGTGCCGCGCAGTTCCCCGCATGGTTGCGGCGGCATCGGTCCTATTCTTATTCAGTGCGGAATTAGCGCTCGCGGCGACACTGACCGTAACCAATACGAATGACACCGGGACAGGCTCGCTCCGACAGGCAATTCTGGATGCCAATGCGACGGTGGACGTCGACACGATTCAGTTTGGTATCAGCGGGGCCGGTCCGCATACGATCAATCTAAGTTCTGTGCTTCCTGTTATCACGGATGACGGATTGACTATCGACGCGACCACCGAGGACGGCGCGAGCTGCGGCACCACGACCAACGCCAATGACGGCGTCAGCGACCGTGCGTTGAAAGTTTTTATAAATGGAACAAACTCGGGCAACCCAACGCTAGACACAATTACAGTGACCGCTAGAAATGTGACCATCATGGGGATTGCGGTCGGGGATGGGCGCGATGATGTGATGCGTTTAAATGGCGCGGACGGCTTTACGCTACTTTGTTCGCATGTCGGTGTGCGGGCAGATGGGATTACGGCAGATCCTGGAAATGACGTCGGTATTCTGATAGAAAACTCAGACAGTATCGTTATCGGTGACGGTACGCTAGCTGGACTAAACGTAATTTCCGCAAATATAGGCTCGGGGTTAGAGTTCACTGCAGGCACCTCTGCCAATCCTGTTATAAAGGGCAACTTCATCGGTCTCGCTATCGACGGTATTTCGGACCGAGGAAACGGGATGGATGGGGTGCGGCTTGACTCAGTGACCGGCGCAATCATCGGTGATGCCTTAGGGGGCGGGAACGTGATTTCGGGTAACACGGGTGACGGTCTCAATGTCTCCAACGGCGCTACGGCAATGGTGCTCGGCAACTTCATCGGTTCGAACGCCAATGGCACCAGCGCGGTTCCCAATGGAGGTAACGCGGTGGAGGTCAATACCAACAATACTTCTGCAGATATTGGCGACGGGACGACGAACGGGCGTAACTATCTAACCTCAAACACCTTGTCAGCAGGTGTCCAACTGTCGAATTTCGCAAGCGCGATGATCGACGGCAACTGGTTTGGGGTCGGTTCGGACAGCAGCGCGATTGGGAATGGTGCGGGTATCCGCGTCTCTGGCAGCAGCACCGCCAAGATTACTAGAAACACGATCGCCAATTCCGATTTCAGTGGGGTTAGATTAGATGGCACTGCTGGTAACACGGCGATATACGCCAATTCTATACATACAAATGGCGGGCAGGGAGTGGATCTTGGCTTTGACGGTGTGACCACAAATGACAGCGGAGATGGCGACAGTGGGCCGAACGATCTATTGAATTTTCCAGTCATTGATGCGATCATCGCTGATGGAACTAGTAGCGTCGAATACGCGGTCACCCTCGACGTGCCCGATAACAGTCCCGATAATTATCGCATCGAATTTTTTAAAAATACGGCTTTGGAAACCTACGGCGAAGGCGAGATATATCTTGGTAGCGTGGATGTATCCCATAATGGCGGAAGCCAGAGCTACGCCGGAGTTTTTTTGGCCAATACCGCTGTATCTATTGGTGATTATATTTCCGCCACAACGACACGCGAGGCAAGTGACTCTTCCTATGATATCACATCTGAATTTTCCCAAACGGTAGAGGCGATCCGCACGCCTTTGATCGTTACGACTACAAGTGATAGCGGCGCGGGCACTCTGCGTGCCGCGATCGAATATGCGAATGCTAACACAGATAAGGACGATATAACTTTCGCCGTCCCGGGCCCCGGTCCGCATGCGATTACGCTTTCATCTGCGCTTCCAGCCATATCAGACGAAGGTGTCAGCATTGACGGCACAACTCAGGACGGCACGACATGCGGGGATTTGTGGGCGGGTGTCCCGCGCACGCTTAAAGTGGAAGTCGACGCAAATGATGGTATCTTCAACGCGTTTTCAATTTCAGGCGCCGACGTCGCGATAAGAGGAATTGCCATTCAGGGGGTAAATTGGGTGAGCGGGAATGGGGTGAATGCCGTTAAATTCCTGTCAACGTCAGCAAATGGTCTATTACAATGTTCCTATCTTGGGCTTCACGCCGACGGGTCGGACGCAGGGGCCGCATCCGCAGGTTTTTCAGGTGTCTTTGTTCAGGGTGACTCTATTCAAATCGGCGGGAGCGCCGAAGGAGATGGCAATGTCATCGCAAATTCCCAGAGCGCCGGCATTCGCACAGAGGACGGCGCCTTTGATCTGATTGTCGAAGGTAATTTTATCGGAACCGATTCGACGGGCTCGGCGGCGCGGCCAAATGCCGGGGGCGTCCTCGCGGCTAGCGGGTCGGCGACCTACAGACATATTCGCAACAACCTAATCTCTGGCAATAGCTCGCACGCGATTTCTGCTGGTTCAGCAGGAACTCTGACCGGATCTTCAGGTGATTTTGTCATCGCTGGAAATTACATTGGTGTGAACCGGCTTGGAAATACATTGATGACCAATATTGGCGATGGGATCCATTTCGCCTCTGGCTCGGTCTCAGGGGTGACCATTGGCGGGACGAACGCCGCCGACCGAAACATAATTTCAGGGAATACCAACTCTGGTGTTTCGCTGAATGGCGTCAGCGCCGTAGAAATCCTTGGTAACTATATCGGGATGGGTGCGGATGGAAGCACAGGCTTCGGGAATAGCGAGCACGGTATTTTTGCGTCTGGCGTAACCGGCTTGAACATCGGCAACGGTACTGGCAACGGTCGCAATGTGATTGGATCCAATGTTCGAAGCGGCATTTATCAGACCAATGTAAATGATGGCGTCGTCATCGATGGTAATTACATTGGTATTGCGGCCGATGGTTTAACGGCCCGCGGAAATGGAGATGGGTATCGGGGCAGCGGAATTACATTCAATAGCGCAATTTCTGACGGGGATATTATCCGCGGAAATGTTATCTCTGCAAATGGTGATTCCGGGATAGATGAACGCGCCAGCACAATCAGTAATCTTACAATTCTAGGGAATTACATCGGCACGGATGCTGCAGGTCAGCTGGATCGAGGTAATGATTACTTCGGTATTGTTTGGTATGGCGGTGATGTGGTGAATACGATTATTGGTGCGTCGGGCGCGGGTAATATTATCGCAAGTTCTAAATTCGGTAGCGGTCTGGAGTTCTACTCTGGATCTCACATTATTCGCGGAAATTCTATCGGTATTGGCGTCGATGGCACCACGGCGTTACCGAATGCAACCTGGGGCGTACGTCTTTATCCAGGGCCGGTCTCACATATCGTGGGCGGGATGGGCGCTGGGGAAGAAAATATCATCTCAGGCGCAGCAGCCGGATACTCCAATATACTTATTCAGAATGGCGCAGAGGCCTTAGTGAGCGGAAACACGCTGCGTGGTAGTTTGGGCGATGGAATGGAGCTCTCGGGTATCGGAACAGTCGTTACTTTTCACAATAATGACGTCTATGTTAATGCTGGTGCAGGACTTGATATCAGCAACCAAGCGCAGCTTATTGCCTTCGATAATAACATCACCGCGAACGCAGGCAATGGTGTTCAGCTAACCCCCGATGCAGGAAAAGCCGCCATTTATGGGAATGTCATTTCCGGAAATGGAGAACTAAGCATTGACCTGAACGAAGACGGGATCACGGCAAATGATATCGGCGATGCTGATTTGGGTGCGAACGAATTACTAAATTTTCCGGTCATCAATGCCTTCACTGTGAACGGAACGGAAAATGTTTCTTATGACATAGATCTCGACGTTCCGGCCCATACAAACGGATACCGGATAGATTTGTTTAAAAATGCAGCCGGGGATCCGTCTGGTCACGGAGAAGGCGACGTCTTCTTGGGGTTCGTTGAAACAGGAAATCATGCAGGTGGAAGTCTCAATTTTTCAGGGAGTTTTTCTGCGATTGAAACCGTCGAAATCAACGATGTAATCTCTGCGACGACGAGTCGTAAAACAGGGGAGCTGACTTACGATATTACATCTGAGTTTTCTGCGGCTGAGGCGGCCACATCATCAGATCCCGCAAGTCTATCTGTCACAAAAACGGTCTCCAATCTTGTTTCCGGTGAATTTTCTATTCCAGGAAATGACATGATTTACACGTTCACAGTTGTGAACCAGGGCGCTGGTTCCGTGACAGCCGACACAATTGTTTTGATTGATGAGATGCCAGCGGAGATGAGTTTCTTCAATGGAGACTATGACGGACCGGGCCCGTCAACTGCGAAGATTGGGTTTGAAGAATCAGATACTTCACTAAGCTTCGATCCCGAGGTTGATGCCCTTTATTCTGACGGTAGCGCTAAACCCGCAGACTTGTCCGAATGTAATTACACACCAAGCGCTGGCTATGACTCGAACGTAAAATTCGTTTGCTTTAATCCGAAGGGCGAAATGTTGGGGGGTGACCCTGATCCAAATTTTAAAATTAGTTTTCGGGCAAAAATTAAATAGGACCTCAGACATCGAGGCCAGGCCTCTCGTTAGGCCGCGAAAGCCTGACAGAGCTTGATCATTAGATTGCGATTGTCGCCGTTATCTATGTTTTTAAAAGCCAGCATGAGTTTTATATCTTGAGATGTTGCAACATTATTTGGGATAAGCTCACCTAATGCATGGTTTTTATTTGAAGAGCTCAGGAGGCCTTCAAAGAGGAAATCCGGCGTGATTGAAAAAATATTGCACAATTGCCAAAGACGACTG
Source organism: uncultured Caulobacterales bacterium (assembly GCA_937923965.1). GTDB lineage: Bacteria > Pseudomonadota > Alphaproteobacteria > Caulobacterales > Maricaulaceae > Litorimonas. Next base: position 13,923 of record CALDTL010000021.1, read on the forward strand.
ACCGAAATGCGGTTTAAGCCGGTCTCATATTTCTGGACTTGCTGATAGGTGATGTCCATGCGTTCGGCTAGATCTTTTTGTGACATTTTTTGAGCCATGCGAAGCATTTTTATTTGCTTACCTATGTGGCGCTCGATTTCGTCAAGTTCCATAGATCCCCCTCAAATCAACACGCGATGATTCGGTTGCAATTGGCGTCGCGATAATTAGCTATAGATTCAACTTTCATCGCTGCAAAGAAGAAATAATACATCCTGCCTATGGGTATGTCATGAGGGTTCGATTTAAGGACTCCCAACGCCGTTCTAAGGCTGCGGGCGTTGCTGGAATTTCAATCTCTTAGTAATCGATAAGGCATTCGCCTATACCTCTAAGCGACGCTGTCGTCCTGTCTGACGTTCCAGTTTTCAGATATATTCGGCGTAGGTGGCCGTTTACGGTATGCTGTGAAATTCCTATAATATCGCCAATCACTGAGTTGCTCTTTCCATGAGCGACCCAAGTCAAAATTTCTTTTTCTCGAATCGTAAGATCGATATTGTTGCTCCTAGATTTCGAATGGAGCTTACAAAAAATTTGGTGAGCGCTTTGGCTTGCCCAATGTAGATGTCGAATTTGAGTTTTGGACAGACGGCAATCTGCGTCATTGAAGTGGAAAACCAGACAGCCATTTCTGCCACTCGCTTCAATCACCGGAACAATAATGCCGTTATGATGATCTCCGAGGTAGAATTTTTTCAACACATGGATTTGGTCTTCCGAAAGATCTAGCTGTGTCTCTGCTTTCGACCAAAAAACGGGGGTATTAATCTGAGATGTTCGTTTCTCAAAAGGGCTTCTGAAAAACTTGTGCTGCCTTCGAAATTCAGTGACCTGATCTTGAGAGAAACCTCGAGCGAGAAATAATTTTTCATTAAAATCGGTCGCGCCTGGTGGGGGCAGATGATGATAACCCATCTTGTCGATGCCCAAGCTTTCAACATACCCGAAAAGGAGATCCCAGACGGAATCAGGGGACGTCGTGCAATCGAGTTCATCCAGGAATTTATAAAGTTTAGCCCGTTCTGTCATTATTCAATCCCCAGTGATTGCCCGCGTCAGGGAGGATGACGCGGTTTTAATCTCTCATATCACCTGAGGAATGCCCCCTGTGTGTGATTTGAGGTGTTAAAGAATTGTTAGGAATCACTGGAAGTGAATACAAGCTATAATTGTATCGAAATGTGCCAAAAAATGACTTTTTTTGAGTGATATAGGTTCTTTTCAGCTATTTTTCCCGAGTTGTTGATGTCTGAAGGGATTTTAAGTGTAATTTCTAAGGTGAATTAGAATCGAATCATCAGCCGTGGCTCTCAAAAAAATCTCTAGGGAGTCCCTTTCCGATACTTGGCATTTCGGCCGGAAATAATGACGCTGATCGAGTAAGACTTTCGAGGGTCCATATTTGCCATGATTAAACCCGCATTTCCGCTTTCCATTTGACGCAAAAAACCGGCAGCAAAAGCTGGGTCCATCGAGTTGAAAATTTCTGCCGCTTGTTTGGGTTTCATTGTTTGATACATATCGACCAGATGCTTGATGTCTTCATTGGCAATGGACGTCATGCTTTTGATGTTAGTGTCTAAAACCGCATTCGCCGCTTCGATTGCCGTCATCTGAGTTTCAAGTTTGGCTTCAACTGCTGTCAAGGCTGTTTCGCGTTTCGCAATTTCCTGTTTGCGCAAGTTCAGTCGAGTCATATCGGCTGTAATTGTTTCTAAAACGGCACCGGTTAGGCAGGTTTCATTCGGCTGGCTTGGAGACACGGTAGGAATGTCGGCGGGTTTTTCCTCAGGCGCGTCGGCCGAGAAGGCGACGGCTCGACTGATCAATAATACGGCGAAGGTAAATCCTATAACCGGAAGAATTCGTGTTCTCATGAGGCGGAGCGTTTCACATCTGAAAGATTAATAAGTGTGTCTTGTGACCAATATTCAATTGGTTTTGACGGCGGGTGCAGTTTCTTTTTGTAATCGTTTAAATCTGAGGCAACCTTCAACAATCCTGAGGCTGTAGCTTGTGCTCTTTCGACGGCGTCCGAAAGTTGCGTGTCTATTAGAGTGTCCAGCTGTCCACATTGAGCTTTGGCTCGGTCACTGGCCTGTTCTAATTCTGTCACAAGGGCCTCAACCTTTGGCCCCGCATTTTCGCATTTTTCTAGAAGATGACGAAGCGTTTCCACAGTCTGCAAAGTGGAGTTCTGTGCCTCTTGCGTCGCGACATGAGTGTCCTCAATTGCCTGGGTAAGAGAAAGGATAGATGCACCCACTCCTGTTTTGAGATTGTTCAGTTTTCTGAGGCGACGGCTTAACATCGCACAATATAGACAGGCTAATCCGGATATTAAAATCAATATCATATCTGGGATGTATGGCGCAATATCGTTCAAATTCGGGATTTGCATAATTATCTTACCAAAAAGTCAGTTATTAGAATACCTCGAATATTTTCGGGGCCGAGAATAAGTTTAGCGCGGCGTAATAGCTGTGAGCGCATTTGTGCCATGAAAGCGGCATCTTCAATTTGCTCTAGACGTAGTGCGCGGAGGTAGCCCATGAATGCATCCCGAATCCGGGGATCATTTGGATCTATATAGGCTTCCTCACCCGCGCGGGTCTCAAGCGTGATTCCGATTTTAAGAATGCGAGATTTTTCCTGTAGGGAAATCGTGAGCGGCGTAAGTTCTAAAAAACCGGTCTCTTCCGAAAAATCGATTTTCTCTTCCTCTGAAGCGTGCACGTTCGTCGCGTCTTTGACGATCAGTTCCGTTTGATGGCTAGGCAGCATAAAAACAGTCCCAAAGGAAGCGGCGGCCAAGACAACTAAAGTTACTAGCCCGCCAACGAAGCTACCCTTACTGGCAGTTTCGCCGTCGCCATCCGCTTGCACAGAGGGAGCCTTTTTTGCTTTTTTTGCTTTTCTAGCCATGGAGCTTCTAGAGTCTTTCGTGATGTCTAAACAATCATATGGTGTTATTTAAGTAAAGCACTTATAGTAAACGTTCTATTAATGCTTTCAGCTCTAATTGATAGTCGCCTTATTGGTGTAAGATTCACTAAACAGAGATGGCTTCAGGATGAATGTGATAAAAGTGTGGCTGGCCTTGTCGCCACAAAAAAGAATGATTTCGATTCTAAGCGTGGTCGCGACCGTCGCCGCACTTTTTTTCCTTATCAGCACGACTCTGAAACCTAAGATGGATCTCCTCTACGCAGGTTTAGAGCCCGCAGTTTCAGGTGAAATCATTTCAAAGCTCGAGACGATGGACGTTGCCTATGAAGTCAAAGGTGATGCGATTTATGCAGATGTAAAGCGCCGTGACTCTTTGAGGCTAGAGCTTGCGCGCGAGGGGCTCCCCAGACAAAGTGTTATTGGGTACGAACTCTTCGACAATATGAATAGTTTTGCGATGACGTCGGACATGTTTGATACGGCGTATTGGCGCGCAAAAGAAGGCGAGCTGGCCAGAACCTTACTGGCCATGCCAAACATTCGCAGTGCGCGGGTTCATCTCGGAACACAAAAAACCAAAGGTTTCACAAACGGTCCTTCTGCGAACTCCGCATCTGTTACAATATCGGTCTCTGGTGGACTTTCCTCGCAGCAAGCTAAGGCTATTCAATATATGACGGCGTTAGCTGTCTCTGGTCTTGAACCTGATGATGTGGCCGTCATCGATACCGTTAGGGGTGTTGTTGCTGGTCCCGGTATAGATGGAGAAATGACCAAAGGCGGCATGGGGGAGCTTGAGCGAGCCGCTGAAATCAAACAGAATTTGTTGAGTCTTTTGGAAGCCCGCGTTGGTCCTGGAAATGCGCGGGTCAATGTATCTCTTGAGATAGATCGTGAGCACATCAAGACGGCTGAGCGAAACTTTGATCCCGATTCTCGCGTTTTGAAATCTCAGACCACGAATGAGATGACAGATACGAGCGCAGGTACAACCGGGGCGGTGACGGTGGCAAGCAACTTGCCAGAAGGCGACGCTGGGGGCGGAAATTCGACGTCCGACCGCAGCGAAACGACAGAAACAGTTACCTATGAAATCTCGGAAATAGTCCGAAACTCAGAGATATTACCGGGCGGTATTAAACGGATGACAGTGGCCGTGTTGGTCGGTGACGTGAATGTCACAAATGATGATGGAACAGTCTCGCGCACGCCGCGCTCCGAAGAAGAGCTTGTCGCTCTGCAAGAACTGGTCGCAACGGCGGCGGGACTTGATGACGCAAGAGGCGACAAATTAACGTTGAAAAGCCTGTCGTTCAATCAACCTGATACGCCGGACCTCATAGAACGACCGGGTCTCATGCAGCAATTTATGGAACGCTATCTGTGGAGCACAATTCAGGCTGTCATTCTCGGAATTGTTATCCTGGGTTTGGGCGTGTTGGTGATCAAACCGCTCCTACTGCCTAGCGCCGTAGAACCCGTGCAGGGCTTGCTGCCGATGGACTTGAACTCAGGTGCCCTTGGCGGTCCGCAGGCCAATTTTGCGCTTGGTGGACCGGGCGAAAATCTTGGGCTTGAAGGCCCAAACACGCCTATGTTGATTGAGGCAACAGATGGGTTTCAAGGGGATACGCCATCAGATGATCCGATCGAACATTTGAAGTCTATAACCGCAACCCAGACGAATGATGCGGCCGACCTTTTGTCGAGTTGGCTTGAAGCGGACGCTCAAGCGACAAGCTGATGGACCAAGCCCTTCGAAATAAGATACTGGTCTACGAGACCCCTGAAACGAAAGGTGACAGGCAGCCTTTAGCGGAAGGTGGACAGTCGACACTCATCGAAGCTGGCGTGGCTCTTTTTCATGCGATGCCCGAGGCGCCATTGGGCCTGGAAGAGATAGAAGATATCGTGATCTCCCAATATGATTTGGGGTTTCAAGAGGGCGAAGCGCGCGCGAATGCGCTTCATCATTCGGCTATCGAGGTTATGCAACAGGCTCTCGACAAAATTCACGCCGAGTCCAAAATTTTGGTTAAGCAAATTGAGCAAAGTCATCTGTCTGCTGTTGCGAAATGCCTACGTGTTGTCTTTCCAACACTCATGGACAGAGGAATCGATTTGGAGCTTCAAACGGTTGTCAAGAACGCTTGCGGCTGGGCGCTCAACGGTCAGGTCGAGCTGATCGTTCATCCGGATGCCTTGCCGCATTGCGAACGTCTTCGAGGCGAACAAGATATGCAAATTACGACTGACGAAACTCTTGAGCCAAAACAGATCCGGCTCAACTGGGTTGGCGGCGGAGCCGAAATCGACTGCCAAACGGTGGCGTCTCTTTGCCTTGATTGTCTCGATCCTGAGTCAAATAATTTAGTGGAGCCTAATGATGCCTGAAGCAACATCGACATCAGATGCAAATGATCCAGAATTTTCTGGTATCCCCTTATCAGAACGCCGGGATAGTGAGGAAGGGGCTGTCTATAAGCGCTCGATCTATGCGCTTCCAGTGGATGTTCAAGTCGTTATTGGAACAGCGCGTCCAACGATTGCTGAACTGCTGCAATTGAAACAAGACTCGTTGATTCAATTGGATAGCAAGATCGAAGATCCCGTAGATCTTTGCATTAACAACCGTGTCATAGCGCGAGGAGAACTCATTGAAACAGATCCTGCAACCGGCAGCATCGGTGTCAAACTCACAGAGATTGTCGATATTTCCGAGGACTTACTTCAGTGACGACGTCGCCATATTACGAACGAAAATCTGTATGGGTATGGGCATTTTTAATTTTGGGATACATGGCGTTATCCCTCGCTATGGCGCCGTCTGCTTTTGCTCAGGTCGCGCCGGAAACATCTAACGCCTTACAGGACGTTTTAAATCTTGCGCAAACGACTGAAGATGCGGAAAGCGTTGGCCTCAACGCGCGCGTTATCCAATTATTTCTCATTGTGACGGTGCTCAGCCTTGCTCCCGGCCTGGCCATGATGATCACATGCTTACCTTTCATGGTCATTGTTTTTTCGTTCTTGCGTCAGGCCATCGGCCTCCAGCAGTCGCCGCCCAATATGATGATTATGGGGTTGGCTATGTTTCTGACCTTTTTCGTGATGGAACCGGTTTTCATGAAGTCTTATAATGAAGGATTGTCGCCCCTTATGAACGGATCTATCACAGAGGAACAGGCGATCGAACGTACGCTGGCACCGTTTGAAACCTTTATGCAGAGCCGGGTTCAAAGGGATACGTTGGAGCGCTTGGCAGCGACCATGCCTAGTCGCAATTTTGATCTTGATAAAGACATTCCCTTTTCGCTTTTAACAACGTCGTTCATGCTGTCCGAAATCAAACAAGCCTTTCAGATTGGGTTTGTAATCTTCTTACCATTTTTGATCATAGACTTAATTGTCGCCTCTATATTGATGGCGATGGGGATGATGATGGTGCCTCCGGCTGTCGTGTCTTTGCCGTTTAAACTAGCATTTTTTGTTATGGCGGACGGGTGGATAAAGATCACTGAAGCGCTTTTGCGCGGATATGGTATGACCTGATGGAACCTTTACCCATCTTGAATAACGCGCCGCCCGTGTTGGGAAATGGTGGACAACCTGCCTTACTTAAAGCGCCGGAAAAGGCCGCGGTGATATTGGCTTTGTTGGGGCCTGAACATGCTGGACCTGTCGTTGAAAAAATCAAAGATGAGCATTTGCGGGCTTTCATGAATGCACTTGAGAATTTAAAGCTCATCCCGCGTGAGAGCATGTTAACGGTCGTCGCAGATTTTATTACAGAACTTCAGGCACGCCGAGGTGGACTTCGAGGCGGGGCAGCCGCGGCAAGAGAACTTGCGGAGAGTTTATTTGAGACGGAACGTGCGGCTCGGCTGTTTGGAAAAGCCCCAGCCGCGAATTTGGAGTATGCATCGTCAGAGACCATCTGGGCCGAGTTACGAATACGAAAAATCCCGGATATCGCCGCCTATTTGTCTCGCCAAAGAAGCGCCGTTATCAGCATTGTCCTATCGCAATTTTCTTCAGAGGTAGCGGGTGAAATATTATCCGAGCTTCCGGAAGAGCTTTCTGTTTTATGCGTTCGGCAAATGTCACGAGGTGAAAAGATAGACGACAGAACCTTAGCTGCGGTTGCCGAGCTAATCCAAACGGAATTTCTAGCCATCGTAGAGGCTGATGATGAAGTAGACTCAGTAGATTTCGTCAGTGAAATCCTGGGTATATTGCCCAAAGATCGACGAGATATGATGCTGGATAGTTTGGACGAAGCGGATCCCGAACAAGCTAAGCTCATTCGAAAGCGAATGTTGACATTCGAAGATTTGCCAAAACGTCTTCCGACGACGGCTATTCCGATAATCTTTAAAGATATTGACACTGAGATCTTGTTGAAAGCTTTGAAAGCGGGACAGGGTCAAGCGCCAGACACAGTGGAATTTTTATATGCAAATATCTCCCAGCGTATGGCAGGGCAATATAAGGAGCAGGTCGAAGAATTGGCCGCTATAAGCCAGAAAGAGGCTGATGCCGCCATTTCAACTCTGATGGGGTTCATAGGTAGGCTAGAAAAACAAGGCCGTGTAACGCTAATTAAGCTCGTCTCCGAGGACGCAGGAGACGCTTAGTTTTATTGTAGGATAAGTTCCGCATGAAGCGCGCCGGCGGTTTTCATCGTCTTAAGAATATCGATCATTTCTCTTGGCGAGACACCTAGAGCATTAAGGCCTGCCACTAAATCTGGCAGCGTGATGTTCTCATTGATTAAAGCGATGTTCCCGGGTTCTCCATCAACGACATCAATGTTCGTTCGAGGCAAGACAATGCTGTCCCCATATCCAAATGGGTTGGGTTGGCTCGCAACCGGAGCCTCCGCAATCGTGATTGAAAGATTTCCTTGCGCAATCGCGACGGATGACACTTTAACATCTCGTCCAAGGACAATTGTTCCTGATCTCTGATCAATCACGACCTTTGCTTTTTGGGCGGGTATAAGGTCATAATTTTCAATTTGGCTAAGTAGACGGGCAGGGGACAGACGAACGCTGCTTAGGTCTAGTTCAACGGTTCCTGAGTCAAGAAGCGTGGCTATTGGTTTGCCAAAACCCGTATTTATCTTCGCCTCAATTCGCTCCGCCGTCGTGAAATCTGGAGCGCGAAGGGCGAGTCGAATTCGTGACATATCCGAAAATCTAAAGGCAATTTCGCGCTCAATCCGCGCGCCGTTAGGAATGGTCCCCGAGGTTGGAACACCTTCAGTTATAGAGGCGCCGTCCCCTTCCGCCTTGAAACCACTTATGAGGACATTCCCTTGTGCTACGGCGTAGACTTCCCCATCAGCAGCATTGAGAGGCGTCATAATAAGTGTGCCGCCGGATAAGTCTTTCGCATCTCCGATTGAAGACACATTAATATCTATGCGAGAACCGGTCCGTGCGAATGGCGGTAGCGAAGCGGTTACGATGACGGCCGCAACATTATTTGGACGAAAATCACTGCCCTGAATATTTACCCCAAGGCGCTCAAGGAGATTTGAGAGCGCCTCTTCTGTGTAGGGCGAATTTCGAAGCGTATCACCGGTGCCGTCTAGACCAATGACTAAGCCATATCCCACGAGATCGTTACCCCGAACACCTTCTACATCTACAATGTCTTTGATTTTGACAGTGGCATGCGCCGTTGTGTTGAAAATAGAAAGACTGAGGAGGAAACACATCCAGAGACGCGTCAAAAGAGCTGTCATATTTATCTCAAATAATTTGTAAGGCTCAGATCGGAAAGCCGTGAGGTGATGATGTAGGAGCTCTCAAGTTGAACCTCGAGTTGTTTCAACTCTGCAGCGGCTTCAAACTGGTCACGCCCGACGAGGGATTGATAAGCTGCGTTTAGAGATAAGGATTCAAATTGATTTCGGCGACTCGATTTCTCCAAGACTTCGGAGAGTATTCCCATGTTGCCCTCCAGAGCGATAAAGCCGCTGGTGCCCTTGGTCGTGGCGGCGATGCCGTCTGAAAAAATTTCTCCAAACTCGGTCGAACCTATGGCATATCCTGACGTTTCTGCGGTCGCCATTACAGCCAGTCCTCGGAGTGTGTCTTTGATGGATTGATTATCGCCGCGTATTTCCAAATTTATTGCTTCCCCATCACCGATTTGCATGGGCGGGGGATTACCTGTTCCGCCCGTGTAAAAATCAGTTTGGAATCCGCCATCAGGGGAGTTAAAATATGTATCTAAGGCGGCAGTGATATCGGCTGGGCCTCCAGAGGTTGTCATAATCGCGCGGACGTCGTCTAATAAGGTGTCAACGCTCGCGAATGGCGGGGTGTCTGGGGCATTTCCTGAAAATAGATTGCGCGTCCCTTGTTTCGACTGGAGGGACGACAGGACGCTGTTGAGGTTTGCTTTTGCCGCTTCAGCAATGTTTTGTAACGCGGCGGTCCCCTCTGAATTGAGAGCCACGATCGCGCGGGTGTCAATTCCGTCCATCGCGTTTCTGGCCCCGCTAATGCCCTGGCTGATCATATCAAGCCGGGAGGTGCTCATCGCGTTTATCCGCGAGCCTTGTTCTATATCATTAAGTGCTTTGCTGAGAAGATGCGCGTTTCCGGTTCGGCCGCCTGTGGCCTCGGTGAGGTCTGCTTTTAGGCCAGTGACCGCTTCTTGTGAAGCAATGTCCAGACGCGCCTTAATCGCTGCCGTTGTTCGATTGCGGCGCGAATAACTCAATAGATCTGGGAAGCTTGTCAACTGCACGGTAACCTCTAAATCTGGAGGAGGCGATCAAACATATCGCCTACCGTTTGGATGACGCGTGCGTTTGCCGCATAAGATTGTTCGATTAAAAGAAGGGTTTGCATTTCGAGGTCGGTATCGACGCCTGATTGCGCAATTTCTGAGTCAAATAATATATTACTCCGCGTCAAAGCGCTGGCGCTCAGGGCGTCATGCCGGACTCGGTTTTCTCCAATGACGGACGAAAAGCTGGCAACCAGCTCGACCGAAGAAAAGCTCCCTGTAAGGCCAGAACCCAAAGGAGCGGTGTTGGAAGCGTTTAAGGCGTCGAGATATCCATTGATCAACCCAGCTTCGCCAGTTGGACCGGCCGTGGTCGCGCCTACGCCATCCCGAAATCGGGCGATGTCGCCGCCTTGTGCAGGGTCGACCGCAGAATTTAATTCTAGGCGACCAGCGATGCCCGAAAGGTTTGCAGAGTCCAGAGACCCGCCAGCATCTGTGAAAATACCCGCGGCGCCAGGTGTTTTTGTTACGTCTAAATCGTCATCAGAAAATCGAGTTATCAGGTCCGCCGCCAAGCTGTCTAGCTGAGAGATAAAGTCAGGGACAACATTATCACGAACAGCGAATTGCCCGGCCAGCGTTCCAGAGCTTAATGCAAAGTTCCCGCCGGAACCCGGCGTTAGGTCCTGATCGCCTACGAATAGGCCAGATAGTCCGCCCGTGCCGTCAGCATAGGAGGCACCGGACGTGATCGCACCGACTTGTTGGAATGAGAGTTCTCTAACGTTGCCGGCAAGTAAAAAAGCACCAGAATCTGTTGTGATCTCAATTTGTCCACCCTCACGTTCGATGGAATTAATTGGAATTATCTCTGCGATTGAGTCGATGAGTCTTTGACGCTCGTCCTCCAGCGCAGCCGCGTCGCCAGTAACTTGGTTCAATCCGCCGATATCATCGTTTAGTTTTTTGAGCTGATTAAGTGCAGAGTTTACGGTATCGACCGACCGCATGATATTAGCGTCTGCATCATTTCGTAGGGCATTGGCCATCGAAGAAAGACCGTTAAACTGATAGACTAATTCCGTGCTAGCCGCGAGCACTGCATTTTGCAGAGCTGGAGACTCCGGCGTTGTCGCTAGATCCTTAAAGTTAGCTTCAAGCGACTCGAAGGAAGCGAATAGGCCGTAGTCGTCGCCTGGCGCGCCCAGCTCTCGGTTGAGCTCATTATAAGTGCTCGCTATGATGTTCGCGCGACCAAATGATGCGTCTGCATCTCGGCGTAGGGCCGAAAGCGCAAAGTCTTGTTGCCGCGCCACGCCTGCCACCCTGACGCCATTCCCTTGCCCGCCAACCCTGTGTTCGGTTGTGATGACTTCCCTGCGGACGTAGCCCGCCGTTGACGCATTTGCGACATTGCCTGCAGCAATATCTGCGCGAAACGCAGAGGCGGCCAATCCGGAATTAGCATTAGAGAGTGCGCGCGTAAGTGACATTTGTGTGGCCTTAAATCCTAGCGTTTCAGGTTCGTGGTTTCTTGCAACATCTCATCAACTGTTTGAATGATTTTAGCGTTTGATGAGTAAGCGCGTTGCGTCTCAATGAGGCTCGTGAGCTCTGACGCGATATCTGTGCTTGATTCCATCAACGCATAGCCCGCGTAATCACCAACCGGACCCGTACCGGCGTCCCAAAGGTAGAGATCCCCACTTTCAGCAGAAATCGAATAGGCTTGGTTGTTGCGCGCCGTGAGGCCGTTTGCATTTGGAACATCAACCACAGGGATTTGATAGAGCGTCCTGCGGAAGCCAGAATTGAAGATAGCTTCGACCTCGCCTTGTTGATTGATTTCAATGCCTTGGATATCCCCGATAGGAGCGCCGTCTTTGGTGACATTGTAGGGAGAAAAAGGCGCTGCGAGTTGTGAAAGACCGTCGCTTTCACCGACTTTGCCGATAAATGAGGTCATAGGACCGCTCACTACATTAAATGACATTTCCCCTGTAGCGGCGTCATAGGTCGTACCGGCTCCTGGTGTTATCGAGCTTATTGAACCGCCATTTCCGTCGCTGTCATTAAACGAAACATCGAAAGACGCGATAGAAACCAAAGGGTCACCCGCTGAGTCAACGACATTCACGCTCCAACTATTGCTTGCTCCCGACGCGGGTACATTTGGCGAGAAAGTGTAAGTCAAAGTTTGAGGCGATCCCAGATTATCGTAATATTCGATAGGTAAATCAAAAGCTTCTCCGGTGCCGCCAGCGGTTGTGGACTCTGCCGGTAAATTCAAGCTGAGGCCAATATTTCTGGTTGGAGAGGCAGAGAATTGAGCGACATCTACGTTGACTGGGACGAGACCTGATGAACTGTCTCGGCTACCGGTTAAAACGGCGCCTGCAGCGTCCGTTGGCCACCCTAGCAGGAATAACCCGCTTTGCGTGCGAAGATTTCCATTTTCATCTGGATAGAATCCGCCGGTCGGAACCATCTGAAAGTCTCTTTCTGTCGAGGACTGCTCCACGCCAAAAAGGTCCGTCACAGGGATCATTCCGCCGCCGTTAATGGCGATGTCTAAAGCATTGCCAGTTGAAATAAGCGACCCAAGTGCGCCGACCTCCTTGAAGGTGTCAGCTCTAACTCCACCGGCGGAGTAGACGCCGCCCGATTGGCTAATAACCATGCTTGAGAAATCTGTTTCGCTACGCTTATATCCATTTGTGCTAGAGTTTGCGATATTGTCTGAAATGGTTGCCAATCTAGTGGCGTTGACGCTTAGGCCCATGACCCCAGCATTGAGGGCAGATGAAATTGTCATGATCAATCCTTGATAGTTAACATACTCAATTGAAGATTGTATTCTATCATCATTAAATAAGTGTATATTTGCGCTTACAACACATTGGTGCTCTATGCCTTTATTGAAGAATTGTAATTGAAATGCGCCTGTTTTGGGCGGCAGAAGGATTGTCTGCGAGTGGTGCCGTGTAGGCCTTGCCTGACACTTCTGAGACCTTTTCGTAAGAGAATCCGTAACTCATCAGGAGGCGCCGCGCTGTATTGGCTCGATCCGTTGAGAGTTCCCAATTTGAGTAACGACTGTCATTCACATAGCCGCTATTATCGGTATGGCCCACGATCTTTATGTTGTTTTCAACGTCGCCAAATGACTTGGTTACAACCTTTAGGAGTTGCTTTAGCACTTCCGAGGGCTTCGCATCGCCGATTGAAAATAACGGCGCTGTGTCGGTGTCGGTGAGCTCAATGACCAGGCCATCTGGGCTCAATTTTAAGCTGATGTGTTGCATGAGCCCTTCATTCTCGGAAAGAAGGGCTGCGTTGAGAGCTTCGATTTGGGCTTCGGCCGACTCTCTCGCGGCGTCCTCTGTCTCCTCTTTCGACATCATATTACCTGTGTCGGATGCCACGCCTGTACCGGATTTGGCGAGGGTTTGCTCTGTAAAAATCGAGTCCCCTGCAAGCGCATCCGCGCCGCCGCCCGAGACAGCTGCAATAGGAATATTGGGACTGAAATAATCCGCAATCCCCTTGCGCTGGGCTTCAGTGGTCGCATTCAAAAGCCACATCAACAAAAAGAAGGCCATCATTGCTGTTACAAAATCGGCATAGGCGACTTTCCATGCGCCGCCATGATGACCGTCGGCGGCGTAAACTTTCTTTCGTCTCAAAATAATTGGGCGAACTTCTTCAGTCATAAACCTGTTCCGTAAAAACTTATAAATTAGACGCGGTGATTTCCGAGACATTAATACATTTGCAAGAAGCTATGGGGTAGTCGGAATTAAAATAACACTAATATGGTGCTTTGTGACAATTCTTAAAAAGAAACTTGAAATGAAGGCAGATCTTTCCGGCCGTGCAGTCAATGATGTTGAAGTTTGGAAGCCTCTACATAGCTCTGTGGCCGAGGCCTTCACTGATTTGCTTGGGTTGACTTGGGAGATAGAAAATATCGAGTCGACTTCAGGGGTTTGGGATGAAATGCGTTCGTCCATAGCCAGGGACGGGCTCTATTATGGGATGGGGGAACCCGGAGTTCCCTGTCCAGTTTTAATTGGATTTGACGCTGATTTTGGAGCCTTGGTTTCAGAGAAAAGCTTAAGGTTCTTACCCGCAGCGGATGATGCTACCTATAAACCCAGCTCATTAGATCTTATCCTTTTCTCGCCAGTGGCAAAGACATTGGAAGCTGAGTTGAAAGAGTTGTTTTCAATTTTAGAGCCTTCAAGACCGGCAAGCTTCGCATTTCGGAATAAGGGCACAGCTCCAACAGACATTGATTTGCTGAAAGGAATTGAGATTTGGACCAAAGTCATTTTCTCAATTCGAGAGTCGGATGGGGACAGGTTCGGCGGCCATAGCGACGACGATAGCGAGGCCTCTGACCCGGATAAGGCAGTGCCACGTCGCCGGCTAAATTTCCAAATTATCTTACCTCCAAATTTAGTTCCTAAGCGTCGATTGCAAGATATAGACCTGGGCCGTCCTGTGGTGCTGAACCTTGATGACCCTTGGACCCAACATATGCGACGTTCGCTGGACGAAGCACTCGTTCCGGTGCGGGCCGTGGTTGAGACATGCCGCATGAGTGTGGCCGATTGCACGCGTCTTCACATTGGTCAGATTATACAGCTTCCGGGGGTATCGCTCCAGTCGGTCAAGCTAGAGACAAAAATGAAAGCAAAATCGGTAGATTTTGGTGTGGGCGCCCTCGGAATCTATAAGTCACATCGCGCGATCAAATTGGCTGAAGATATATGTTATGAGTTCTCTCAGGAGGTAGATATTTAGGTCAGCAATTATAACACTATTATAGTGTGTTTTAATATTTACGTAACGCTATTATTCTACGTTTGAGGCATGAGCTCTATTGTTGGAATAATTATCACCTTTGTCTGTGTTTTCGGCGGGTACATCTTGGCCGGCGGGAAAATGGGCATCATTATGCACTCCCTTCCGTTTGAAATGATGATGATAGGAGGCGCTGCTATCGGCGCTTTTGCCTGCGGCAATGACATGCACACAATCAAACATACGTTTAAAGATCTTGGCGCCGTTTTCAAAGGCGCAAAATGGAAAAAATCTGATTACAACGATCTGCTTTGCTTAATGCATGAGCTGGTCAGAATCGCGAAAGAAAGCCCTGTTGAGATTGAATCTCATATTGAGGCTCCTGAAGAGTCCTCGCTTTTTCAAAAATATCCAAAAATTCTGAAAGATGGGCCGTTCGTTGAGTTAATCTGCGACACAATACGCTCAATGATTATGAACTTTGATGATGTTTATCAGGTTGAGGAGCTTCTAGAAAAACAACTGGATACAATGGTTGCTGAAAGCCTTCACGGGTCTCATGCGCTTCAGAATATGGCAGATGCGCTGCCAGCTTTGGGAATTGTTGCAGCGGTTCTGGGCGTTATCAAAACGATGGCATCAATTGACAAGCCGCCGGAGGTTCTTGGCGGTATGATTGGCGGTGCTTTGGTCGGGACTTTCCTTGGTGTTTTCTTGGCTTATGGATTGGTTGGCCCGATGGCAAATAAGGTCAAATCAATCCGTGAAGAAGAGCATTTCTTCTACTCTTTGATTCAAGGCGTTCTAGTATCCAGTCTACATAACAACCCAACTAATCTTTGCGTAGAGGTCGCGCGAAGAAGCGCGCCTAAGCATAATCGTCCAAGCTTCATGGATATTGAAGAGTCGCTTAAAGCCCTGAAACAGGCCGCTTAATTATGTTAGGTAGGAGAAATTTTTCAACTTTTCTTAAGGGGTCACTTGTAGCGGCGCTTCTGACAAGCGTAACTGCTATCGCAGAGGACGTGCCAGAGAAGTCTCCGCCCGGTGACCTTGCCGTTAAGTCTCTTCAGGATGTTCTCCAAAAAGCAGCCAGACAGGGTCTCGTTGACTATAAGGATGACGCTCAGCCCACGTCCGAAGACTCTACCGACACACAGTTAAAAATGCCAGATACGAAGGTCCTCAATCAGAATTTTGTATTCACCTCTTCGTGTCAAGCATCCAAAGTCCTTGATCTGAACATGTATCAGACCGTCTCGTCATATGACGATATTTCTGCGGCCAAAGCGGGTATCGAGCCGGGTAATAATCGGGACCAGCTATTGCCGCTGTTGAAGACTTACATGGCCCTTGGACTAGGCGCCGAAATGACGAGTGCTGTAAACGGGTTTAAAGACGCCGAGGCACGGCTTGTCGGGTCCATGGGCCGTACAATCGACGGGCAGCCGACGGAGGAAGATCAGAAGCTTATTGCGTCCTATGCTGACTGCAGTGAAAATATGAGTCTGCTGAATATATTCTCTCAGATCTCTTCTTCGTCAAGACTTGAGGAGGCCTATGAACTTAATTTCGGACGTGAAAACCTCGCGGCCTTAGAAGAACTGCCGTCTGAGTTACGGGACCTTATTAGTCTCAAAATTGGCACTGCCGCCGCAGAGCAAGAAAATGATGTTCTGGCTCAGCGGCTTTTGACGTTTATTGCGCCCGAAACCAAATATGGAGACCGGCCCGCTACAAATGATCCCGCCGTTCTGTATTTTTATGCCCTTGTTAAAAATAATTCTGGTGACCCCGTTGGAACGGAAATTTTTCAACATCTGGCGCAGCATGATGGGATCTACCGGGTCCGATCCCTGCGGAAACTATCGGAAGAAAATTTTGACAACAATCTCGTTTTATATGACAATTTCACGCAGGATTTAGAGTCCGTAACCCAACAATATTCGGGGCAGGGGGAGAGCCTTGAGGCGTCCCTTCAAATCGTGTTGCAACGGTTGCAAAATGGAAAATTTGTCGAAGCAATTAGCAAAGCTAAGCAGGACCTGGGGCGAGATGATTTGGAATTAGCGAAAGCTGTGAGGCTTATCGCGCAGAGACTTGAAACGCGCCTTGAAGATGTCGTCAAGAGCATTCGTCTAGACGCATTGGCGGCCTTTGTTTACGATCCAGTGTTTTTCAAATCTTACGAAAATCTAGATAGTCTGACGACTATGGCTGTGAGCACGGCCATTGATTTAAATTTGCCTGAGCTCGTGCCCACAATATTAGACGCCGGAGATCTTTCCTTTAAGGTTGATAAAACCACCCTCGATTTTGCAAAGGCGAGTATTGCCACCAAACATGGCGACTTTGATGCGGCACTTCAGATCGCGTCTTCTTACAAAGAGGATCCAAGATTTGAGCCGCTTTTTTTGGAGGCCGCAATCCAGTCAGAAAAACTAGATTTAGCAACGAAAATATTGGGCCAAAGACCCGCTGACAAAGACCGCTTCAGCCGAGAAGCGGACCTTGCGTGGGAGGGGGCGGATTGGACGGCCGTTCAAGTCGCTTTGAAAGCCAAAGCCAAGTCTGATCCCGAAGAATCTTACACGGATGAAATCTCACTTATGACCTTTCTCGGTCAAGAGAGCCAAA
The DNA here is from genome assembly GCA_937923965.1 of uncultured Caulobacterales bacterium. Lineage (GTDB taxonomy): Bacteria > Pseudomonadota > Alphaproteobacteria > Caulobacterales > Maricaulaceae > Litorimonas. Next base: position 31,110 of record CALDTL010000021.1, read on the forward strand.
ATTACGTTGATCGTGAGCCCCCCGTTTCTGCCGGAGATTTGGAGACCCTAAAAATGCAACTCGATAATGATATCTCACTCGTGAAGAGGCTTTTGTCGAATGGATAATCCAATTTATATTGGTCTTTCCCGCCAGTCTGGGCTCCTTCGGGAGCTAAGCGTTATCGCCAATAATATGGCCAATGCAGATACAACAGGGTTTAAACGTGAGGGCGCGGTTTTTACAGAATTTATCGAGGCTATGGGAAGCGGCCGGCCGTCTCAAAATCCAAGAGAGTCGATTTCCATGGGGCGTCTGGGGGCTCATGTGAGTCACTTTGAAAGCGGGGGTCTAAGAAGCACCGGCGGTACATTTGATGTTGCCATAGAAGGAGACGGGTTTTTTCTTGTCGGCACCCCCAATGGCGAGCGACTGTCTCGCGCAGGCCATTTCATGACCGATCGTGAAGGCATGCTAATAAATGCGTCTGGTTTACCGATTTTAGATGACGCCGGAGGCCAGATTCAAATTCCGCAAGAGGTCAATGTGCTGGCTATCGCTGGCGATGGCACCATGAGCGCAGACGGCATTGAGGTCGGACGACTTGGAGTTGTCACAGCGGCCCCCGAAAATCTTAGGCGCGAAGGTAATAACCTTTGGGAGGCCGTTAACGGATACGTCCCTGTTGATGAGCCGCGGATCATTCAAGGGTTTTTAGAAGACTCAAATGTTCAGCCCGTCGCTGAAATGGCTCGCATGATAGAAGTTCAGCGAGCCTATGATGCAGGGCAAAAGCTTTTAGATATTGAAAACGACCGGATCAAATCGGTCATAACGACTGTTCGGCAGTTAACATAAACGACCAGAAATTGATTTCAGGTCCGTAGTAGAAAGGGAGGTTCAGGATGAACGCTCTTAGAATTGCAGCCACGGGTATGGCCGCACAACAAACCCGAGTTGATGTCATATCAAATAACATCGCCAACATGAGCACAACCGCCTATCAGCCTAGGGTCGCCGAATTTGCTGATCTGCTCTATCTCCAAAAACTACCGCCCGGTGCCATATCCTCACAAACCGGAAACATTGTTCCAGCGGGCATTCAAATGGGAATGGGCGTGCGTCCTTCCACGGTGTCTATGGAGATTGTACAAGGGGGGTTAAGCCCGACGGGGGGAGATTTGGATCTCGCTCTAGAAGGGCGGGGGTATTTTGAGATCACATTGCCCAGCGGGGATTCCGCTTATACTCGCGATGGCAAATTTTTCAGAGACTCAGAAGGCTTAATTGTGAATTCCGACGGATTCGCACTCGCCGACAATATCACCATACCCAATGATACACGCAGTCTGACCATTAGTCAGGATGGAACCGTTACCGCCTATTTCGATAACGCGCCGGAAGGCCAGCAAATTGGCGTCATCACGATGACAGTCTTCGCCAATCCAAAAGGATTAGAGGCGGTGGGCGGGAACCTTTTTCGGGAAACCGCCGGTTCCGGCGCTCCCATTATTGGTGAGCCGGGAACGGAGGGGATCGGGACGATGCGCCAAGGCTACCTTGAAGACTCCGGTGTAGATGTTGTGGAAGAAATTTCCGAGCTCATTGAGGCGCAGCGCGGCTATGAATTAAACTCTAAAGTCATCACGGCCGCTGATGAAATGTATGCTGCCACAACAAGGATTAGGTAGATGAAACTTTTAAGTCTTCTCCTACCATTTGTTTTTCTTTCCTCGCCGTGTTTTGCGGCCTCGGTTACGGCAAAACAAACACTGCAACGTGGGACGATAATTCAATCTGGAGATTTGACTGTTGAAGCAGACACCGAGGAAAATCGGCAAGATGTGTTGGAAGGTTATTTAGGTAAGGAGATGAAGAGAACCGTTTATGCGGGGAAAAAAGTCAATCCCGCTTATGTCGGAAATCCAATCCTCGTCAAACGCAATAGTCTGATCAGCATGATTTATCGTTTCGGACGGCTTGAAATAACAGCGTCGGGCCGCGCGCTGGATGAAGGCGGGGAGGGGGATATTATCAGTATAATGAATCTCGAGTCGCGCAAGCGCATTCATGGCATCATATTACCATCTGGCGTGGTTGAGGTTCGAACATGAATTACTTAAATTTGAACTCAAAGCTATTTTGTTTGTTAACCGGACTCGCGATTTCTGGGTGTTCCTCAACTCAAACTTTGGGTCCCCCAAATGCTTTACCTGAAAATTGGAAGACGCCGCGTAATTATTCAAATACCCAACAGGTTGCGCCTCAAAGGCCATCGATGAGGGTTGCAGACAGTTCAAAAGCGACCTCATTGTGGAGTAGTAGCCCAAAGTCCCTTTTTGGGGATCGGCGCGCCAGTCAATTTGGTGACATTTTAACCGTAGTGATCGAAATCGACGATGAAGCTGAGATTACTAATTCCGTCGCGCAGACACGCCAGATGGATCAGGATTTTTCAATAGGCGCTCTATTTGGTATCCCTGAACTTGTTGCGCCGGCTTTACCGGGAGGGGCGAGTTTATCCCCGGGGCTTGACATAAACCGCGGAAGTAGCGTCAACGGAAATGGTAACATTAAGCGTCAGGAAAAGATGACCCTTCGGCTCGCCGCCCGCGTTATTGATGTTATGCCTAATGGATATCTCAGCTTGGCGGGACGTCAGGAAATAATGGTCAATAGTGAGGTCCGTTATCTCCAAGTGACGGGTTTGATTAGAACGCAAGACATATCTAGGCTTAATACGATCACCTATGATAAAATTGCGGAAGCTCGGATATTCTACGGAGGGCAGGGGCAAATCACAGATAGTGTAAGGCCGCGTTCTGGAAATAAAATATTATCAAAAATTTTGCCTTTCTAACTAAGCGAGAAAATGGCTGTGAAAAAAATCTTATTCCCAATTCTAATGATTATCTTTGTCGTCGGCGGCGCCGTGGCAGGTGATTTTGTCAAAAATATGGGGGGGGATTCGTCGGCTACGGATGACGCGAAAGGGTCCAAGAAAAAGGCCGATAGCCACAGCAAGTCCAATAAAAAGAAGGACGACGGTCATGGTAAGGAGAGTAACAAGAAGAAAAAATCTAAGGATTCTGATCATGGGGATGATACAAGCGCTTATGGCCAAACAACCTATTTGAAGTTTAATCGACAATTCGTTGTGCCGGTCATGTCAAATGGTAAAATTAGCGCGCTGGTTATCATGAATTTGAATTTAGAGCTCGACTCGAATGCACCAGACAATGCCTATACGTTTGAACCAAAATTACGGGACGCGATCACACGCGAGTTGTTGGCGCTATCTAATGATGGTGCGTTTGGAAAAAATTTAACGAGCGCGGAAACTTACGAAAACATTCGCCGAACATTATTGTCCGCGAGTAAAGTCGTCATTCCAGATGGGGTCCACGATATCCTCATCCTAGATTTAGCGCGCCAAGAGCAATAAATCCGGCGGGCTAAATTCATGTATTCTAGTCTTTGGATTCAGGTCCGACTTTGCTTTGAGTCTCCTGCGTCGTGGCATATGCAGATTGCGCTAATAATGCGGCGATGTTTTCTAGCTCCGCGTTGCCTTTCGCTTGCAATTCCAAATTCGTAAAAGTGGCGAGCTGTTCGACGAATTGCGTGGAGTCCAAAGGCGCAAGAGGGTCTTGATTTCGAATTTGCGCCGTTAATAGGGTTAGAAACGTGGAGAACTCTTCGCCATTCGTATCCGTCGCACTTGCCAAAGATGGTGACGTGTCTGTTTCTGAAACCTCTGGGGCGTCTTTCAGGAATGAGGGTCGGCTTGAGTCTTGACCCGTTGTCAGGGCGACGAGGCTTTGAATATTCATTTTAGGCTCCTAGAGTTTCAAATCGATATTGGAATTTGAGAATGTTTGACGGCGATGCGTTATGTCTGGGGCGTTGCCGAGAGTTTCAGGGTCCGACGACGCAGACTGATATAACATGGGTGACGTTTCTTCCTGATCAAAATTGAAACCCTTGTTTTTTGACTGATCATTTTGTTCAAAACTCAAGGTGACGGAGTTAAATCCGCTATCCTTCAAAGCCTCAAGAAGAAAGTCCGCATTATGTTTCAATAAGGCCGCCGTTTCTGGGATTTCGGACCGGACAACAGCCGATACGCTGCGGTCGGTATTGAATTGGAAATCCAAAAACACGCGCCCCATCTCCGGTGGGTTCAACCGAATAGAGATACCAGATTGTGTTTCCCCGACTTGGGCCAATGTTGTCGCGACAGTTTGAACTGCAGGATGATGTATGTTGGATGGGGCAACAATGATCTGGGGTGAAACCGTTTTCGCTGCGTTAAGAGAGTTTGTTTGATTTGTGAGTCCCGCCATCGAACTGCGCTCCAGCGTAATTTTTTCTAAACTATCCATCAAATTTGCTGACCCTTCTATGCTTGGGATATCCGGCGTTAAAGTCGGGGGTTGCACAGAGGGGTGCGATAGGGTGGTATTCCCCTGCGCTGTTACAAGAGCGCTTTTTGGGAGTTTCTCGAGAGGCGTTTCTAACTTAACTTCCCCAGATAATGGCCCGTCTCTCGGCGTAGTTTGCTGCGAGCCCGATTTATTTAATGGAACCTCAGCCGGCGTATCTTTTATTGTGAGTAGAGTCGAATTTTTGCCATCATAGTCGTGACGAGGCAGGGCTGGCTGTGAAGCTAGGTTTTCAGATTGTTTGATCCCGGTTGAATTTGTTATGTCGTCGCCTTCCGCGAGTCTCTGCATCAGAGGGGCTGGAATGATATGTTTTTTCGCCAAAGATTCGTTCAAGGGCAAATTTGTTTGGATAACCCCATGTTGCGCTATGTCCTGCGCCTTTACGTCAGTTATATTGTGAGATTGCGCTGGAGCGTCCGTCACAAGTGTCGCGTCAGGCGGTGTGGACGTTTTCTGGCTCGAATTTGTTAGTTCCAAGGCCAAAGTCGTGGGAATAGTCGCATGTTCCATAAGGATGGGGTTTGCCTCGCCTTCGATATTGACTGAAGTTTGTAGGCCAGCTGAATCATTAAATTGAAAGTCAAAAGAGCTGACTCCATTTTGATGGTCTTCAATGGCGTTCTCGATGTTAAGAGGTGTGATGCCGTCGTCAGGACTTTCAGCATTTGATTGAAGTTTGCTAGTCGGAAACTCCGAATGAGCGCTGCGCGTGGGAAGCTGGGGAACAGAGGGTTTTGAAAAATTATTCACTGCAACCTGAAATAGTGAAAAATGGTTTACTAATCCTTTACGTGTAAAAAATAAAGTCTCTAAAAATAGGAGATTTTTATGGTGCCTTCTTTAACTTTGTTGTCCGGCCTCGGTCTCCCATCTGGAACCGGTGTTATCGAAACGACGACACCATCAGAGCCGGAAAAGGAAGCCGGTCTTCGTAAATCCGCCCAAGAGTTTGAAGCGGCTTTTATCGGACAGATGCTCACGTTTAGCGGATTAGATAAAGCCCTAATGTCTGGTGGTGGCGAAGATGTATCTGCGTTTACCAGTTTCTATATAGAAAGCTTCTCCGAACAAATTGCGGAGAAGGGCGGTTTTGGCCTGGCTGAAAGTTTCTATGATCGTCTTTCAAAAATTGATCAACTTGAAAACAGTCAAAAAAATTTAAAAGAAACGGGGACATCGTAAATGTCGACTTTGGTAAATTGTAACGTCAAAATTTCTCAAATCATCTACATCTTGAAGACTGAAGCCAAACTCCTAAGCAAAGGACGATTAGAGGGACTCGAAGAAATTGTTCTTCAGAAAACTGAGCGTCTTGCTGAACTTGAGCGTCTCATGTCGGATTTGAAAGATAGAGAAGATATAAATCGTGTTGCTCCGCAAATCGATAAATTGAGACGATTGGCAAATGAAAATGGAATTATATTGAAGAGCGTAATGAACGGTCTTCGGTCTGCGCGTCAACGTCTGCAAGCGCTTCAACACCTAGAGTCTAATATTGGCGCCTATGATAGAAAAGGTAGCACGTTGTTTCTATCGGGGAGTCACACGCGTGCCGAAAAAAAAGTGTGATTTAACAGGTTATTATTATTTGGTGTGTATCAAGAGGTGCAATCCAGGAAGGGTTGCGCTTGCCGCGTTCGGTTTCATTCGATCAGCCGCAAGCAAAAATGTCAGGATGACTTAGTTTGTTGCACTTTATTGAGGTGTGATGGTGTTGAGGTTCTTTCGATCTCATAATTTTTATAAGCGCAAAGCGCATACAGGAAAAACTTATGTCTAGTATTCTAACAAATAGCAGTGCCATGGTGGCTCTTGATACTCTCCGCGGTATCAACAACAATCTTGAGTCTGTTCAATCTGAAATTTCAACCGGTAAGAAAGTCTCCACGGCTAAAGATAATGCAGCCATTTGGGCGATCTCTACTGTCATGTCGACAGATGTTGAAAGCTTCGATCAAATCTCTGACAGCTTGAACCTCGGTTCTGCAACAGTTGGTGTAGCGCGGGCCGCTTCAGAGCAAGTCACAGACCTTCTGCAAGATATGAAGAGCTTAATCGTTTCCGCTCAAGAGGAAAACGTTGACCGGACGAAAATTCAAACAGACATCTCCGAGCTCACAGCTCAGATCGGATCTGTTGTAGGGGCCGCGCAGTTCAATGGTCAAAACCTGCTCAATTCAGCCGGTAGCATCAACATCCTATCTTCTCTTGACCGAGCCGCCGATGGGACCGTCACAGCCTCACAAATCAATGTTAGTCGTGAGAATTTGACGACAAACGCAGCTGTTGCGGGAACTGACGCTCTCGAAGCCGGTAACGGGGGTACAGCCACGATTACAGGTGGTGGTCCCGTTGCGGATGCTGGTACGGCGACCGTTGCGATTGCTGCCGGTGCAAATGGTGTTGTTGAGGGCACCACAACTTCATTTGACGTTGCCGGAACGACTGTATCTTACACGTCCGGAGCTGGCGATACCAACGAAGATGTCGCTGCGGGCTTAGCAGCCGCAGCAAACGCTTTGAATGACGGAGCTGGTATCACGGGTTTCACGATCTCAGCAGCGACAGACACGGTGAGCATTGTCAATAACACCGGTGCAGACGCAACCATTGATAATGCGACTGTGTTCCAAGGCGGGGAACAAGCTGGTGCATTAGCAGGTATTGATAGCATTGATGTCACGACCAATGAAGGTGCGTCCGAAGCGCTGACAAATATCGAAGGCTTCCTACAGTCTGCGATTGATGCAGCCGCTAATTTCGGTTCGAAGCAAACACGTATTGATAACCAAGTTGAATTTGTTTCCTCACTGACTGACTCTTTGAAGACAGGTATTGGCGCACTGACAGATGCTGATATGGAAGAGGCCTCCGCGCGTCTTCAGTCTTTGCAGGTTCAGCAGCAGCTCGGCGTGCAGGCCCTGTCGATTGCGAACTCCGGTCCGCAACAACTTCTCTCCCTCTTCCGATAGAACGGATTGAGTGAATTAGACGGGAGCGGACAACGCTCCCGTCGCCTTTTTCAATACACGGTCAGTAACGTCAGGTCTTAAAAATGAACAGCTATCATGCCCAACAGGGTTATAAAACTGTGCAACGCGAAATGAACTCAGACAAGGCGATCGAGCTTAAAGTTTTCATCTCTATTACATCATCATTGAGCCAAGTTGACCCCAAGGAAATCGGAGGCACGGCGGCTTTGGCTCAGGCCCTCGTTGAAAATGCCAAGCTTTGGAAAATTCTTTTTATTGATCTGGTGAACCCCAATAATCCGATGTCGATGGATTTAAAACAAAACCTAATTTCCCTCGCTGAGTTCACCCAACTCCATACGTTAAAAGTTTTGGCTGGCGAGGCTGACCACCAGATTTTGATTGACATAAATAAATCAGTGATATCCGGATTGCGAGAAAGCTCACGATTGAGTTTAGCGCCTAAGTCAGCGGAAGCAGCTCCCATCATGCAAGAGGCAGTGTAGAAAATGGCCGGATTAGTTTTAAGTTTAAAAGCGAATGAAAAATTCTTGGTCAACGGCGCTCTGTTGAGCAACGGTCCGAAGCGAGGGCAAATCTGTGTAGATGGTGACGGCGTGAATGTCCTGCGAATGAGTGACGTTATTCATCCCAATGATGTCAACACACCTGTTCGGCGCGTTTATTACGCGACGCAAATTATTCTGTCTGGTGACGTCGGTTTCATCGAAATAGAATCTGAGATCAAAGAAGGCCTTGAGGGGCTTGCAATTGTTTTCGAAGGGACTGCCTTCGCGAAAAATATTGCCAAGGCCCAGAAGGCTGCGACGAATAATCGGTATTATTCGGTCTTATGTGCTTTGAAGCCGCTCCTAAAAGTTGAGGAAGACCTGCTAGAAAAAACGCGCTCTAAATTTGCCGCGTTGGAGGCAAACTCTCAGATAATACGAGCGATGGCGAGTTAGCCCGCCACATGGCTTTCTCACCCATCATACCTGTGTCCGGACTTGCCGGTTGGAATTATCTTAAAACGACGCTTGACTCGCAGTCAGAGATTTTCAACCGATCACCTGAAATTCAGAGGGATGTCGATTATTTTACAGAGAATATTGGTAATGTAGAAACCTTGGACGACCTAATGTCCGACCGACAACTCCTAAGAGTCGCGCTCGGCGCTTTTGGCCTGAGTGACGAAATTAATAAAGGCGCATTTGTCCGAAAAGTTCTCGAGGAGGGCACAGCAGATAGTTCGAGTTTCGCTGTCCGCCTAAATAATTCTGATTACCTAGATATGGCCAATATGTTTGCCGTTGGAGACGATGGTCAGCTGAGTATTTCCGCTGATCAAGCCGCAGAAATCACCAGAGGTTATCAAGATGAGGCTTTTGAGGTTGAATTAGGTGAAGTCGATAATTCAATGCGGCTGGCTCTTAATTTCACCCGCGAGATTGAAGAGCTTGCAAATGACGGATTATCCGAAAATGCCGGTTGGTTTAAAGCAATGGCCTCGGTCCCCATGCGGACAGTTCTGGAGGGGGCGTTCAATTTACCTGAGAGCTTTTCCGCACTCGATGTCGACCGTCAGAAAGATATTTTATCAGATAAGGCGAATGATCTCTTTGGCGGTAAAACAATAGATGTTTTCAAGGACCCAGAAGTTATTGAGACGGCCGTGAGTCGTTACCTTTTAAGGGAGCAAATCGAGTCTGGACCGTCTGCACTGACACCTGGATTCGCTGCTCTCTCCCTTTTGGGCGGCGGCTTGGGAAGTGCTGGCATCACGAATTTATTGCTTTCAAACGCCTAACTCCCCGCTGGCGCTTGGGTTGGTGCAGGTATATTCTCCGTGGACGGATTAAGTATTTTCTTAAGTTTAGTGAAATTTACCTCGATATTAGCGGGCTCAATTTCGCTGACAAATGCATCCAGGGCAGGATAAACGCTGATCGCTTTATCTAAGGCTGGGTCTGTTCCTGCAACATATAAGCCGGCCTGGATCATCGTCTGAGACTCCTCAAAAAGCCGAATAAACTTACGAGCCTGTTGCAGATCCTTGTTTTCATCTTCCGATGCAGCATCTGGTAATGAGCGAGAAATACTTCGAGGTATATTGATAGCAGGGTATCTGCCGCGCTCTGCAATTTCGCGGTCTAAAATAATGTGTCCATCAAGAATACCGCGCACCATGTCGGCAATCGGCTCTTCCATATTCGAGCCCGCGACTAGAACGCTAAACACGCCAGTGATATCTCCTGTCGAATCAATACCGGGCCCCGCTCTTTCGCAAAGCGAAGCCAGCGCACCGAATGTGGAGGGAGGATAAGCGCGAAGCGAAGGAACTTCACCCGCGGTCAAAGCCACGTCGCGGTGAGCTTCTGCATACCGAGTAATGGAGTCAAAAAGGAAAAGAACTTGCTTACCTTGGTCGCGGAAATATTCTGCCGTCGCCATCGCGAGTAACGCCGTGCGAAGTTTCAAGGCTGATAACTCATCCGACGTCGCGACGAATAAAATGGTTTTTTTCATACCGTCAGGGCCAAGCGTTTTTTCAACAAAACTCCGAACCTCGCGCCCGCGCTCTCCGATGAGCGCAACAATATTTACATCTGCGTTGCTTCCCTTGGCTAATGATCCCAGCAGAGTGGATTTACCAACGCCAGATCCGGCAAAAAGTCCGACCCTTTGCCCCTGACAGAGCGGTAAAAAGGTATCAATGGCCGTGACACCGGTTTGAAGTCTCTGCCCGAGCGCTTTGCGTAAAACCGCAGCCGGGGGCTTTGCGCGAAGTGGAGCGGGGCTTGATCCTGATAAGGGAAGCTGTCCTTCAATTGTTTGGCCAGCGTGATTTAAGACGTGGCCAATCCAATCCTCTGACGGGTGAGGCAGCACATCTTCGATGATGTGCGCGCGCTGGCCTATTCGAATGCCAAATGGGTTGCCGTGCATCATTGCGACACTGAATCCATCTTGTAACGAGATGATCTCGCCTTTCAGCTTTAAATCCTCACGAACCGTGACAGCGATCAAATCACCGAGGCAAATTGAACCGGTTAAGCCAGCAATACGAATAGATTGCGCGTCGACCTGACACACTTTTCCCCAAACAGATTTCGCCGGACGCGGGGTTGCCTCAATTACATTTCTTTCAAACTCGGTTCTGAAAACGGTTGGGGAAGATTGCATCTGCTTTAACTATAAAAATTCTTGGTTCATTAATACTTCATTCAACTATGTGGTGTATTTCTTAGTTAATCGTTAACTATGATGACAAGGATTGTTTCATCATGCTCAGTAATATGAAAATACTCGACACAATGTCGGCCATGGCAGGGCACGCTGCCGAACGTCACGCGGTCATTGCCAATAATGTTGCTAATGCAGACACGCCGAATTTCAAGGCCCAGGACCTTCAGCCATTTTCAGAAATTTTCCTAACCTCAGTTCTCCAGCCGGAAAACATAAAATCCATACAAGGTCGCCTAATCGAAATGGATGCAGGGGATATTTCGTCACCAAATGGGAACACTGTTTCACTGGAGCAGCAGATGATGCTCTCCACTGAAAACAAGGCGAACCACGATATGGCTCTCGCGGTTTATAAGAAGTCGTTGAACATGATGAAGATGGCAATCGGCAAAAATATCTAAGACCCTTCGGCGCCCGTCAGGATGACGCGTGCCCCCATTCAACATTAAATGCGGGAGGCGTTTATGGGACCAAATTCTATTTCAAAAGCAATGTCAGCGGCCAGTAGCGGCATGGATGCACAAGCTTTTCGATTGCGTATAGTCAGCGAAAATCTATCAAATGCGGATACGCATGGATACCAGAGAAAGCTTGTGACTTTTGACAATCAAATGGAGCAACTTCGGGAGTCGGGCGGTGTTCGCATTGACGACGTCCTCTTAGATCGTAGTCTGGGCGAGATTTTATTTGATCCCACGCATCCACTTGCCGACGGCGAGGGCTATGTCGCATCATCAAACGTCGATATGATGATTGAGCTTGCGGACGCGCGCGAGGCTGGCCGGAGCTACGAAGCTAATCTTTCCACATTCAAGCAAGCCGCTCAGATGTATTCTGGCTTGATTGATCTATTGCGCCGGTAGGAGATTTACATGGACCCTGTCTCGTTAGGTGCTGCGCGTCAGTATCAAATCGCTAAACAAGCTCTCGGGCCAGAAAGCCTCAAGGGCGCCGCAAAAGCCGCAGGAAATGAGGCTGCGAAATCTCCGATGTCGCAAGGCATTCAGGAGTTTTCGCAGATATTCGAAAAAGTTGAGATTACAACTCAAGCCATGAGCGTGGGGCAGGGCGACGCCCATGCGGTCGTTGAGGCTATGGCCACTGCTGAGGTGGCATTGGAAACGGCCGTGACAATACGAAATCGGGTCGTTGAAGCGTATCAAGAGTTACTGAGAATGCCGGTTTAATGTCCGAAACAGACATCTTATCGGTTCTCCAGGAATTTTTGTGGGGCGCGGCATTGATGGCGTTGCCTCTGTTGGCGGCAGCCCTTATCGTGGGCTTGGTTGTTGGGTTATTGCAAGCACTGACGGGCATCCAAGAGATGACCCTTACCTTTGTTCCAAAACTCGCTGTCATGTTGCTCGTCTTCTTCATTTCCGCCGGATATATGGCCCGTATTTGTGTCAGCCTTTTTGACAATCACGTCATTCCCGTGATCGCCGGAACTTAAGCTCGCGCGATATGCCAAAGTTAACATTATCGTCCTTTAACAACCCGACGGTTTTTCTCGCCATGGGGCTGATGATGATCATCATTATGATGGTCTTGCCGGTTCCATCATGGATCCTAGATGCCGGTCTCACCGTGTCTTTTGCTTTTGCAATCCTGATTTTTACAATTGTGTTATTTATTGAGCAGCCGCTGGACTTTTCCTCCTTTCCTGCCGTTCTCTTGGCGTCTTTGCTCTTGCGTTTATCGCTGAATATTTCGTCTACTAAATTGATAATTGGCGAAGGTCATACTGGGTCAGGCGCGGCCGGAGGCGTCATCGAAGGGTTCGCCATGTTTATAATGGGGGGCAACATCTTCATTGGCCTGATCGTGTTCTCGGTCCTCGTCATCGTGAATTTTATGGTCATTACGAAAGGCGCAGGCCGCATGGCGGAAGTCGGTGCGCGCTTCGCCTTAGATGCCATGCCTGGCAAGCAAATGGCGATTGATGCAGATCTGGCTGCTGGGGCAATCAGCCATGAGGAAGCCCGCCTTCGGCGGACAAGAGAGCAAGAGGAAACAGCCTTTCTCGGGTCTTTAGACGGCGTATCAAAATTCATGAAGGGCGACGCCATTGCGGGCATACTGATCACTTTGCTGAATCTGATCGCGGGCATTGCCATTGGGGTCGGCGTTCACAAAGTTGGCTTTGGCGAGGCGATGAAAAATTACTCCATCCTGACCGTAGGAGATGGGTTGGTTTCGCAGATTCCAGCCGTAATCATTTCCATTGCTGCGGGCTTGTTGCTCGCGAAAGGTAAAGGTGAGGGGACGGTTGATCTTTCGCTGTTTAAGCAATTTGCTCAATATCCTTCGGCTTTGATGGCGGTCTCGGGGATTATGCTGATTTTTGCATTCTTTCCGGGACTTCCCTTTATTCCATTTATGATCGGTGCGCTTGTTCTCGGCTATGTCGCCTACCGATCGATTATGTCTTCAGAAGCTGAGAAGGAAAGTCAGGAACAGACTGAAAAAATCGAACAAGACGCTCCGTCGGAACCGCTCTTGGGCGATGCTATGGATATTGATGAAGTACATGTTGAGTTGTCGAAAGAGCTTGTTCCTGTCGCCATGAGCGAAGATTTTGGGTTCGATAAGAGAGTTGAAAAAATACGAAAATATGTTGCAACCGAATTTGGTTTCATTTTGCCATCCATCCGGTTGACCGATAACACACAGCTCGAAGCCAATACATATCGTATAAATATTCAGGGCTCTGAGGTCGCGAGTAATCTGCTGCATCCACGTCATATTCTCGCGTTGATGGAGACCGCAGACAATCCAGAAATCCCAGGTATAAATACCCGAGAGCCGGTCTATAATGCGCCGGCCCGCTGGGTCGGAAAAGAGCATCAGGACGAGTTAATGATGCTCGGTGTTCCCACAGTTGAGGTCACGGAAGTTCTGGCGACGCATCTGTTAGAAACAGTTCAGGCGAATTTCACGAAACTTCTGACACGCCGATCATTGCGCGAAACTTTGGACACATTCAAGGACGTCACAGATCCCGACCGCGCTGCCTCAAATAAGAAAATCCTAGAAGAGTTTCTACCGGATAAGGTTCCTATGGAAAGTCTTCAAGCCGTCTTGCGACTTCTTTTGGAGGAACGAATTTCCATTCGTAATATTCCGGTTATCTTGGAAACTATTGCCGAGGCCCGGGGTTCATTGACGGCGCCCGATCAAATCGCTGATTTTGTGAGACGACGTCTCAGTTACCAATTTGTGACCAAATTACGTGATAGTCAGGGTCGGTTGCCTTTGGTGCAAATCGGGCCAGATTGGGAGACACAATTTTCTTCACATGAAATCGCTGACGGGTCGGGCCGAACAGACATCGCTTTGCCGCCCGATGAGTTCAATCGCCTTGCGAACTCTGTTAAATCCCAATTGGATCAATCAGCCACCCAAGGTCATTTTGCTGCCGTTGCGACAAGTGCGAAACGGCGACGTTTTTTGAAGACAGTTTTATCTGCAAAGGGTATTCGAAATCCCGTCATATCTTATGAAGAGATCACGGCGACCGAACGTCCGGCGATTGTCGGCGTGGCCTAATGGATTTCCTGACAAATTTCTCTGATGTCATATTGGAGAATATTCTTCTTCTCGTACCTGTCATTGCGATTTTCACTCGTCTGTCCATTTTTATCTATTTGCTTCCCGGCGTCGGCGAGACGGTCATACCGCAGCGCATAAGGCTTGGCATGGCCTTCCTTATTACATGGATTCTCGTGCCCCTTATATTGCCAAACCTGACGGTTCCAAATCTCACGCTGCAAGCGGGGGCTTTGTTAATTGTGAAGGAAGGGTTTTATGGATTTGTTCTGGGGTTCGCTTTCCGATTGATGGTTTTTACCTTGCAAATTCTAGGGAATATTGTGTCTCAGGCCTTGTCAATTTCTCAAGTTCTGGGCGAAGGCATAGCAACGGAGCCAAACACGACAATCAGCACACTGCTTATGATGGCTGGCGCGACATTACTCGTAACGATGGACCTACATATTGAGGCAATTGGTGTTTTTTACCGGAGCTATGAGGTTTTTCCGATCGGCAGCGCACCAAATTTGGATAATATTGCCTATTGGATGACGCATAAAGCCATGGGAACGATCAGTTTTGCTGTGACTCTCGCGCTGCCTTTTATCATATTGAACTTTGTCTATAATTTGATGCTGGGATTCCTTAATCGCGCCATGCCTCAGCTTATGGTGTCTTTCGTTGGCATGCCTGCCATCACTGGAGCAGGCTTGTTCCTCATGGTTATCGCGACGGGGAGTATATTGCTGTTTTGGGCGCAGGAATATTGGACATCCTTTAATGGATTTCAGGACCTGTCCAATTATGGGTTTCCGCAATGAGTGGCGGGGGCGATAATGATGGTCAGGAAAAGTCCTTTGATGCATCTGAGTCAAAGATTAAAAAATCACGGGACAAAGGCGATACGCCGCAGTCAAAAGAAGCCAATACATTTATGCTCTATGCGAGCCTTATGGTTGTGATCGCCATGGTGGGCGGGAGTGTAACACAACAGTTATTTTCCTCTATGTCAGTTATGCTCTCTCGTCCTTCTGAGCTGGGCACCATGTTACTCCAAGATCAGGACGCTGTTCCATTTAGAGGCCTATTAAGCGCGATTGTCGTTGCGATGGGACCCGTGTTCCTCATACCCATGGTTTTTATCCTGATTTCGCTCGTTATCCAGCAGGCTATCGTTGTTGCGCCAGAGAAAATTAAACCAAAACTGTCTCGCATTTCGCCAATCTCCAATGCCAAACAAAAATACGGGCCCACGGGTATGGTTGAGTTTCTCAAGCAATTTGCGAAGCTATCTTTCATAGCGGCTATTGCGGGGTTGTTCTTTTACCAAGCCTTTTATGAACTCGCAGGGCTCAGCTCGACATCCCCTCATACGCTTTTGGGGGAGATGAAACGTGTGACGTTAAAATTGACGCTATATATTCTCGTCGCCACGGCTTTGATAACTCTGGTGGATCTCCCCTATGCGCGATTTGCGCATATGAAAAAATTGCGGATGACGCTCCAGGAAGTGAAAGATGAGTCTAAAGAGAGCGAAGGTGATCCTCATATGAAACGAGCGCGCCGTATGCGCGCAGAAGAAATTTCCAAATCAAACATGCTGCGAGATGTCGCTCAAGCGGACGTGATTATTGTAAACCCAACGCATTACGCGGTTGCGCTCCAGTGGTCGCGTGACACAGGCACTGTGCCGCTTTGTGTTGCCAAAGGTACGGACGAACTCGCGATGCGTATTCGAGAGCGCGCAGCTTTACATGACATACCCATTCACTCTGACCCGCCCTGCGCCCGGTCTCTTCACGCTGTTGTGGAGATTGGAGAGGGGATTAAACCCGAACATTATGCGGCGGTCGCGGCGGCTATTCATTTTGCCGACTCGGTGCGTCCTAAGGATTATTAAGGCCAGCATGAGCAAGTTAACAAAGATCGCCAAAATTCTTACGCTTCAACGAACCATCTGCGAGAGAGAGATTGCCGCATTGCGGATGAAAATGGCGGGCCACAATATAGAAATCCTCAAAATCCAGACGGAAATTAATGTGAAAAGCGATATGTGTTTCTCTGGAATTTCGGCCGAGGGCCCTATCCGGGAGGCGAGACAATTTGCGACATGGAATGAGCTAATGCGTGAAAAATTATTAGAATTATCTGCGCAGAATGCTGAGCTTTCCAATCTTCTAAACATGAGGAAGGCTGCTCTCAAAGCATTGATTGTAAAAGAAGACCTCATTACGTCTCAGTTGGCTCACCGAGACTTTGTTGCCTTGGAGACACGGCTTCAGGGGGAAGCAGATCTCCGCCTCGAGCATTGGGTAATGTCCCGGTAAATAATTACACTGCCGCCCGCAAAAAAGGGGGAGGAAGGGGTTAGTTAATTTGTGCTAGTGTGCTTGACTGGGCTCGAATGCCCTGGGCTGGGTAAGTTCTGTTTGGCGTGATATTGATTACTAAAGGTTGTGTCGCGGGCAACTGAAAAATCCTTTAAGGGGGAAATATGAACACTTCATTGAAGATGGATTCTGATGTGAATTCTGATGTGAGTGCGGTAGATGTTGATCTTGTTATTACGCAAGACAATAGATCGATTAAGGACATCATTGATGAGTACAAGGCCATTACAATAAAGTTGAGTTTATTGGCTGATAATGTTCCGGGCACGGAAGAAGAAAATGTAGAAGATCTTATCAAGAAGGAAATTTTCCTTTTAGATCGCCGTGCGGCGCTTCTCGAAACAGCACTTTCACGGCCTGTTACGAGCCATGATGGAGCCGTAGAAATTTTAGCACTCTGGCATCTTGAGGTTATCCAAAGTCAAACCGCCGACAGTCTTTCGGCCGCTGATGAATTGGTCAAATCCGTGTACGATTACCTCAAAATCAACTGATACTGCATCTAGCTGCAAGGAGGGTTCATATGCCCACCAATAATTCTAATCGGACTGCCACTATAATTGACGAATATGTTGGCAGTCGTTTGAAGTCACTGCGAATGGATAGGGGAGTCAGCTTGAATGAGCTGGGTGAATTAGTTGATGTTTCATATCAGCAAATCCAGAAATACGAAAATGGGTCAAATCGAATTAGTGTCGGTCGCTTATGGGACTTTTGTAAAGTTTTTGAGGTCGTGCCAAATTACTTTTTCTTGGGGTTATGGGATAAAAATGAAGGCCGGTTCCATGATACTGACTTTATCAGAGCTCGGCACTCATTTAGGCAAGCCAGGACGGCCCATGCCGCGTTAAATGTCGGGTCTGGAACGAGCCGGGTGCTCTCTCGCTAACGAGGTTTCCCAGCTCAATAACATTGATCTAATCAGCGCGCCCGGGGGACAACGAGAGGCCTATCAAAATAGTCGATAAAAATTAACCAAATTAACCCTCTATTAGTTCTTTAAACAATATACACCAAATACGGGAGTTTACAGCCGCTCTCGTATCCCGAATAAATCCCATTGAATTGGGTGATATTCATCCCTCGATCGGCCTGACAGCCTTCCCAAAGGGGCTTGTCAGGCCTTTTTCGTGTGACGTTAACGCCCTTTGTCTCGAAAACAAACTGCCCCCAATGGCGCGACGCGATTAGCCCTTTATTCTTTCGCTCTCTGCGAGTAGCTATTTTTGGGTAGTCTTGATTCGATACCTGTTAGCCATGGGTGATTGACACGGGATTGACCGAGGCTGCTCAAACAACATCCCGGACTTTAATCGACGTTGCAAAGGGGAGGATATGGGTATTATTTCCGCTTTAGATGATCCAGACTTTCCCGCTGAGGTATTCTGTACACTAGGGAAAAATCCTGTGACGCCAAACAGCAGCGCCTTAGCGTTAGCGACGCTTTGGGAATATCTCAGGTGCAATAATTTTAATGGATTCGGGTATTACCTATTCGACGTGACGACAGGTCAGCGAATAGCGCGGCAGGCACGATATAAAAGGTTAAATGAGTCCCAAGCTTTCAGCGTTTTTGACACGGTCCTGGAGGAGGTATTTTCTGCCGACCTGTCACAAGAGTCTGAGATCAAAACCAATGACGGCGCCGGGGCATTGTTGATTTATCCCGTTTATGGCCCGCATTACCAAAATGCAGTTTTTATTGTTGAAATGGAGTCCTTACCTAACTTGAGTATAGGAGATCTGCGTTGGAATTTGGGCGCGGTTCTCCAGCAAGTTCATGTTACCATTGCGAAATCGGACTCATTGGCGCGACAGGCGGAATATTCACTTTCCCCCCGAGAGACAGAGGTTTTGACGTTGATGTCCCGGGGGCAGAGCAATCGTTCGATCGCCGAGAGTTTGGGGTTATCTGTTTACACGATAAATGCTCATGTTCGAAATCTCATGTTGAAGCTGGGTGAAACCGATCGGGTGAGTGCTTGTATCAGGGGATTGACGGTGCTCAGCGGATCAAGCGGGAATAATGCGCAGTAACCAGATGGTTTCCGCAAAGAGAGATCATTAGATAATTCGCCTACATTCACAGGGCGTTTACTTTTTTGTTGATACACCATTATAGTGTTTAAACGACGTCAGCATATGAATAGATTTGCGAAGTTTGTAAGGATTTCTGTCCTCGCTGCACTGCTAGCTTTCACTGGATTATTCAACTCTACCTTCGCGGCGAATAATTCAAAAAAACCGGGGCAAAATGAAAAAATTGAGGCGCCTGCGGCCTCCCTTTATAAGGCGCAACTTTTGGCCGCTTGCAACGCATTCGAGCCCAATTCTGAGGAAACGGCAAAGAGAGCGAATGAGGCAAAGCGGCTAAAGAACATGTTTGGCGCGTCTGAGACAGTTTTGACTTTCAAAGTTCACGGCGAAACCCGCGCAATGCTATTGCCCGACATTGAAGTTATAGACTCACGGCGGATAGGGGCCGCAGATAAAACCCAAACAAGTCTCGGCCGTAAAGCGTCGCCGAGTAAATCCACCCTGGCCCCATCAGAGTGCCCGTGACCGAGGGTGATTTCAGGCGTCGGAATTATGGGTGTCGGCTTGATTTGAGGTATGACTTACCGCGGCTTTTACCTGCTATCGCGCCGTAAAATGATCCGCTTAGGCAAGTTGGAAAATCTAACGCAAGTTGGTGGAGTTTTTTATGTCAAGCTTTTATCTGCGGTGATCCTAGTTTGTATGGCGTGGGCAAACCCTGCATTTGCTCAGACGCCTTGTGAAGCTGTTAACTCGCTCCTCACAACAATTTCGACGGTCCGGGACATTGAAGCGGACATTCAAAATGAGCAATTTGACGCCAATCTGACCAAATTAGAGGGCCAGGTAGGTAACATGTTTCTGCCAGCCCTTTTTCCTGAAATCGACTCAAAACAATTTGCAGCCGAGCAGATGATAGTCAGGGAATATATAGATGCCATCCAATTGTCATCTGAATTGCGAGGCGCTGGTCATTTGGGCGGGACTGGGCGCGAGGTAGAGATTAAATTAGCCTTAGGAGAGGCCGTTTCGACCCAATTCAAACTCGCCCTTGCGTCAATTGATAATTATTGGGGATGCGGAATGGTCTACGCCCCTGGTGGTGAGGTGGAAGACCAATCTTCAAATCTCTCTACGCAATTCGGTCAAGAGCGTTCGAGATCAAACCTTGCGTTGGATAGGCAGAGTTCCATCCCGCGACTTTCAAATGCGTCAAACCGGAGTTCTGGTGTCGGTAATGCGAGTCAGGTGACGCTCAATGCAATGATTTTAGACGGCGCCAGTAGCCTTTTTCTCGTCATCTCCCTTATCGCGGCGTTCGCGGCCACTGTTTTTCTATACCTGAGGCATCAGGCTGTCCAAACCGTACGGGAGGCTAGGCATCTTTTGTATCTACCGCTCATCTCCAAAATCGGCAGCGTTAAGCACCCTATGGTGCTAGTGGATATATCAATGAACGGCGGGAAGTTGAAACATGATCAATCCATAGAGGGTAAGCCGCAGATTAAACTCTATGTGGGGAGACGCTGGCTCTCGGGTCAGGTCAAATGGAGTAATTCATCCTATGCGGGCGTCTTGTTTAAATCACCCCTGACCGCTGATTTTTTATATGATGTGATCCATCGGGAGAGCCCGTGAAATATGAGGCCATGATTTCGTAGCCTCAGACATTCAACTCACTGCATTCAGTTTACACGCATTTTCGCTTAACAAACGTGTTAATTGCAGGTAAGCAACGTGTATTGGTCTGGGGAAGATAGCATAATATTGTAGTGAACCCTACGGCGTTAGTGTCTTTAAAGCCGCGTGGGAGCGAATTATGGATAGCCTTGTCGACGATTTTTCAAACGATACCAGTACGACGGGTGTCCTCGAAATTGACGGTACGGCCACAGGCACGATTGAGGTTGAAAACGACTCGGACTGGTTTGCAATCGAGCTCACTGCGGGTGAAGTTATTCGTATTGCGGCAGATGACGCCCAAACCTACTTATATTTGAGGGACGCTGCTGGGAATTTCATTTTTAGTGGTGGCAATGACTTTGCTGCAAATGAGGCGTATATCTATGTGGAGGTGCAGGAGAGCGGAACCTATTATCTGGACGTAACAAGCTACGCTGCGAACACAGATTACACATTGACGGCTACGGTTGTTGAGGATGACTTCGCTAGCGGACCGATTACAACCGGCGTTCTTGAGGTTGGCGGGACGGCGACAGGCACCACCCATTTCGAGACTGATCAGGATTGGTTTGCAGTTGAGCTGACTGCCGGCGAAACTGCTCATTTTTTCTCTGATACACCGGATGTCTCTTTGTTCCTTTTTGATGGATCAGGTAATTTTCTGACGTCTCCCGGTTATGACTACGACACGGGTCAAGAAGTCCTCCTCGCGCAACCTACCGAGAGCGGAACCTTCTACGTTGTCGCTTACGGCCTCAACGCCGATACTGATTACACTATCTCGAGTACGGTGCTCGAAGATGACTATGCGGTTGGCACAACAACAACGGGCGTTCTCGAAATTGGTGGGACAGCCACGGGTGTAATTGATTTTACGAATGACTCGGATTGGTTTGCGATTGAGCTAACGGCGGGTGAAGTTGTCCGTATCGCCTCTGATGGGTTTTTTGATACAAATTTGAACCTACTCGATGAATTTGGAAATCATGTGTCTTTTGGTGACATCGATTATGACACAAGCGAAAGCTTTGTCATTGCCCAAGTCGCGGAAAGCGGAACATTTTATGTTGATGTTAATAGTTCCAATGCGGGCTTGAACTACACACTGTCCACAACGGTGTTGGAAGATGACTTCGCAAGTAACGCTGATACAACCGGTGTTCTCGCTGTGGGCGACACGCTATCCGGAACAATCGATTTTAGGCATGACTCGGATTGGTTTGCGATGACCTTGACCGCAGGGGATACAATTCGTGTCGCTATTGATGGGTTTGACGCAAATTTAGATGTAAGGGACGCGTCCGGGAATTTCCTTAGCACTGATTACATTGATGAGTTCGGCAATTATATCTCTTTTGATTACAGAGATTATGAGACGAATGAGACCGTCATCATAGTGCAGGTCCAAGAGAGCGGGACGTTCTATATCGATGTGAATGACTATAACTCGCCTGTTGATTACACGCTCACGGCCACAGCTTTGGAAGACGACTTTGCCGGAGATACGAGCTCAACTGGCGTTCTGGCGGTTGGCGGAACGGCAACAGGCGCAATCGATTTTAGGAATGATTCCGATTTGTTTGCGATTGAGCTGACAGCCGGCGAAATTGTGAGTATCGCGTCTAATTTGCTCGATACAAATTTAAGCTTGCGAGATGCGGCCGGAAATTACTTCACATTAGGGTATGGTAATTATGACTCTAATGAGACCGTTCTCATAGCTGAGGTGCTGGAAAGCGGCACATATTATCTTAGCGTCAATGGTTACGACTCTCCCTTGGATTATACATTGACGGCAACGGTTGTTGAGGACGATTTCACCGCGAACACAACCACAACCGGCGTGCTGGAGGTTGGCGGTACAGCCACGGGCTCAACTAATTATCAATATGATAGCGATTGGTTTGCGATTGAGCTGACAGCTGGCGACATTGTACGTATAGCAACGGATGGGACTGACTCATATTTTTACCTGCGCGATGACTCCGAGAATATCCTGAACTTCAGTGACGTTGACTATAACTTGAATGAAACGGCGTTGACGGCAGTCGTGCAGGTAAGCGGAACCTATTACGTTGATTATACTAGCTATAACGCGAGCGGGAATTACACAATTTCAGCGACCGTTATAGAAGACGACTTCGCCGGTGATTCCAGCACCACCGGCATTCTCGACATTGGCGGAACGATCACCGGCGCGATTGATTATGCGAGTGACTCGGATTGGATCGCAATTTCACTTACGGCAGGCGAGACTGTCCGCATAGCGTCAGATGGACTGGATGCAAATTTTATTCTGCTAGATACATCTGGAAATTACATAGACTCCAATCGTACTGACTACAGCGCCGACCAGAATTATATCATCGCGCAAGTAGAAACGAGCGGCGTCTATTATATCGATGTTACGAGTTATAATCCAACAGCGGATTATACGCTGAGCGCCATTGCAATCGCGGATGACTTCGCAAGCGACACAAGTACAAGCGGCGTTCTTGAGGTTGGCGGGGCGATCACGGGCGCAATCAATTATCGTGATGATGTGGATTGGGTTGCGATTGAGCTGACGGCAGGCGAGACTGTTCGAATAGCGGTTGATAGCTCGTCCACATATTTGACCTTGCGAAATGCACTTGGACAATATGAGGTTTTCACGGATCAATATGACCATGCGACGGGTGAACAATTTATCATATTCGAGGCGGAGGAAAGCGGGACATTTTATGCTGAAGTTTCCAGTCACCTCGCCGAGTTAGATTACACCCTGACAGCCACGGCGCTTGAAGATGATTTCGCGGGTAATGCGAGCACCACAGGCATTCTCGAGGTTGGCGGGACGGCCATGGGCACAATTAACTTCAACGACGATGAAGATTGGTTTGCGATTACCCTCACGGCGGGAGAAGTTGTTCGTATCGCTTCTCAGGCAGATTTGATCCTGAGAGATGAATTTGGGAATTTTGTCTCACAGGATAGCTACAGTTTTGACGCGGAGGCGAACATCCTCATAGCACAGGTCGAAGAGAGCGGGACATTCTACATCGAGGTTAGCGACCATAACTCGACCTTGGATTACGCACTTACGGCCACAATTCTTGAGGATGACTTCGCAATTGGTACAAGCACAACCGGCCTTCTCGAAGTTGGCGGGACCGCCACAGGCACAATCAACTTTCGAGATGACTCGGATTGGTTTGCGATAACAATTTCTGACATAAGTTCGGGTCTGCGTTTGGTGGTGGATGACAGTCTTGTTGATTTAAATATTTTTGACGCGAATGGAAATTTGGTCGCAAGCTCATATGAACTCGAGAATAATTCAATATACTTCTCTGAAGTCGGTACATATTTTGTGGCCGCAGATTCATATTATTCTTTGGGTACCAACTATACCATATTGTCGATTGTTACGGAAAAATTTGAGGCAACGCACGTTGTTGCGGACACCAATATTGTCGACACTGTTGCAGATGAAATAAATGATATAACCTATTCGCTAACGCGCGACGGGACGCTCATTCGCTATTCCAATGAGACGGAAATTTTATTGCCAGGCCTTGAGCTGGGCGTCGCCACAAGTGCGCTGTCCCTCAGTCAAGATGGCCGCTATTTATTCGCCGCTCAAGCTGAATTAGTAGATATTGGGAACTATAATGCCGAAGCCACGATTTTTCGTATAGACACAGAAACATTAGAGATGGAGTCATTCACGTTTGAATTGAGTGCTGATGGATATGACCTCGCCCGCATTTCAGACATACAAATGGCTGCCGATGGCAGGCTCTTTGTTGCATTGGATTTCGCCGGTTCAGGTTCTGTGCCTTTCTATAGCTTCTCAGGATTTGACACCACGCCTTCAGCTGATTTAGTTGAAGATCCCGAGTTCTTTCGTGGCGACGAAATTGGGCAACGAACAAGTTTAGACATATCTCGCGACGGGCAGTTTATGTTTCTGGCTGCAGGTAATAGCTCCTCCCACACGATTCAAATTTTCTCGGTGGAGGCCGACGCGGTTATTGCCTCGACCAGGCACCCTGGATTTAATTCCGCTGAAAACGCCATAAGCGGCGAGGCTGGTCTGGTCGCTGTGGCCGCATATAATGATGTTATAGTATATGACTTCGACCTAAACCCAGTTGCGGACTTAACAGGTATTTTTGGTCGTGCGGAACGCGTCGATCCAGTTTTCTCACAAAACGGGGAGTTCTTATTATTGGTTAACGATTCACGTTTTGACGAATCCGGCGTTGCTATTGTTGATACCTCTAATTTCGAGATTGTGGCGTTTGTCGATATCCCCCAAAACATTTCAGATATTGTTGAAGTCGATATTAGCCCAGATGGCCTAAGTCTTATGATCACAGATGGGTCCGGCGTGCATTACGTGGATCTTTCTGAAATATTAGATGCGCCTGTGGAGGGGACCCCAAGCGCTGACACACTTGTCGGAACGGACGAAGATGATGTCATCATAGGCTTGGCGGGGAATGACACACTCGAAGGCGGCGGCGGCCATGACATTTTGGACGGCGGCGCAGGGCGCGATCATCTCCTCGGCGGCGACGGCAATGATATGCTTGAGGGCGGCGGCGGAGCTGGTGACACGCTTGATGGCGGTGCCGGCATAGATACGGCTGTCTACGAAAATTCGACAAACCGTGTGGATGTCAATTTACTCTCCGGCAACGGCAGCGGCGCGCAAGCCACTGGCGATGAGCTGATTGATATTGAAAATCTGATTGGGTCTGATTTTGGTGATACCCTGCGCGGTGATAACGCCAGAAACCGCGTTGATGGCGGAGAGGGCAATGATGTCCTAATCGGGTTTGGCGGGAATGATATTCTTATCGGCGCAGAGGGCCGAGATATTCTCAATGGCGGTGATGGCGGCGATTTCCTCCAGGGCGGCGCCGGCGTCGACCAGGCGCGCTACAATGGTTCCTCGGAAGCTGTCCATATTAATCTTTTAGACGGCACGGCATCAGGTGGTCAGGCCGAAGGCGACAGGCTTCTCAACATCGAGAACTTATTCGGCTCCAATCATGACGACAGCCTGTTCGGCGACGGTCAAAATAATCAACTCTTCGGTCATAACGGTGATGACGTCCTAGCTGGGAATGGCGGGATCAATAAGCTCTTCGGAGGCTCAGGTGCAGATACATTCGTCCTCTCCGATGGATTTTCATTTGTCATGGACTTTGTTGATGATGTCGATCAGCTAGATGTGTCCGATTACGGATTTACCTCGCTGGAGGCAGCCTTGGAAAATCTCGATCAGTTTGGCGCGCATGCTCGCTTCCGTGTGGGCGATGATGTCTTGCTCGTTCTAAACACTGACATGAATGACCTCATCGATGATATTGTCTACACAGATGACACTATGGCCTAGGCACAGTCTCGGCAAGCAGTCGAAAACACTTCTTTCGGGATGTTTGCGCGCTTGATGGCTGGGCAATGAGCCGGGTTACACCGATCTTTGCCCATTCGGGAACAGGCTGCTTATAGCTAAAAACCCAGCGAGACATTTTTCCAGAGCTTGCTTCTGGGACAAAGGCGAGAGGGTATTCGGTTTTAAAACGCCCTTGCGCCTGCGCGGACGCGGACGGCTTGCGGGGCAGGCGGGATGAGGGTTTCAAACGCGTCTTTGGCTTGCAAGAAGGCCGTGACATTCCCGTAGGGCGCATCTGGGTGGAAGAATTTCGCCTTTTTGCGCCACGCCGCGCGGATATCGCCTTCGCGCGCGCTCATAGACAAGCCGAGCGTCAATAATGCCTGTTGTCGTGTCATGTAAGAGTCCCGCTATCACCTTAAATTAAGACAAGATTGAAGTTCATGCTTAATTTTCCCTAATCAAACAGCTAGGCCTTAATAGCTTCCCAAGAAGCATGGTTAATTTTCGATTATTTGTAGGATTTATGACGGATAAGATTATTCCCCCCACGCCGAGCCGGGC
The DNA here is from genome assembly GCA_937923965.1 of uncultured Caulobacterales bacterium. GTDB lineage: Bacteria > Pseudomonadota > Alphaproteobacteria > Caulobacterales > Maricaulaceae > Litorimonas. The sequence goes on from CALDTL010000021.1 coordinate 57,349, forward strand.
TGAATATATGGATAATGGCCCGCGCGAGATGGGCTGGCTCGAGGCAGATGAGCCGATTGCGCTTTTTGAAAAATGGTTGGCCAAGGCGGGCGATACAGAGCCAAATGATCCTAACGCGATGAGCCTTGCCACAATGGGCGCAGATGGGCAGCCCGATGTTCGGATTGTCTTGCTTAAGGGCTTGAGCCGCGATGGTTTTGTCTTTTACTCAAATGCGCAGAGTCAAAAAGGTGAGCAATTAAACGCCAGCGGTAAGGCGGCGCTGTGTTTCCATTGGAAAAGCTGGCATCGTCAGGTCCGGATTAGAGGGGTCGTGCAACCCGTTTCGGAAGCGGCCTCTGATGCTTATTTCGCGCAGCGCGCGCGCGGCTCTCGTATTGGGGCGTGGGCGTCTGATCAATCCCGCCCAGTTTCCTCGCGGGACGCAATGGTAGACCGCGTTGAGGAGATAGAGGCGCGTTTCGCCGACAAAGAGGTGCCTCGGCCCAAGCACTGGCATGGCTGGTGCGTCTCGCCCAGCGAGATTGAGTTTTGGCAGGACGGCGCGTTCCGCCTGCATGACCGTGTGTTGTTTTCAAAATCAAGCGCGGGTGACTGGACGAAAGCCCGTCTATACCCTTAAAAGAGAGGACCTTTCGAGAGAGCGAAATTATGGCAGACCTAACCCCCGCAAATGATATTGGACCCGCAGTGAAAGTGCCGGGCGCGAAGCGGCGTAATTTAAGACGCTGGATTAATCGGATAACGTGGGCGCTGATTATTTTGGCGCCTATCGTGTTTGCGTTCGCCGCGATTGGCTACAAGCTAGGGCTTATCGACCTTTCTTTTGCCTTTGGTCAGCTTAATCAAAAACTCGGGCCGCTTATCCTCATTCTCTGCGGCGTATTCGGACTTATTAGCTTGATTTTGGCATTTGTTATCAAACCTAGAAAAGGTCTTATTGCGGGCATAATCGGGGTCTTGGTAGCAGTATTTGCGATGGGTAAATTGGCGGCAACAAAGACTGCGGTTTATGTGAAATATCCCTTCATTCATGATGTCACCACAGATACGCAAAACCCGCCCGTTTTCGGCGAAACCGTGATGGCTGAACGCCTTGCAATCGAGGGGGTCAACACAACGGATTATGCGGGGAAAACAGCGCCTATTTTCGAGGACGAAAAACCTGTTGGGGAAAAGCTTGTTTCAGTTCTGCAAACAAATGCGTTTCCTGAAATTCGGCCCTTAGTTCTAGGGGAGCCGCAAGATGTTATCTTCGGCAAAGCCTTGGCAACGGCTCAGGCTATGGGCTGGGACATCAAAGAAGAAGACATGGAAGTTGGCCGTATTGATGCGACGGATACGACGTTCTGGTATGGCTTTGAAGATGATGTCACCATTCGGTTGCGGCCTTCTGAAGGCGGCGGGACGATTGTGGATGTGCGCTCGCTCTCGCGGGTTGGCGGGTCTGACTTAGGAAAGAACGCCGCGCGGGTTGGAGAGTTTCTCGAACGCCTCGGAGAGTAACGCCTAGGCCAGCGCGTAGCTCTGGCGCAGGCTATCCGCTCCGTCTGCGGTCACGCGGCCTGTCTCGCGCAGATGTATCATGTGCGAGAGAACGGAATGGGCCGCGGCCGGGTGCAGGCGTTTATCTACATCCTTATAGAGTAGGGCGACAATATCCCCGATGGCCGAAAGTCCAGATTGAAGCGCGCCTAAGATCTGCGTCTCGCGCGCGAGGCGGTGGTCGATATAGGCCTGCACGAAGGGCCGCACGTCTGTGATGGCGGGACCATGTGTGGGGCGAATAATATCAAAATCACGATCTAAAACGGTCTTTAGGCTGGCCAGATAATCTCCCATATGTCCATCCGGCGGCGAGACGACAGAGGTCGACCACCCCATAATATGATCGCCGGAAAATAGCGTGTTTTCTTCTTGCAAGGCATAGCAAAGATGATTGGATGTGTGTCCGGGCGTATGAATGGCTTCCAATGTCCAGCCTTCGCCGCGGACGACATGTCCGTTCCGAATCTCGACATCAGGCTTGAAGGTTAAATCATCCCCAGCTTCGAGGCGAACCTCGCCGCCTTGCGGCGGCTCAGGTTGTAATCCAAAACCATAAACTTTGCAGCCATGTTTCGCCGCGAGTGGTTTCGCCAGAGGGCTATGGTCGACATGATGATGTGTCACGAGAACATGAGAGACGGACCGCCCCTTCAAGGCTTTATCCATGGCTGCAATGTGATCAGCGCTTGTCGGGCCGGGATCTATTACGCAAACATTTTTCTCGCCGATGATAAAGACGCCCGTTCCCGTATAGGTAAAGGGACCGGGATTATTAGCCGTGACGCGCTGCACCAGCGGGCTGAGCCGGGCCAACACGCCATATTCAAAATCGAAATTTCTAACAAAAGGTATCGACATTACGGCCCGCTCTCTAGCGCGTCTCTGAGGGCGAGGCCAAGTGTTTTGACGGCGGATAACTTATCTTTGATAGGCAGGGCGAGCGGCGGGCCCATGTCTGTTTTATTGACGTCGACAATGTATATTTTTCCGTCCCCCGCATGTCGCAAGATATCAAGTCCGCCCCAGTCCAGCTGCATGGCGGCGCAAAATACCTTGATGTCGGAGAGTTCTTTTTCGCTGAAATAATCTGCAGGCCGCGCCAGCCGGACACGGGTGTTTAAATTGGCGAAGCGCTTTTCGATGGGACGCTCTTTGAGGAAAAGCAGGGGTATGGTCCCGAAAACCGTGGGACAGCGTAGGTCTAAGACTGTTCCGTCTGCGGTCTTATTGTCCAGCAGTTTTTGGTAGGCCCGTCCCGGCCGCGGCGGCGTGGGGGCCGCGCGGATTTGCGCGTCATGCACGCCGTTCTCTTCGCCCTTTTCTAGATAGGGCTCCTCCGCCGTGCTGGGGTCTAAGGACAGATCATATCCAAAAGTGGCGGCGAAAACCTTTGCGACATTAGATTTAGATATGTCGGTGCAATGACCGTTGAGGGTGCGTCCTGTGGGCGGCGGCTCATTTATGAGCGTTTGGTCGACAAAGTGGATGGTGAGCGCCGCTGCGTCTGGGGTATGGTGTGTTGGCCGCAGTCCGGCCTGCCGCAGCGCGCCCCATAACAGATACCAAGGCCTTGGCGGCTTCGGCGCATAGGCAATTTTTAAGGGCAGGGGCGCGGGACGACGGCGTAGCGTCTCTCGTAATATATAGTAAGACCCGCGCCATACGTCCCAAGCAAAGCCTTTCGAAAAAGCGATCTCAGCCCCAGTCTCGCGAACACGCAAACCACGCCACGACCATTCAAAATCGGAAAAGACGGACATTTAAGGTTCAATGACGATGCGTCGATACCGAATGACTCTAGCGGACTCGGCGGACCTTAATGGCTCGGCTTTTGCCGTTCACGCGCAGAAAATGGCTGCCCATCGAGGCTTTGGTGATTTTTGCGAACGGTGTTCTGCTTTTCGAAATTCTCGGCGGGGTGATTTGAACAGAGTCGGTCTGTTCCCAGACTTGGCCGTTCTTCAAATAAACTCTCAGCTTTTTATAACCAAATGTATCGGCTCTAATGATTTCCGATGAGACGGATTTTACTCTGTCTTTCGATGCGCTTTGCGCTTTCGTTTGTTCAAAATCCTCTACTGATTGATTGAGAGGATTGATGTCTTTCGGCGGCGTTGGTTTTACGGTGACTGGACTCGGCGTAACATTTTGTGGCGTTTGCGGCGGCGGCGCGATCACAGGCGCTTCGGGGACCGGCGCAGAAGGGGTGGAGAGAGGAGCGTTCGGCGCGCCGCCTACCGGCGCTGTCCCAAGTAGTCTGTCGTAACACTCTAATCTAAGGGACGGGTCGCTAAGGGCTCTGCAACTATCTAAGCTGGAGCCAGAGGCGCTGTTTTGGGCCAAGGCCGAAGATGAGGTCAGGGCCAAGCCAAAAATTGCGGCGCAGGGCAGGACATAGTTTCCGATTTTCGATAGACGAGACTTCATTTTTTCGCTCCTACTTAATTTCTGGGATGTCCGCAGCCATTTCTTGGCCGAATCGGGCGTTGTTGCGCGCGCGGATGGCGGCTTGCACTTCGGGTAGGGCCGCGATTTCTTGCAGGGCTTGAACGTCCTGCGCCAGCTGGGCTGAGCCTGTGAAGAGGTCATTGATCTGTTCCTCGAATGTTTTTTGACGCGGGAAGACTTTAATCCGTACGTCCTCATCCTCGTCAATATCGGCCAATCGTTTTGCCGCTTGAATCGCTGTCATAATCCCGCCGAGCTCATCGACGAGGCCGATGTCTTTGGCTTGCGCGCCTGTCCAAACACGGCCTTTTGCGATGTCCTGAACACGTTCAAGCGGTAAGTCGCGGCCATTGGCAACGCGGGTTGTGAAGTCATCATATATATCTTGCAACTGACCGCGATAGGCTTCGGCTTGGGTCGGCGAAAACGGGGCGTCCGGAGAATAAGCCCCCGCAAATTCACCGCCAATCGTAATGCCCTCTATATTATATCCGACTTTCGCAAAGGTCCCTTCCAGAGCAACTTTTCCGCCGAACACGCCAATCGAGCCCGTAATTGTCTGCGGTAGGGCGACAATATGATCTGCATGGGCTGAGACATAATATCCGCCCGACGCTGCATATTGCCCCATAGAGATAACGACGGGCTTGCCAGCATCTCGCGCTCTATCTGCGGCGGCGAGAATTTGATCCGAAGCGGCGGGGCTGCCGCCGGGGGATGAAACGCGAAAGACGATCGCTTTGACTTTCTTATCCTTCAAGGCCTTATCAAAGCCTTCAGACACCGTGTCGCCGCCCATTGTAATGGTCGGCGAGAAAAGTGAGCCGCCGGAGGATCGCCCGGGGAGAACGGCGCCCTGGCCACCGATGAAGGCGATTGTGCTGGCCCCAGTTGTTGTACCTGGGCCGTAACTGCTAATAGAGGTGAAGGCGATTTTGTCATCGCCCAGTTTCTTGCGGACATAATCTTTGGCTTCTTCGAGCTGGCCGAGTTTGTCGATCATTCCGGCTTCCAGTGCATCCTCCGCGCTATGCGGTGAGGCTTGTAAAATCTGCGAGATGCCGGGCGCCGTCATGCCGCGATCCGCCGCGATTTGCGCAACCGCATTGTCATAAATCGAGGTGAGGTAGCTCGTCGTGGCTTCGCGGTGAGCGTCTGTGAATCCTTTTTCAGTATAACTGTTTACGGCACTCTTATATTCATGGAATTGGAAGAACTCTGGATCGGCATCGAATTTTTCCATCACGCCGCCGTAAAATTCTGTCTCCGAACGCAGTCCCGAGACCGCGAAACCTGTTGTGTCCTGCATCCAAATTTCGTCTGCGGCTGAAACGGCTTGGTAAGACATTAAAGATGTCCCCTCAAAGCCTTGAGCGTGGGCAATCACGAATTTGCCGGAGGTTTTAAAATCAAGGAGAGCGAGTCGGAGTTCCTCTGCGCTGGCAGGGGCCATGCCAAAATTCTCTGCGCGGATGAAAACACCTTTGACCGCGTCGTCAGTCTTTGCGCGGTTCAGGGCATAAACCGTATCCACGATGGAATTTGGCGATTCGCCGAACAGGCTCTCTCCGACGGAATGATCGATGAAAGGTATGCGTAGGTCGAGGGTCAAAACCTTATCCGGTGTTTTTTCGCCCACAGACGAAAGTGCGCCAAGTAATCCAAAAAACATGATGAGGATAAAGAGGAGAACGAAAAAGCCAAAAATACCGGCGATCGTTCCGGCCATCGTGATAAAAAACTGGCGCATGTAAATCAGTCCATTCATTTATATCTGCGGCGGCACGGTTTTAAATCCCTGTCGCGCGGGCAGAATAGGTTGGTTATTTGTTGTTAAACGATAAATGTTTTCCTGCAAGGGCGGATTTCGCCCTTTTTACAGTTATAAAGTCGCTGTGGTCTTGCGCCGCGGGTGTCTTCTCTGACATTTTTTTGGTATAATGCGTTGCCATCATGCGGCGTGCCTATTATGAGGCCGCTCACGTCTGACGCGAGATGTCATATTGGGGCGTAGCCAAGCGGTAAGGCATCGGGTTTTGATCCCGTGATCGTTGGTTCGAATCCAGCCGCCCCAACCAGTCGTTACGTGTAAAATTAAGTTTTACACCGTGGGTACTGATCATTTCGTAACCTCTCTAAGCTACTGAAATGAAAATAAATTTCAGGGGGCGCGCGAAAAAAGCACCTAAACATTCCTGCAGTTCTGGACATTGCGCGCTTTAAGTGTTACTCTGTAACATAAATAAGTTAAATAAGATGAGTTTTTTTTAGGAATATTCCTTGAACTCTTCTCGTCGTAATGTTTGATTAATAAAAAAAGACCCGCTAAGGGTCTGTCAGTTACGCGCCGATAAGTGCGCGAACTTATTTGGAGGACGTGAGTGGTGAATTTAAAATCCGCCCGAATTGCGCTTTACGTTGGCTTGCTTGCCAGCGCTCAATTTGCCGGAGCGCAGCTCGGGCTTATGTCGAATGCGCATGGACAAGCTGCTGATGCGGCCGTTGAGGAATATTCGGCAATTCTTGAGCAAATTCAAAATGTGAAACTTGCCACCCAGCAGCGCCGAGTCATGCTGGAGACCCAAGATGCCAACGCCGAGAACCTGCGGGCACAAATCAGTCAGGTGCCGGCTACAAAGGCAGCCGTGAAAGGCATCGTCACTGAGATGGTGGCGGAGATTGCGAAAGTCATCGAATCGGATCTACCGTTCAGGAAAGATGAACGGGATGCGCGTTTAGGGAAAATGCAAAGCGATCTCGCCGATCCAACAACCCCGCCAGCGGAACTTCTCCGCCGTGCGATGAACCTCTACGATATTGAGGCAAACTACGGATATAGTATTTCGGCCTATACGGGCGATCACCCGAAGGCCCCAGGTCGCCGCCTTGCGGCTTGCTTGGACGACCCGTATTCGAAGGTCTGTAATCTGTCGACTGAGCAGAAAAAACTCGTCGATGCAGGGGCTTCAATTGAAAGTATTTCAAACTCCATCAAGGACGGAAATTACGTTCATTTCGGACGCCTGTCATTCATCTACCTCGATCTCGATAGCCGCGAAGGTTTTCGTTGGAGCAAAGAGGCGGGTGATTGGGAGCCTTTGAAGTCCGGAGATATTTTGAATGCTCGACGGTCCGTGCGTATTGCGCGCGGCGAGAGTGCCCCCGGTGTCGTAACGGCGCCAGTAAGAGTGCAAGCGGCGCAATAACGCCGATTCAACAAAGTCTTTCTGGGTGTGGTTGGGTCAGATGTCGCAGCCCCGTCCCGAAAGAAAAATACAGTAGCCTGGAAGGAAACCATGTTAAAATCTTCAATCGCCAAGCGCCTTATGCTAGCGACCGTTGCAGTCGGACTGCTCGCCGCCCCAGCTCAGGCCCAGCTTGATACCGCGCTTAGTATCGCGAAGTCATCGACCGCTTCAGCCGCTTCCTCTCAGCAGCGGGTTGAACAATTAGACGATCAAGCAGACAATGCTGTGCGGGAATATCGGGCTGTTCTTCAACAGAAAGACAATATCGAGCTCTTCGTTGCGCAGCAGGATATTTTCCGCGCGTCGCAAGAAAGCGAGATCGCATCTTTGCGTCGTCAGCTTGGTACGGTTGAGCAAATTAAGCAGGGCATGAGCCCAATGATGCTGAAAATGGCGTATAAGCTAGAAGACAGCATTCGGGCGGATCTACCGTTCAGGCTCAATGAGCGTCTTGCGCGGATTGATAATGTGAAGTCGGTTTTGGGTAACCCCAACGTGTCTCCGGCTGAGCAATATCGCCTTGTGCTAAATGCGTATAAAAATGAAGTGAGCTACGGCTTAGGTATCGATTCATATGAGGGCGCGCATCCGACACGCCCAGGTAATGTGGTCAACTTTGTCCAATTTGGACGCACGGCCTTCGTCTACATCACCAAGGATGAAAGTGAAATTGCCATCTATAATCTCGGTTCAAAGAGCTGGGACACATTGGAAGGTGCGGATGCCATTCAGCTCCGTCAGGCAATCCGAATTGCTAAGGGCGAATCTGCGCCCGGTCTGGTCTTCGCGCCAGTTCTGGCCAGTCAATAGAATATAGGAATCAGTAACATGAGCGTCAAAATGAAATTCATATCAAAAGCGACAGCGGCCGTGTTCGGCTCCGCTTTGCTATTCTCCGCGGGTTCGGCATCTGCACAAATCGGCTCCGTTGATGGTCTTCTTCAAGACATCCGCCAAAATGCGGCTAAGGTTGAGGCGGAAAATCAACAGCGTATTCAGCAGTTCCAAGCCCGTGCTAATCAGCAATCAAGCTTGTTGAGCTCAGCGCAAAGCGAGTTGCGGACCTTAGAAAGCCGCGCCGCAAATGTTGAGAGATCATTTGCATCGAACCGCAATCAAATCTCGCGTCTCGAAGATGAGTTGCGCGCCGCGCAAGGTGACTTTGGTGAAGTTTTTGGTCTCGCCCGCTCTAAAGCCGGTGAGTTTAAAGCGCTTCTCGATAGCTCGCTGATTACGGCGCAATATCCAACGCGGACAAATGTTCTGGGCCGTATTGCAGAGTCAAAAGCCCTGCCATCTGCTGAAGATTTGGACAATATCTGGAAATCCATGTTGGTCGAAATCGAAGCCCAGCGCGAAGTGACTGAGTTCCCTGCGTCAGTGGCTAATATCAACGATGGCGAAGAGCAGCTTGTGACCCGTGTCGGTCCATTCTCGGTCTTCACATCTGACAATGCTGAGTTCCTAAGCTACAATCAGCCAAATGCAGAATCCGAAGGCGATGCACCTCTGCTTGCATTGCTGCCACGCCAACCCGGCGGTCAGATTTCTGCTGCGGCTGAAACAGTTGCCTCTGCGTCTGCGGGCGAGCTTGTTTACGCACCGCTTGATCCAACGCGCGGGACTTTGCTTAAGTCCTTTGAGCGCGTTCCAACATTTGTTGAGCGATTTGGTAATCCGCTGAAGTTCAAGACGGGTTATGGTAAAGTTGTTGGTCTGATAATTGAGTGGATCTTGATCCTCGGTGTTGTCTTCGGTCTCCTCAACCTCATCCGGTTGTTCTTCGCAAAAATGGCGATTAACGGGCAGAAGCGTAAGGCGCAGCCGTCCAAGTCAAACGCTTTGGGCCGCATCATGATGGCGTATGAAAATGCGCAGAATAAGGATGCTGACACGGTTGAGCTTAAGCTTGACGAAGCGATCTTGCGGGAATCACCGAAGTTCGAATTTGGTCTAAGTATTCTGAAACTTATGGCCGGTGTGGCGCCGCTTCTCGGCCTTCTCGGTACGGTTACAGGTATGATCCAGACCTTCCAAGCTATGATGATTTACGGAACTGGCGATCCACAGCTGATGGCTGGTGGTATCTCCGAAGCGCTTATCACAACAATGCTTGGCCTAGTTGCGGCTATCCCGCTTCTTATCATCCATAGTTTCTGTGCGTCACTTGCGCGCTCTATTCAGGGAACTTTGGAAGAGCAGTCAGCTGGTATCGTTGCCCGTCACGTGGAATCACGCGGCTTGGGTACGGGTTCAGGCATCGCGTAAGGGTGCCGGACCAAAAGACGACGAAAGGTTGTTGAGATGGAAAATGTTTATAACGGATTGCAAGAATTTCTTGCAATCGGCGGGAACATCTTATTCTGGATCATGTTGCTCACATTTTTTATGTGGACGTTCATTCTAGAGCGATTTGCCTATTATCTCTTCGCGCACAAACCCCTTAAGTCTCGGCTTAAGGCGGAGTGGGATACCCGGTCAGACAAGACATCGTGGAGAGCCATGGCTGTGAGGGATGAGCTTGTGAGTCAGGTCAAGCAATCTACGACAGCCAATGTTGGGATCATTAAAACGCTCGTGTCTTTGGCACCTCTTTTGGGGCTGCTCGGAACGGTGACAGGTATGATTCAAGTGTTTGACGTGATGGCGTTCTCTGGATCTTCCAATGCGCGCCTCATGGCGGGCGGTGTTTTCCGTGCCACGATCCCGACGATGGCGGGAATGGTCGCGGCGCTTTCCGGACTTCTCTTTGCGACAATTTTTCCGCGCATGAGTGCGAGAGAAACAGCGCGCTTTGCCAATGAACTCGACGAGTCATCAGCTCGTGTTGCGGCCTAACGGCTCCCTGAACTAAGATTTTAGGAAGGACATATTATGAGACGTAGCCGCCGTACACAGGGGGGAGATGATGGCGAAGTCGACATGACACCCATGCTCGATATCGTGTTTATCATGCTGATTTTCTTCATCGTGACCGCCGTTTTCTTGGACGAGACGGGCGTTGATTTGACTCAGCCTCCGCCGCCGCCTGATGACATCAATACACCGCCCTCGAACAACCCTGCGATCACCGTTTATGTTAACGAGAGAGATGCGTGCGCTGTTGATGGCCGGTCGACCGGATGTGACCGGGTTATTTTGGATGTTGAGCGCCTCTTGGCCGAAAAGCCAAATGCTGCGGTTATTCTTCGGATGGACGAGAAAGCCACGCATAAAAACCTGATCATGTTGAAAGATGGTCTGGACCAAAGGGGGCTTTCCTCCAAGATCGAAATTATCCGGAATACGGGTTGATTTTCGGTATCGCGCCCAGCGGCGCGGTGCCTATCCATATGGCTCAAAAATTAGGGGTCATGTAGTGAAATGTAATAATGTCGCATTTGCTCTTGCATTTGCATCGTATTTGTAATAAGGTAACATCATGGCAAGACGTGGACGCACAGTCATCCCCGAAGAGGATACCGAATTAAACATGACGCCGATGTTGGACGTCGTTTTTATTCTCCTTATCTTTTTCATCGTCACATCTGTCTTCGTGAAGACGCCAGGCATCGACCCGGCGCAGCCCGAAGCTGTTCTTGACGGAGATGTGAAACCGACAATCCTCGTCGCTGTGAATGCGCAAAATGAAATATGGATCGACAAGCGTCCTTACGACATTAGCGAAATTCGGCCTATCATTGTCTCCATTCTGGCGGAAAGCCCGAAGGCCGAGGCGATCATTAAAGCGGACCAAAATGCTGAGGTTGGTATTGTTATGTCCGTTCAAGAGCTCATGCAGGAGCTTCAGATAAATACGCGCGTCGGAACAGAGTAAGAGGAGATTGAAATGAAAAATGCCATTCGATGGATTATTTTTACACCGATTGCCGCCTTTTTGACGGTTTTGATTTTTATTGGAATGCGGGCTCTCATCTCGAAAGAGTTTCAGCCACAGGATAAATCAGAGAATCTAAGCTTTGAGATCAATCCGAAGGTTGAGGATGTTAAAGTCATCGAGCGCGAAACGCAAATTGACCAAGTCAAAAAAGTGATAACGCCGCCGCCGCCGCCGCAAATTGAGCGCGCAAAGGCCGATAAGCCGACCGAAAAAATTGCGTCAATCGAAGGTGCGATCCCTGAATTTGAGACGCCAAAAATCGATAAGGCAAACTTTAAGATTACCGTCTCTGACCGTGATGCACAGCCGCTCGTGCGGATCCCGCCGATTATGCCGCCTCGCTTCATGCAAGGCGATAATTCAGGATATTGCACGGTCCGCTTTGATGTGAGCCCAGAAGGTCAGCCTTTTAATGTGCAAACTATGACTTGTACATCTAGCCAACTTAAAAATGCGACAGTGAAGTCTGTTCAAAAGTGGAAGTATAACCCGAAAATTGTTGACGGACGCTCTGTGTCCCGGACGGGTGTTGAGTCCAAAGTTCGCTTTGATTTGGCAGATGAGCGCGGAAACGTGTTGCCAATGCCCAGAGGGTATTAGGTTCAGAGCTATCTGAACTCAGCCGTGCCTGAGCGCCAAGAGGTTTCCAAGCCGAGTGGCGTTCAGAGGGGCTTAAAGATTTAAACGGTCTCCGCCTCGGCGGAGCGCCCAAAACAGGAAAACCGAAGGGCAATATGCCGCGGTTTTCCGAAGTGGAGATTACAGCGTCATTCATCATCCAATGTTTACGCTAAAATCTTCAAATTTGCCGGATCATGCAAGGCGCATTTGACGGTATATAACAGCAAGGATGAAATGATAATGACCCATCATATTCGTAAAACAACACTTCGGACACGCGCCGCGTCTTTACTCGGTGCAAGCCTTTTGGCGGTTGCGGCGATTGGCGTCTCGGGCGTGATGACCTCCCAAGCCGTCTTTGCGCAAGAGGAAGGCCGTCAATTCTCGGCCAAAGCGGGCGAGAAGGTGAACGAAGCGCTTACACTTGCGAATAGCGGTCAAAATCAAGCGGCCGTCAATGTCTTGCAAGGTGTCATTGGCGATCCCAACCTGAATCCCTATGAGCGCTCAACCATTTATCAGATGCTGGGCCAATATAGCTACGAGCTAAACCAAGCAGTTCAGGCGCAGCAAAATTTTGAAAACGCCATTAATGCCGGCGGCCTTCTGCCTGGCGAAATGGACAATATTAGAATTGTCATCGCGCAGTTAATGATTGGGAATGGTCAGTACCGCGAGGGGGCAACTCGTCTCGAAAACTATCTCAATTCTGGGGGACAGCAGAAACCGCAATATGTGGATCTGCTCGTCAACGCTTGGGTTCAAGCGGAAGATTATCGCCGCGCACTGCCTTGGGCGGAGAAGTGGTTTAATGCGGCAAGCCCGAAGGAGCGTAAGCATTTCGACTTGTTGAACTTCCTTTTCAATAATTTGGGCATGCAGGGACGCCAGGCCGATATCGTGAAACAGATGATCAACCGCTGGCCCGAGGATAAAACGCTATGGGATGCTTGGGCGTCTATGTTGGCCAATGGCGGCCGCGAGCAAGAGGCGTTCGAAGTCACAAAAATGCTCTATCTTGGCGGTGCTTTGACGTCTGAAGCTGACCTGCTCAAGGTCGTTCAATATTATTCTTTCTACGACATGCCATACCAAGCGGCTGAAATCCTCGAGCGGGAAATGAATGCGAACCGGATCTCGCGCTCACCTGACAAGCTGAAGCAGCTCTCAGGCCTGTTCCGCCAAGCGCGGGAATATAAGCGCGCAATCCCAATTCTTGAGGCGGCGGCCAGTCAGTCCGGCGAAGCCAAGCTATATGCCGATCTAGGTGAGGCGCTTTACAATGAAGGTGATTGCCAAAAGTCTGAGAGTGCTTTCAGAGAAGCGATTAATCGCGGATATAATGCGGGCAAATCATGGATGTTGATCGCGAACTGTCGTTATGACCAGACGAATACTTTGGACCGTCTGAGCTGCGATATGTCTGATGCGCAAATGGCGGAAGCCCCGATCACAAAGGCGCGCTTATCTGCTGTTGAAGCGTTCAAAAATGTGCCGAGCGGCTCCAGCGAGGGCGGCAATGCCCGTAAATGGATGCAATTTAT
>CALDTL010000022.1 GCA_937923965.1 uncultured Caulobacterales bacterium
CATGATACGCGCTCGTTTTATTGCCCTTGGCCTCTCGGCAGGCCTAATTTTATCCGGATGTGGATTCACGCCCATGCATAGCGCGTCTGTGTCTGGAACAAAGCTGGCTGATATTCAGGTGGATATGCAAAAGGCCTCGGATGTGATCGATAATCAGGCCGGATTTTTCATCACCCAGCGGCTACGCGACCGGATCGGTGCGGCCTCTGATGCGGCCCCCTATCGGGTCGAGATCACCCCGACCTATCGCAGGCTTCGATTTGGTTTGACGGACGCCGATATTGCGTCGCGCTACGATATTACGATTTCCACGCGGTGGAATTTATTCGATACGAAAACAGGGGATCTCGTGCAGCGCGGCGCGACCAGCACGACGTCGACTTTTGGCGCGCCGGCGGGGCCTTACGGCGTGATCACGGCGGATAATGTCGGTGTGGAACAGGCCGCGAAAGAAACGGCGGATAAGTTAGTCTTAGATTTGGCCCGCGCGCTGGCCGCCCTAAATCCCTGATGCCGTTTGATGAATACCGCAATTAAATGAAGATAACCGGCGCTCGCCAGACCCGATTTCTCGCAGCGCCGCCTGCTGACATTATCGGCGTGCTCTTGTTTGGCCCGGACCGCGGGCGGGTAAAGTCGCGCGGCGCAGCGCTTGCGCAAATCTTTGTGCCCGATGTTGATCCGACCTTCGGCGCGGCGCTAATTACGGCGGATGATCTCTCCGGCGACCCGGCAAAACTGGCGGATGAAATGAGCGCGATGAGCTTGCTGGGAGGCGGGCGTTTGGTGCGGCTGCGCCTCGACCATGAGCGCCAAGCGGCGGCGATCGCCAAGCTCATCAAAAGTTTTGATACCGACCCGTCCCGCGCGGAAGCGAAACTCATTATTGAGGCGGGAGATATGACCACCCGCTCCGCCATTCGCAAAGCGGTTGAGGCGTCGAAACATTTCGCGGCGATTGGGTGCTATGCGGCCAATGCAAATGACCTACGCGCGCAAGTTAAAGAGGGCCTGTTCGCGCATAAGATTGCGATTTCGCCCGATGCGCTGGAAAATTGGCTGCCGCTGCTCGAGGGGGATCATGCCCTGGCTAGCGGCGAGATTGAAAAAATGGCGCTGTATAAGGGCTACGGCGCGGTGGATGGCGCGGTCGTCAGCCTCGCTGATATTCAAACCATCGCAGCAGGCGGGCAATCGGCGTCTATTGATACCATTGTGACAGAAGCGTTGTCAGGCCAAATTGATGCAATGGACGCGAGCTATCGCCGCGCGGTGGCCGGAAAGGTCAGTCCTATCGGGATTCTCTTTGGGCTGCAGCGCCAGATCATGCGCCTGACCGAAGCCTCCATCGCGATGAATAGCGGGATGCCCAAGGGCCAGGCGATGAAAAGCCTGCGTCCGCCTGTCTTCATGATGCAGGAACGGACATTCTCGGCGCAGCTCGATATTTGGGGTCTGCGGATGCTCAAGCGCAGCCTCGCGGAATGCCAAGCCGCCGAACGCGCGAGTAAAACGGCGGGCGCGCCGATAGAGTCAATTGTCTCGCGCTTGCTCCTCGCGCTCGCGGGATATGCGGCGAAACGGAGATAGCGGGTAAGGATTTTCTTGAAAAAGACATAGCAACGCGCCACGCATTAAAGATGGAACAAAATCGGTTTTTCAAATTTATATGGCGCGCCAATGGGGTCTTTTTATTTGTGGCGGGTCTTTTCCTCGTCGGGATGGCTCTACTTTCAGCCATTTTCCTGATCTCTGACTTTGGTAAATCTGATACGCCGCCTCCACCTGTGTCGGCGACGGCAGAACCAATTCTGGCCGAAGGGACTTTTCGGCTCAAGGCTGCCTCGGGCAAATATAATTATGACAAAGTAGAAGGTTTCGCTTATTTTGAACTGCGGGCCGGAAATGACAGTTGGTCGAAGTTTGGGTCAGGCTCATCCAGTCAACTTCGGAATATCGCTGTTTTTGATTTGAACTCTGATACCACGCATTGGATCTTCCCTGATGCTGGACAAGAAATCGAAGGGTATAGAGCTGTCAATAAAACTGAGACGTCTAGCGACGGCGAAACAATTTCGATCACGACAGGATTTCTTTTGCCGGTTGCGAAGAGTCTCCCCGATGGGTCTGTTTCCAGAGACCTTTGGGTTATGACACCGGACGGCAAGACGTTGAAGAACATCCTATCCGGCATTTCGAGATCACCAGATATTGAGACCTACGGGGATAATCAAACTAAACTCGTTTTCGAGTCAAAAACACATATCGACATTTATCCTTTCGACGTTGATAATCTTACCGTCGGTAAGTCAGTGCGCGTGTCCGTCCCGTAAGGCCGCACTCGCGGGATATGCGGCGAAACGGAGATAGATGATGGATCAGGCGCTTGAATATTGGACCTATGCGCGGGAGCAATTTCCGTTCCTGTGGAGTTTGTCTATGAACTTGATTTCCGCCGTGTTCATTTTTTGTCTCGGCATTCTTGTTGGGCGCTGGGTGCAAAAACGCATTCGCGGCTCTAGGTTTGGCGGCTCGCATTTGGACGCGACCTTAAAGCCTGTCATCGCATCGACTTTCTTCTATGTCATTATAGCGATGACCCTTTATGCGGTGCTCATCAAGCTCGGTGTTCCGGCCTCCTCTCTGATCGCAATCTTTGGCGCAGCGGGTTTGGCGATTGGTCTATCGCTGAAAGACACGCTCTCAAATATTGCCTCCGGGATTTTCTTATTGGTCTTGCGACCTATAAAAGTGGGAGAGTTTGTTGACCTGCCCAACACGTCCGGCATGATTACGGAAGTGGGGCTTTTTGCCACGACGCTAAAAACCGCTGACGGTATTCTTCAATTTGTGCCCAACTCTAGGGTTTGGGAAGGCCGTATTCAGAATTACGCGCGAAATGCAACGCGCCAATTTCGATTGGACATTGGGGTCAGCTATGACACGGATTTACGCCGCGCGCAGTCGGTGCTGTTGGAGACGCTAGCCGCCGCGGCAGATCGGATCACCGACGCACCGACTCCGCCGGAAGCCTATGTGATGAATTTCGGCGATAGCTCGGTGAATTTCAATTGCCGGGTATGGCTGCCATCCGACAGATGGTTCGCCCGCACGTCGGAACTTCGTATTGAGGTTTTCGAAGCGTTGGGGGCTGCGAAGATTGAAATACCCTTCCCTCAACGTGTCATCACGATGAAAACGGACGGTTGAGGCAAGCTATCAGAACCACTTCATCTTTCGGAAGAGTAGAATTTGCCCCAAGACAATCACGACGAGGAAGATGTTAAAAGCCGCAAAGGCCATAGGGCTGTCAACGCCGGGCATGCCGCCAATATTGATCCCAAAGAGTCCGGTTAAAAACCCAAGCGGCAGAAAGATGGCGGCGATGACGGAGAGCACATAGGTGTTCTTATTCATGCGGTCGGCCACGAGATTGGTCAGTTCTTCTTTTACGATTTGGGCGCGCTCTCGCATGGAGTCCAGCTCCTCGATATAGCGGATGATATTATTCAAGCTCTCGCGAAGATATCGTCTTTGGCCATCCGAGAGCCAAGGAAGCTCTGTCATGATAAGCTGAGAAATGGCCTCGCGTTGCGGCGCGAGATAGCGGCGAAATAATATGGCTTTCTTGCGCAGATTGGTGATGTCGGCGCGCAAGCCTTTATGTGGATTTTCGATGAGCTTCTCTTCGGTATCATCGATGAGGTCGTCGAGATCCGTCAGTTTTGACTCAACGCGGTCCGTTAATCTTGTGACGATTTGAGTTAGAAATTCTCCGGAAGATTTGGGCCCAGTTCCCGCCATAAGTTTTTTCTGAATATCGCCAACGGCGCGCAGGTCACGGCGCTGGAGACTGATAATCCGGGCCTCGTCGATGAAGAGCCGGATGGAGATCATGTCCTCGGCGTCCGCGCCGCTGTTCAGATTTACGCCGCGCAGAATAAGGATTGCGCCGTTGCCGACGGACACCATACGCGGGCGGGTTTCCTCGGCGGTTAAGGCCTCGACAACAAAGGGATCGAGATAATCAAGCTCCGCCACGAGCCAGTCCGCTGTTTTTGGATCGGCGGCATCTAAATGCACCCATGCGAGTGTGTCAGATTTTATCGTCTCGGAGACCGCCCCGCCTGTGAGGACTTGTCCCGTGCCGTCCCCTACCAGACTGCAGGCATGTAAAATATGTGCGCTCATGCGAGCACCATGTGAAAGGAAGACCGAAATAGCAAGCGGCGTGACGCCCTCCCCCGACCGGCTGGCTACATCATAGACGCAATCAGCTCGGCATGATCCTCTAGGGCTTGCGCGCCTTCGCGGGTTAAGCCGTAAACGCCCCGGTCAATTTTCTCGAACCAGCCATAGTGATTATCCGCCATACAGTTTCGCGCTTTATCAAAGCCCGCCATTTTCGCGACATAGGACGCTTTGCACGCGCCTTCATCATGCAGGACTTTGGCACATCGCAATGCGCCCTGCCGATAAGAGGTCATCATCCCCGCCGAGGTCATGCCGCCTGTGTTTGGGTCCCCGTGGCGGGACTCGAACTCGGAGAGAAGTTTAGTTTTGCGCGCTTTAATTTTGCGCGGCGTGAAGGGCCCCGGCTCGCAGTGGACCACGACGGCGCTGTCTTTCAGGCGCACCGTGATGAGCCCGAGCCCAAGGCGGCGGCAGAGCATTTTATTGCGCCGGATCGCTGTCATCGCCGCCTTCCCCGATTTTCGCGGCACGGCGATATAGACCTGATCGGTCATGCTTTGGCGATTTATCGCTTGATGAAATAGCGACAGGGTGAAGCTGGTTTTTAATTCGATAATAACGGGATCATCGTCGCCCCGAAAAGGCACCGCGACCAAATCCGCCGCCCCAACCTCGCCTTTCACTTCATAGCCCATCGCGCTGAAATGCGCCTTTACCGGGCCATAGAGATCGGTCTCTTTTATGAGTTTCTTTTTTGCGATGGGATGAGCCTTAGATCTCGGCGGCTATGCTTCATTGTTAACGCCTGAACCGCTCTTATTCGGTTGAATTTCCGGCAGCTGGGTCCGACAATCGGGCCTCTATATAAATTTGAGTCCAGTTTTGGAAGTTTCTCGAGGCGTCGATATCTTCAAATTGAATGGGAAGATTAAAAAACCCATCGTCTTTCAAGGTCTCGATGAGCGTATCTGTCGGGGTAATGACGATATCAACCTGCTCTGTTCCGACGCCTTCAATTGGATCGGTTGTCACCACGTTAACGGAGCCATCTTGAGCAAATCTGGTCGGGTTAGATTTCCACCTGACGACATTGCCAGCATTTAAAGTGACGGGGATTCGAACGGGCGGGCCGCCCTCCGTCATTTCAACAATAGCATCTTCGGGGTCATTTAAGTCAACCGTAACGGGGGTCGTGGGTTCATGCACGAGCGTCAGATCTACGGTGATGGCATCTCCGACCGTGCCGTCTAAGAGAATAGCCTCCAAGATGATTTCATCGACATAGGTGCCGCCCTCCATTTGCATATATATGGGAAAAACTTCGATAAATTGAGACGGGGCATTGCCATCGTAAGAGGTCCTGAAAAGGTTGTTCGAGGCCCCAGGGACCAAGTCGCCGATCTGAACCAACCCCGTAACTCGCCCAGAAACATAATCAACCACGGCAGGATCATATGTGAGTTCTATGCGCTGTCTGTCCGGGAGGTCTCTAAAGCGCTTACTGCTATAGGTGATGCTCGTGGTGGAAACAGTCAGGTCGGGCTGAGCGCTTGAAGGCGGGGTTGAAGGTCCCATATTGCCGGAGGATGAGCTGCCGCTATCGCCCCCGCACGCGATAAGGCCCAAGGCAGAGCAGGCAAAAACGGTTCGGATGTATGTTTTCATACTCTGTATTTGGCATCTAATCCAAAAGCGGGCAATTTATAATCTCTGCAACCGATGCAGCGGCATCGCTATGGTTCTGGCCTTAAAGTTCCGGGCCGCCGCAGCCGCGCCACTGTTTTAGCGGGGATTGGACGGTGACGCTGTCGCGGTGGGTCAAGCCAGAGGCGCTATGGGTGCAGCCGCCTTTTGCGCTCATATTTTTGGTGGTAAATGTGAGGCCGCCCTTTTCGCTCTCCCCGACAACCGTCCAGCCGTCGGCGCGCGATGTTTGACGGGTGACCAGATAGACATCCGCTATCATATCGGTACCGCCGACGGGGTCGAGCTGCCGAAATTCGATTCGCTTTCCGTCGATGAGCTTAAGGCTCCAACTCGGCTCCCATTCGGAGGCGGTATAGGACATGAGGGTTTCCGGCGCGCCCTGCTCGACTGGGCTCGGGTCTGAGGCGGTGTTGGGTTTGTAGCCTGTTACGACAAGCGCCATCCAAAAAAATGCGACGTGTTTCATATCGCTTATGGCCCTAATCCTAATCTCCTTCGGCATCAATGGATGGCTGGCGGATCTAGGCCTGTTGAGTGGCTTGGATGAAGCGAGTTTAGGACGCTGGCGAACTCGTATCATTTGTAACAATTTAACGGAAACTGCCTAGTCTGCCCAAATGGGAAAATTTACAAAAGGCAAATTCAAGAATCTGTTTCATGATTTTTTGTATTGGGGTTTGTTTTTCGCCTT